>JACCZY010000009.1 GCA_013695685.1 Geodermatophilaceae bacterium | reverse complement strand
AGAAGATCACGTTCTTGGCGGTGCGAGCGCCAGCCCGTGCGACTACCACCTCGTGGGTCACCCGAGCGGCCGCCGGCCGACTCGTGTCGGACGTCACCGACGCCGTGATCGTGTAGGTCCCTGGCTCCGGGTACCGCAGGGCCAGGTAGGTCACCACGAAGCTGTCCGGTTCCGAACTCGTGCGCACCGGGTCATCCGTCAGCAGGCGGGCAGGACCGCTCGGACCACGCACCGCGATGTTGATGCGGGAGGTCTCGGTGTCGACCCCGGTGGCCTCGATGCGCAGGTCGAACCGCATCCCGGCCTGGAACTTCGCGCGATCGATCGGCAGGATGACGAGCCCGTCGGGCCGTGGTCGCAGTCGCGCCCTCGACCCGGACGGCCCGGTGTTGACGTGCGGGTCGGCCTCCGCGAGCGGGCCCTTCCCCCCGCTGGGGGGAGCGGCACTGGCGGGCCTGAGCCCAGTGCCGAACACCACCGCGGCGGCAACGCCACCGGCACCCGCGGCACCAGCTCCCAGAAACCTCCGGCGGGAGAATCCGCGCTTCCCGGCATCGCCGGTGTCATCTCGATCGATCGTCGGATCGGCCATCGCTACCCCTCAATCACGTCAGGTACGCACGTGGCGGTGATCCGCCGGGTCCTACCGTGAGGGAACTTGTTCGCGAACCGGCATGCACCGGGTGAACGCGGGGTGAACTCCTCGACCCTGCGGAGAAGGCCTGCGGAGAAGGCCTGCGGAGAGGAGGTTTGCTAGCGGGCGCCGGTGATCGTGTCGACCAACTCCGCGGCCGTCTCGCACTCGTCGAGCAAGGCCCCGACGTGCTCACGCGTCCCCCGCAGCGGTTCCAGGGTCGGGATGCGGACCAGCGACTCCCGTCCGAGGTCGAAGATAACGGAGTCCCAGGAGGCCGCCGCGACTTGCCCCGGATAGCGCCGCAGGCATTCGCCGCGAAAAAAGGCGCGGGTGTCCGACGGAGGCCGCATCATCGCCTGGTCCACGTCGGACTCGGCAAGGAGCGTCTGCATGGAGCCCCTCGCCACCAGCCGCTGGAACAGGCCACGCTCGGGGCGTACGTCGGAGTACTGCAGATCCACTAGGGCCAGCCGCGGGCTTGCCCAGCTGAGGCCGTCGCGGTCCCGGTATCCCTCCAGGAGCCGCAGTTTCGCCACCCAGTCGAGCTCTTGCACGCAGAGCATCGGGTCACGCACGAGCCGATCCAGCACCGATTCCCACCGGTCCAGAACGTCCGCTGTCTGATCGTCCACATCGGACCCGAGGCGACTGTCCACATAGGACCGAGCAAGGGACAGATACTCCAGCTGCAGTTCAACGGCGGTCATCCGCCGGCCGTCACGCAGCCGGAGCAGGTAGCGCAGGGACGGGTCGTGCGAGACGGCCCGCAGCGCGTGCACGGGGTCCTCGATCGCCAGGTCTGCTCCGATCGCCTCCTCCTCGATCATCGCGAGCACGAGCGACGTCGTACCGAACTTGAGGTAGCTGGCGATCTCGGACAGGTTGGCGTCACCGATGATGACGTGCAGCCGCCGGTACTTCTCAGCGTCGGCGTGCGGCTCGTCGCGTGTGTTGATAATCGGGCGCTTGAGCGTCGTCTCGAGGCCGACCTCGACCTCGAAGAAGTCCGCCCGCTGGGAGATCTGGAAGCCGTCCTCCCGGCCGTCCTGGCCGATGCCGACGCGCCCCTGACCGCAGATCACCTGCCGGCTGACGAAGAACGGCGTCAGGTGCTTCACGATGTCGGCGAACGGCGTCTGCCGGCGCATCAAGTAGTTCTCGTGCGACCCGTACGACGCACCCTTGTTGTCGGTGTTGTTCTTGTAGAGCTGGATGGTCGGCTGACCGGGCACCGTGGCTGCGCGGCGGGCGGCCTCGACCATCACCCGTTCCCCAGCCTTGTCCCACAGCACCAGATCGCGTGGCGTGGTGACCTCCGGTGTGGAGTACTCCGGGTGGGCGTGATCGACGTACAGCCGCGCGCCGTTGGTCAGGATCACGTTGGCGAGACCGGCATCCTCGTCCAGATCGTTGTGGTCCATCGCGTGCGACGGCGACAGGTCGAACCCGCGCGCGTCCCGCAGCGGCGACTCCTCCTCGAAATCCCACCGGGTACGCCGCAGTCGCGGTGCTTCTGCTACCGCCCAGGCGTTGACGATCTGCGAGGAGAGCAGCATCGGATTGGCTGTCGGCTGCCCGGGCACGGAGATTCCGTACTCCACCTCGGCGCCCATGACCCGCCGTACCGTCATGCTCGGCACTCCGCAGGACGGCTGGAAATCAGAGGTACTGACCGGTGTTCGTAGCGGTGTCGATGGCCCGTCCGGCCTCGCTGCCCTTGCCCGACACCAGGGTGCGGATGTAGACGATCCGCTCGCCCTTTTTGCCCGAGATCCGGGCCCAGTCGTCGGGGTTCGTCGTGTTCGGGAGGTCCTCGTTCTCCTTGAACTCATCGATGCAGGCGGTCAGCAGGTGCTGGACCCGCAGCCCCTTCTGCCCGGAACTCAAGAAGTCCTTGATGGCCATCTTCTTGGCCCGGTCGACGATGTTCTGGATCATCGCACCGGAGTTGAAGTCTTTGAAGTACAGGATCTCCTTGTCGCCATTGGCGTAGGTGACCTCGAGGAAGCGGTTCTCCTCCATCTCGGTGTACATCCGCTCGACCGTGCTCTGGATCATCGCCGACACCGTCGCCTCGGCGCTGCCCACGTGCTCCATCAGGTCGTCGCTGTGGATCGGCAGGTCCATCGTGAGGTACTTGGTGAAGATGTCGCGGGCGGCCTCGGCGTCGGGGCGCTCGATCTTGATCTTCACGTCCAGTCGGCCGGGACGCAGGATCGCCGGGTCGATCATGTCCTCGCGGTTGGAGGCCCCGATGACAATCACGTTCTCCAGGCTCTCGACCCCGTCGATCTCGCTGAGCAACTGCGGCACGATGGTGTTCTCCACGTCGGAGGACACACCGCTGCCGCGGGTGCGGAAGATGGAGTCCATCTCGTCGAAGAACACGATGACCGGCGTACCCTCGCTCGCCTTTTCCCGGGCCCGTTGGAAGACCAGCCGGATGTGCCGCTCGGTCTCGCCGACGTACTTGTTCAGCAGCTCGGGACCCTTGATGTTGAGGAAGTAGCTCTTCGCCTCGCCCTCACCGCGCTCCTTGGCCATCTGCCTGGACAGCGAGTTGGCGACCGCCTTGGCGATGAGCGTCTTGCCGCATCCCGGCGGCCCGTACAGCAGAATTCCCTTGGGCGGGCGCAACTTGTGCTCCCGGAACAGCTCGGCGTGCAGGAACGGCAGCTCCACCGCGTCACGGATCGCCTCGATCTGGGCGCTCAGTCCACCGATGTCGGTGTAGTCGATGTCCGGCACTTCCTCCAGGACCAGTTCCTCGACCTCGCTCTTGGGGATGCGCTCGAAGACGTAGCCCGACCGCGGCTCCATGAGCAGCGAGTCGCCGATCCGCAGCGGGGCGTCCAGCAGCACGTCGGCGAGGTGGACGATCCGCTCCTCATCGGTGTGACCGACCACCAGGGCCCGGTCGCCCCCGTCGAGGATCTCCTTGAGGGTGACCACGTCGCCGGCCCGCTCGAAGCCCTTGGCCGCGACGACGTTCAGAGCCTCGTTGAGCATGACTTCCTGACCGCGTTGCAGGTCCTCCACGTCGACGTTCGGGGACACCGACACCCGCAACTTGCGTCCGCCGGTGAACACGTCGACCGACTCGTCTTCGTAACTGCGCAAGAAGAGGCCGTAACCGCTGGGCGGTTGGGCCAGCCGGTCGACTTCCTCCTTGAGGCTGATCAGCTGGTCGCGGGCATCCCGCAGCGTCCCGGAGAGTTTGTCGTTGCGTTCCGCGAGGTAGGCGACCCGCCCCTGCGCCTCGGCGAGGCGTTCCTCCAGCGCGCGCAGCTGCCGCGGGGAATCGGAGACCTTGCGTCGTAGCAGGGCCACCTCCTCCTCGAGGAAGGAGACCTGGGCGAGCATGGCTTCGGCGTCCCGGTCGCGTCTGGACCGGGCAGCAGCACGTTCTGCGTCGTGTCCACTGCTCGACATGCTCGCCACCTCCCGCCGGTCAGCCTCCGCCAGCCCAGCCTATACACGCGGTTGTCGTGCTGCCCGCACCGCGGACACCGACACTCGGCACGACCTGGGAACTAGACCGAGGATTTGGCCGGCCGCCGCTGCCGGGCCGGCGCGGTCACTCCGTCGGCGAGCCGCCGGGTGGTGACGAGGAACGCCGTATGGGCGACCATCCGGTGATCGGGCCGGACCGCCAGGCCGACGACGTGCCAGGCGCGGACCAGAGTATCGAACGCCGACGGTTCGGTGAAGCCGCCGTGCTCGCGCAGCCCTTCGACCAGCCGTGACAGCTGGGTGACTGTGGCGACGTAGCCGATCAGGACTCCCCCCGGACGCATCGCCGCGGCGGCGGGGCCGATCACCGCCCACGGGTCGAGCATGTCGAGCACGATGCGGTCGACGTCGACCACGTCGTTGTCGGCGAACTCCCCCAGCCGCAAATCCCAGTTCGCCGGCGGCGTACCGGTGAACCGCTCGACGTTCCGCCGCGCCGTCGCCGCGAAATCATCGCGCCGTTCGTAGGACGTGACCGTCCCGTCCGGTCCGACGGCGCGCAGGAGGGAGCAGGTCAGCGCCCCGGATCCCGCTCCGGCCTCGATCACCCGCGCGCCAGGGAAGATGTCGCCCATCATGATGATCTGCGCGGCGTCCTTGGGGTACACGACGGCTGCACCGCGTGGCATCGACAGCACGTAGTCGGCGAGAAGGGGCCGTACGGCGAGGTACGCCGTACCGCTGGTCGCAGTGACGACTACCCCCTCCGGCCGGCCGAGCAGGTCGTCGTGGGCGATCGCGCCGCGGTGGGTGTGGAACGCCTTGCCCGGCTCCAGCGTGACCGTGTGCAGGCGGCCCTTGGGGTCGGTGAGCTGCACCCGGTCGCCGGGTTCGAAGGTGGGTCTCGGCCGGCTCACCGTGCCGATGCTACGCACCCCCGGCCGCGATGATCATGGACTCTCGCCGGTCATGACCGGCACAACCCCATGATCATCGAGGACGCGACGGGAAATGTCGGTGCCGGCACCTAGCCTGGCTGGTGTGAGCATCACCGAGCTGCCGAACCCGGTCATCGGGTCGCTGTCGCCCTCGCGGGCGGCGGAGTTTAAGACCTGCCCGCTGCTGTACCGATTTCGCAGCATCGACCGCCTGCCGCAGCAGCCCAGTCCGGCGGCGACCCGCGGGACTCTGGTGCACAGCGTGCTGGAGCGGCTCTTCGACCTTCCCGCTGCCGCCCGGACGCTGGCCGCCGCCCAGGCCCTGTTGCTGCCCGAGTGGGATCGGCTGCGTGACATCGAACCCGAGCTCGATCTGCTCTTCGAGGATGTCGCCGGGCTGGCCGGCTGGCTCGCCTCGGCCCGCGACCTGGTCGAGACCTACTTCACCCTGGAGAATCCGGCGTGGGTCGAGCCCACCGAGCGCGAGCAACTCGTCGAGGTGGTCCTGGACAGCGGCCTGCTGCTGCGCGGTGTCATCGACCGCCTGGACGTGGCGCCCACCGGGGACATCCGGGTGGTGGACTACAAGACCGGCGCGAGCCCGCGGGACGTGTTCGAGGGCAAGGCGCTGTTCCAGATGAAGTTCTATGCCCTGGTCGTCTGGCGGGTCCGCGGCGTGGTGCCCCGCGAGCTACGGCTGATGTACCTCGGTGATCGGGACACGCTGACCTACTCCCCGGACGAGATCGAGTTGGCTCGTTTCGAGCGCAACCTGCTCGCGCTGTGGGCCGCGATCGCCAGGGCCACCGAGACCGGGGACTTCCGGCCCTCGCCCAGCCGGCTCTGCGACTGGTGTGATCATAAGGCGCTCTGCCCGGCGTGGGGTGGAACTCCCCCGCCGTACCCACCCCCGGTCGAGGAGTCCGACTGACAGCGGGCACACCGCCGGTGAGGCGCGGCTACAGCCTCATCGGCGCCGGTACTCGCTGACCATCACCACGATCGGAGCACGACACATCATGATCGCGGGACCGCTGGCCGGTTCCAGATCGTGCGCAGGTCCTCCACCGTGAGACCGGCCAGCGTGTCGCGGAGTACCACGCCCCGCTGCTCGGGTAGCGCGACGGCACACGGCACGGCCAGTACGGCGCAACCGGCCGCCACGCCGGAGGCCACTCCGGTCGGGGAGTCCTCGATCACGATGGCATCCTCGACATCCAGCCGGAGCAGCGACAGCGCCTCCCGGTACGGCGCGGCGTCGGGTTTCGCCGCCGTTTCGCCCCCGCAGACGACCGCGTCGAAGTGCTCGGCCCCCATCGTCTGCAGCGCCTGCTCCACGAGCGGCCGGCTGGTGGAGGTCACGAGCGCCGTACGCAGGCCGGCCCGGCGTACGGCCAGGAGCAGCTCACGAGCCCCCGGCCGCCAGAGCAGGCCCGTCGCGAAGAGTTCGCTGGTCCGCTTGTCAAGCCACCTGGCGTCCGCGTCGCTGTCCCGGCCGGTGATGCCGAGGTCGGCGTACAGGATGTCCATCGACGTAGCCATGCTCGTGCCGACCATCGCCTCCCGGGCCGCCGGGCCCAGTACGCCGCCCAGCCTCGTGGCGAGCTGCTCCAACGAGACGTCCCACACCTTCTCCGAGTCCAGCAACGTGCCGTCCATGTCCCACAGCACAGCCCGCAAGGTGCTCACCGGGCGTTGAAGTACTTTGCCTCTGGGTGGTGCACGATGATCGCCGACGTGGACTGCTCCGGATGCAGCTGGAACTCCTCGGACAGCTCCACCCCGATCCGAGCGGGGTCGAGCAACCCCATGACCTGCCGCTGGTCCTCGAGATCTGGGCAGGCCGGGTACCCGAAGGAGTAGCGGGAGCCGCGGTAGCCCTGCTGGAAGACCTCGTCGAGGCTCGCCGAGTCCTCGCGCGCGGCCGTCGTACCGTCCGGAAAGGTCAACTCCTCACGGGTCCGCCGGTGCCAGTACTCGGCCAGCGCCTCGGTGAGCTGGACGGACAGCCCGTGCACCTCCAGGTAGTCGCGGTAGGCATCCGCCTTGAAGAGCGTGTTGGCGAACTCGCTGATCCGCTGGCCCATCGTGACGACGTGGAATGCGACGACATCGATCTGGCCGGAATCCTTGGCGCGGAAGAAGTCGGCGAGGCACAGCCGGCGCTCCCGGCGCTGGCGTGGGAATGTGAAGCGCACCCGTTCGCCGCCGGGTTCGTCGCAGGTGCCGTGCAAGACGATCAGGTCCTCGCCCTCGCTGACGCAGGGGAAGTAGCCGTAGGCGACGGCGGCTTCCAGGACGTTATCGGTGTGGAACCGGTCCAGCCAGTAGCGCAGCCGCGGCCGGCCGTCGGTCTCGACCAGCTCCTCGTACGTCGGCCCGCGGCTGTCGTCGGAGCGCCGGGCGCCGCGCAGACCCCACTGGCCCATGAACGTCGCACGCTCGTCGAGCATGGCGGCGTACTCGGCGAGCGCCAGGCCGCGGACCACCCGCGAGCCCCAGAACGGCGGGGTCGGCACGGGATTGTCCGCTGCCACGTCGGACCGGCCGGCCGGCTGGTCCTCTGCCTCCTCGGCCGCGCGGCGTTCCGCCGCGATCTGCTGGGAGCGAACCCGACGCTTCTTGCGCTCCGCCAGTTTCCGCCGCTCGGCCGACTGTGCCTCGTCGAGGCCGGGAGCGGCCAACTGTGCTGGCGCCGTGCCGGCGCGAACCGCCATGAGCGATCCCATCAGGCGCAGACCCTCGAACGCGTCGCGGGCGTAGCGCACCTCGCCGTGGTACGTCTCGGCCAGGTCGTCCTCGACGTAGGACCTGGTGAGCGCGGCGCCGCCGAGCAGCACCGGGAACGTGCCGGCCAGCCCGCGCGAGTTCAGTTCCTGCAGGTTCTCCTTCATGATCACGGTGGACTTCACGAGCAAGCCGGACATCCCGATCACGTCGACCCGCTGCTCCTGGGCGGCATCGATGATCGCGCCGATCGGCTGCTTGATGCCGAGGTTGACGACGTCGTAGCCGTTGTTCGTCAGGATGATGTCGACCAGGTTCTTGCCGATGTCGTGGACGTCGCCCCTGACCGTGGCCAGCACGATCTTGCCCTTGCCGGCATCGTCGGACTTGTCCATGTGCGGCTCTAGGTAGGCGACCGCTGCCTTCATCACCTCCGCCGACTGGAGCACGAATGGCAGCTGCATCTCGCCGGCGCCGAAGAGGTCACCCACGGTCTTCATCCCGGCCAGCAGCGTGTCGTTGACGATCTCCAGCGGCGGACGGCTTGCCAGCGACTCGTCGAGATCGGCCTCCAGACCGTTGCGCTCCCCGTCGATGATGCGCCGCTCCAGGCGCTCGGACAGCGGCAGTCCGGCGAGTTCCTGCGCCCGGCTCTCCCGGCTCGACTGGGCGTCGACACCCTCGAAGAGCTGCAGGAAGCGCTGCAGCGGGTCGTAGGGGTCAGGGCCGCCCCGCCGCCGGTCGTAGACCATGTCCAGGGCTACTTCGCGTTGCTCGTCGGGGATCTTCGTCATCGGCAGGATCTTCGACGCGTGGACGATCGCCGAATCCAGTCCCGCGCGTACCGCCTCGTGCAGGAACACCGAGTTGAGGACCTGACGGGCGGCCGGGTTCAGGCCGAAGGAGACGTTCGACAGGCCCAGAGTCGTCTGTACGTCGGGGTAGCGCCGCTTGATCTCGCTGATCGCCTCGATCGTCTCCAGGGCGTCGCGCCGGGTCTCCTCCTGACCGGTCCCGATGGGGAAGGTCAGGGTGTCCACGACGATGTCGCCGGTGCGCAACCCCCAGACACCGGTCAGGTCGCGGATGAGCCGCTCGGCGACCTCGACCTTCCACTGCGCCGTCCGGGCCTGGCCGTTCTCGTCGATAGTGAGCGCGACGACGGCGGCACCGTGCTCAGCCACGATCGGCATGATCCGGGCGAACCGGGACCCTGGTCCGTCGCCGTCCTCGTAGTTCACCGAGTTCACGATGCTGCGCCCGCCGAGGCACTCGAGGCCCGCTTCAATCACCGGCGGCTCGGTCGAGTCCAGCATCAGCGGGAGCGTCGACGCGGTGGCGAAGCGGCGGGCGATCTCGCGCATGTCGGCGACGCCGTCACGGCCCACGTAGTCGATGCAAACGTCGAGCATGTGTGAGCCGTCACGGGTCTGCGAGCGGGCGATCTGCACGCAGTCGTCGTACCGGCCCTCCAACATCGCATCGCGAAAAGCCCTGGAGCCGTTGGCGTTGGTGCGCTCGCCGACCATCAACACCGACGTGTCCTGCCGGAACGGAACCGACTGGTAGAGCGAGGCAGCGGCGGACTCCGGACGGGAGCGGCGTACCAAGGGCTCGACGTCACGTACCGCCTCGACGACCTGGCGCATGTGTTCCGGCGTTGTGCCGCAGCAGCCGCCGACGAGGGTGGTCCCGAACTCCCGGACGAACTGCGCGAGCGCCGCGGCCAACGCCTCGGGGCCCAGCGGGTAGACCGCGCCGTGCGGACCGAGTTGCGGCAGCCCGGCGTTAGGCATGACGGACACGCCGACCTGGGCGTGCTTGGACAGGTACCGCAGATGTTCGCTCATCTCGGCCGGGCCGGTGGCGCAGTTCAGCCCGATCAGGTCGATGCCCAGCGGCTCCATGGCGGTCAGCGCCGCACCGATCTCCGAGCCGAGCAGCATGGTCCCCGTCGTCTCCACGGTCACCTGCGCGAACAGCGGCACCCTGCGACCGGCAGCGGTCATGGCGCGTCGCGCCCCGATCAGCGCGGCCTTGGCCTGCAACAGGTCCTGCGCGGTCTCCACCAGCACCGCGTCGATGCCCCCGCTGAGCATGCCGTCGACCTGCTGCTGGTAGGCGTCACGCAGGTCGGCGTATGCCGCGTGCCCGAGGGTGGGCAGCTTCGTGCCGGGGCCGACCGCGCCGATGACCCAGCGTGGGCGGTCCGGCGTACTGAATCCGTCGGCGACGTCGCGGGCCAACCGCGCTCCGGCCTCAGCCAGAGCACCGATCCGCTCGGCGATCTCGTACTCGGCCAGGTTCGCCAGGTTCGCGCCGAACGTGTTCGTCTCGATCGCGTCGGAGCCGGCGGCCAGGTAGGACTCGTGGATCGCCTGAACGACGCCGGGTCGGGTGACGTTGAGGATCTCGTTACAGCCTTCGAGGCCCTCGAAGTCGTCGAGGGACAGGTCCTGCGCCTGCAGCATCGTGCCCATCGCGCCGTCGGCAACCACTACCCGTTCCCGCATGGCGGCCAGCAGGGGCGGCGAATCGGACATTCCACGAGGGTACCGACGTAGCGCGCCGCTCAACCGGAGCGGTGCTCCGGTCGGACGTAGGGTGGACCGATGCATTGTCCCAACCTCGGCGCCGACTACGCCCCGCCGCGCTCGTGAGCCAGTTCGAGACCCTCCCGGACCTCACCGAGCCGGTTCTGATCGGCGCGTTCGAGGGCTGGAACGACGCCGGGGACGCGGCCAGCAGCGCAGTCGAGCACCTGGAACTCATCTGGGACGCCCGGCCGCTGGCCGCGCTCGACCCCGACGACTACTACGACTTCCAGGTCAACCGGCCGATCGTGTCCCTGGTGGACGGTGTCAGCCGGCGGATCGAATGGCCGACTACCCGGCTGTCCGTATGCCGCCCCCCGAACTCCAAGCGGGACATCGTCTTGCTGCGCGGCATCGAGCCGAACATGCGCTGGCGCAGTTTCTGCGACGAGCTGCTGGACCTGTGCCGGGAACTGGGCGTCGAGAGCGCCGTCGTACTCGGTGCCCTGCTGGCCGACACCCCGCACACCCGCCCGGTTCCCGTCACGGGTTCGTCGTACGACGCGGCATCCGCCGAGCGGTACGGGCTGGAGGCCTCGCGCTACGAGGGCCCGACCGGGATCACCGGCGTCTTCCAGGACGCGTGCGTGCAGATGGGACTGCCGGCGATCTCGTTCTGGGCGGCTGTGCCGCACTACGTGTCGCAGCCCCCGTCGCCGAAGGCCACCCTGGCGCTGCTGCACCGGGTCGAGGAGGTGCTCGATGTGCCGGTGCCGCTGGGGGCGCTGCCCGAGCAGGCCGAGGAGTGGCAGTCGCTGGTAGACGAGATGGCCAACGAGGACGACGAGGTGATCGAGTACGTCCGGGCACTGGAGGAGCGGGATCACTCCGGCCAGCTGAAGCAGACCAGCGGCGAGGTGATCGCCCGCGAGTTCGAACGCTACCTGCGCCGCCGCCGCCCGTCCGGTCCCGGCACCGCCCCTTCCTGACTCGCACCAGCGCCGCTGATGATCATGGGGTTGTGCCGGTCAGGACCGGTCGAACTCCATGATCAACAACACTCGGCCGTCCACGTTCACAGCGCGATCCCGAGCAGGGCGTCGACGGTTTTCCTGACCAGCGGCGGCGCGCCGGCGTCACGGCCGCGACGCTGCAGCGCCTCCGCCGCCCAGTGGTCCACGGCGGCCAGGGCGTTGACCGTGTCGAGGTCGTCGGCGAGCTGGCGGCGTACGGCGCCGAGCAGTGGGCCGGCGTCCGGGCCGGCGTCGAGTGCCACCGCCTCCCGCCACCGCCCCAGCCGCCCCCTCGCCTCGTCGAGCAACAACCCTGACCAGGGCCGGTCCTCGCGGTAGTGGCCGGCGAGCAGCGCCGCCCGGATGACCATCGGGTCGACCTTGTCGCCGCGCAACCGCGACACGAACACCAGGTTGCCGCGGCTCTTGGACATCTTGGTGCCCGCCAGTCCGATCATGCCGGCGTGGACGTAGTGCCGCGCGAACGGCCAGTCCCCCGTCACGGACTCCGCGTGCGCCGCAGACATCTCGTGATGCGGGAAGAGCAGATCCGAACCCCCACCCTGAACGTCGAAGCCCATGCCGAGGCGGTTCAGCGCGATCGCCGTGCATTCGATGTGCCAACCCGGCCGGCCCGGACCGACCGCGGACTCCCATGCGGGCTCGCCGGGTCGGGCTCCCCGCCACAGGTGGGGGTCGAGCCGGTTGCGCTTGCCGGCCCGGTCCGGATCACCCCCACGCTCGGCGAAGTACGCGAGCATGGCGTCGGTCGACAGGCCCGACTCGTAGCCGAAGCGCTGCGACCGGCCGACGTCGTAGTACACGTCGCCGCTGCCGTCATCCAGGCGGTAGGCCACTCCGGCGTCGAGCAGGGCCACGATCAGCGCCACCGCCTCGTCTATGGATTCCACGGCGCCGATGTAGTCCCGGGGCGGCAGGATGCGAAGCGCTGCCATGTCCTCGCGGAACAGCGCCGTCTCGCGCATCCCGAGGACCATCCAGTCGTCGTGGTCGCGGGCGGCCCGCTCCAGCAGCGGGTCGTCGATGTCGGTGACGTTCTGGACGAAGTGCACGTCGTGGCCGCCGTCGCGCCAGACCCGGTTGACCAGATCGAAGGCGAGGTACGTCGCGGCATGCCCGAGGTGCGTGGCGTCGTACGGCGTGATCCCGCAGACGTACATCCGGGCGGTGGCACCCGGCGCGGTCAGGCGTACCTGGCCCGTCGCGGAGTCGTGCAGCCACAGCGGGAATCCCCGTCCGGGCAGCTTGGGGATCGGCGGCCCGGGCCACGACTGCATGACAGCGAGCCTAGCCAGCGACCGTGGTCAGAACGGCGGCCACGGGATCGCCGGCCACTCCCCCGACGGCTCCGGATGCCGTCCCGATTGGATCAGGCGACGCACCCGCAGCCGGGTAGCGCGCACCTCCCGCCGGGTCAGGTGCTCCCCGAGGCGCTCACCGAGGTCACCGTCGAGATCGGCGCTCAGGTCACCCAAGCGCTCCACGGCGGCTTCGGTGAGCGGGTCCCCGGCCCACCGCCACAGCACGGTGCGCAGCTTGTCCTCGGTGGAGAAGCAGACGCCGTGGTCCACGCCGTACACCCGGCCGTCGTGCATCGGGATCAGGTGACCGCCCTTGCGGTCGGCGTTGTTCACGATCGCGTCGAACACCGCCATCCGGCGCAGTTCGGGGAGGTCGGCTCGCACGAGTCGGGTCAGGTCGACGCCGACGTCTCCCTCGACCCACAACTGCACCATGCCGACGCCGAACGGCCCGTCCCGGAGCACGGTGGGTGGCACGACCTCCCAGCCGAGCGCCTCTGAGACGAGGTAGGAGCACACCTCACGGCCGGCCAGCGTCCCGTCCGGGAAGTCCCAGAGCGGGCGTTCCCCGATCACCGGCTTGTAGACGCAGGCGGCCCGAACGCCGTTGCCGGTCAGCCCGCAGTACAACGTGGCGTTGCTGGCGTCGACGAGCCGTCCTTCGACCTCGATCTCGCCGGTACGCAGCAGCTCCAAGGTTCCCGCGCAGCCCAGGGTGTGTGGATCCCCGACGACGTCGCCGCGTTCGGTGAGCTGCGTCAGCTCGTCGGGGTCCGGAGCTGCGGCCTCGGTCAGCGCCGGTATCCGTTCTGGCGGGGGCAGACGTGCCCGCCCGGATCCAGTGGCAGCGCACACAGCGGGCACGCCGGCCGGCCGGCCGCGATGACCCGGCGGGCACGGGCGATGAACGCCCGAGCCGCGGCGGGGGTGATCCGCACCCGCAGCGCATCCGGCCCGTCCGCGGTGTCCGACAGGATCGCGTCCTCGTCGACGGGCTCCTCACCTCCGGCCACCGCCTCGACCACGACGGCCTCGCCGTCACCATCCCAGGCCAGGCCCATCGCCCCCACCCGGAACTCCTCCTCGACCGGCGTGGTCAGCGGGTCGACGTCGTCCACGGCTGCGACGTCGTCGGCGTTGCCGGTGAGGGCCGCGAGCACAGCCCGCACCACCGGCTCGCGTGATCGTGCTGCCGCCTGCTCGCCCTCGTCCAGGCTGCGCTGTGCGATCTCGGCCAGCAACTCGTCCATCCGGTCGGCCAGTACGGCCACCTGGGCCTTCTCCAGGCTCACGCTGACGGTGCGGCCGGCGTCTGAGGCCTGCAGGTAGAACGTGCGCTCACCGGGCTGACCGACCGTGCCCGTCACGAAGCGGTCCGGGCGGTCGAAGAGGAACACCTGCCGGGTCACTGAGCTGCCTCCGGGATCCCCACGCTCCGACCCTACGCGGGCCCACCGCTGCCGCCACCGACAACTGCCTCGGAGGACCGCCGACGTCCCCGACGTCGCTTCGGTGGAACGAGCGCGTCCACGCTGCCGCCGGTGTCGTTGACCCGTACGACGAACGGCCGGGTCTCGGTGTAGTTCACGACGCTGATCGAGGAGGGGTCCACCACGATCCGCTGGAACTGGTCCAGATGCAGTCCGAGCGCGTCGGCCAGAATCGCCTTGATCACGTCACCGTGGCTGCAAGCCAGCCACACCGCGTCGGCACCGAGCCGCGCGTTCCAGTCGCGGACTGCGGCGACGGCCCGGCGTTGCGTGTCGGCGAGTCCCTCGCCCGTTGGACCCGGGAACACCGCAGCCGAGGCGTGCTGCTGCACCACCTTCCACATCGGTTCCTTGGCCAGTTCCTTGAGCGGGCGGCCGGTCCAGTCGCCGTACCGGCACTCACCGAAGCGGTCGTCGAGCTGCAGGGCGAGACCGTCCCGATCGGCGAGCACCGCGCGGGCCGTCTCCTCGCAGCGCTGCAACGGGCTGCTGACGAGGGCAGCCACCGGCAGCGGGCGAAGCCGCTGCGCGACGGCAGCCGCCTGAGCCTGTCCGATCTCGTCCAGTCCCACCCCTGGGGTCCACCCGGCGAGCACGCCGCCGGCGTTCGCGGCCGTCCGGCCGTGGCGGAGCAGGAGCAGTGTCGTCACGGGCTCGGCTCGGTCGGGGTCACCGGTCCAGCGTACGGAACGGTGTCGATCAGGCCGGCAGTCAGCGGCGGGGGCAGCCGTGCCGGTAGCGGATCCCGCAGCGGAAGGTACGGACGCCTGTGGCCGCACTGTGCGCGTCGAGCGCATCCCCGACGACCAGATGCGCAGGTTCCTCTCGGGCAGCGGCATGGCCTCGAACGCGTCGATGCCGTCATGGGCATGTCCACCGGCCTGCGGGACGGCTTCGTCCCCGAGCAGCGCCGCACGCCAGCAACGACAACACCGACCACCCTGACCGCCTGGCGCCACGACGCGCCGAACTTGACGAGATGCTCGACAAGCTTCCGGAGCGGTGTTGAGGTTCTCCGCCTCGATGCCGATCATGGACTCGCGGTGCGGACCTACCGATGCACCATCGTGATCCATTCGACCGGCTGCTCATCGCGCAGGTCCGTTCCGAGCGACTACCCATCGTCACTGCCGACCGCCGCATCGCCGACTACGACGTGCCACTCATCGACGCGGGCTGAACTGTTGTCCGACGGTGGGTCCACTCGTGGATCGCCGCGGACGTGGCTCTTGCGGATCTGCGCTGGCTGCCCCCTCGACCCGCAACAAGACCACTGCGCAGGAGCCTGAGCCGGTTGACGATCAGGTAGCGGAGATCACCCCGGCCGACAGCAGGATCAGTACGAGCCCTCCCAGCAGGATGCGGTAGACCACGAAGACGAGCACCGAGTGTCGGGCGACGTAGCGCAGCAGAAAGCCGATGGACAGGTATCCGAGGACGAACGCCACGGCTGTCGCCGCCACCGTCTGCGGCAGGCTGGGCGCGCTGCCGGGGCCACCGCCGGGGTTGACGACGTCCGGGATGTTGACCACGCCGGCCAGCACGACCGCGGGGATCGCCAGCAGGAACGAGAATCTGGCCGCAGCCTCCCGGGTGAGCCCCAGGAACAGCCCCGCCGAGATCGTCCCACCGGAGCGGGAGACCCCGGGAATCAGCGCGAGAGCCTGAGCGCCGCCCATGATCAGGCCGTCTCGCAGTGTCAGGTCGGCGACGCCCCGCTGCTTGCGCCCGGCGATGTCAGCGGCGAGGAGCACCAACGCGAACACGACGAGGACGGTGGCGTTGATCCACAGGTTCCTCGCCTGCGACTTGATCTGCTCGGAGAAGAGCAGGCCGAGGATCCCGATCGGGATCGTCCCCAGCCCCACGTACCAGCCCATCCTGGCGTCCAGGGTCGAGCGCAACTCCGGGCGCCGGTACAAGCTGAGGAACCACGCGGTCAGGATCCGGGCGATGTCGTGGCGGAAGAAGATCAGTACAGCCGCCTCGGTGCCGATTTGGGTCACCGCGGTGAACGACGCGCCCGCGTCCTGCCAGCCGGCGAGCTCAGGCAGGATCCGTAGATGGGCGCTGCTGGAGACGGGCAGGAATTCGGTGAGCCCCTGGACTATCCCCAGGATGATGACCTCGAACCAGCTCACGTGGCGCGCTCGGTCACTCGGCGAGCCCGGCCCGCTCCAGCGCGGCGACGGCCCCACGCATCGTCTCGACACCCTCCTCGAGCGTGCCGGCGTACGGCGCCAGCGAGACGGTGGTGACGCCGGAATCGGCCAGCGCCTGCATCCGGTCCGCTATCCGCTCGACCGGGCCGAGCAGCGAGGTCGCGTCGATAAACTCCTGCGGTACGGCGGCGGCTGCGCCGGCATAGTCCCGGGACAGGTAGCGGTGCTGGATCTCGGCCGCGGCCTGCTCGAAGCCCATCCGCACCGCGAGCGCGTTGTAGAAGTTCTGCTCGCGGCTGCCCATGCCGCCGACGTACAGAGCGCAGTAGCCACGTACGGGGTCCGCCGCTGCGGCGACGTCGTCGCCGACGACGATCGGCATCGTCACTGCGATGTCCATGGCCGCCTGCCGGCGACCGGCCCTTTCCTGGCCGGCGCGAAGGGACGTCAGCGATTCCCCCGAGTGCTCCGGTGAGTAGAAGATCGCCAACCAGCCGTCGGCGATCTCCCCGGTCAGCTCAAGGTTCTTCGGCCCCACTGCGGCCAGGTACAGCGGTATCTCGGCGCGGACGGGGTGCACGGTCAGCGCCAGCGCCTTGCCGGGTCCGTCCGGAAGCGGCAGCTGGTAGTGCTTACCGTCGTAGCGCACCCGCTCACGGCGCAGTGCCGACCGCACGATGTCGACGTACTCCCTGGTACGGCCCAGCGGCTTGTCGAAGCGGACGCCGTGCCAGCCCTCGCTGACCTGCGGTCCGGACACCCCCAGCCCCAGCCGGAACCGGCCACCGGACAGGGTGTCGAGGGTGGCGGCTGTCATCGCGGTCATCGCCGGGGTGCGGGCCGGGATCTGCATGACCGCCGCTCCGAGATCGACCCGCTCGGTCAGGGCACCCACCCAGGCGAGCACCGTCGGTGAGTCCGAGCCGTACGCCTCGGCCGCCCACACCACCGAGAATCCGAGCCGGTCGGCCTCCAGCGCCAACGCCAGGTTGCGGGCGTCGTTGCCGGCGCCCCAGTAACCGAGGTTCAACCCCAGTTTCATCCGCGCTTCTCCCGACTCCTGGCTTCGCCGTTCGCGGGTCACCCTAACGGCGGGTGAGGGGTCTGCGGGCGGCCGGTAGGTTGCATCGGCATGGAGCAGCGCACGGTCGGCCGCAGCGGTCTGGTGGTGTCCCGGCTGGCACTGGGCACGATGACGTGGGGTCGGGACACCGACGAGGACGACGCCGCCGCCCAGCTCACCGCGTTCGTAGACGCCGGCGGAACCCTGGTCGACACCGCCGACGTGTACGTCGAGGGTGAGAGCGAACGGGTGCTCGGCCGGCTGCTACGCGACGTCGTACCCCGAGACGACGTCCTGATCGCGACCAAGGCCTTCGGCGCCACCGGCGACACGGCGATGTCGCGTGGGTCCTCCCGCGGGCACCTGCTCAGCGCCCTGGACGCCTCGCTCCGGCGGCTCGGCGTGGACCACGTCGACCTGTGGCAGCTGCACTCCTGGGACGCCGACACCCCGCTGGAGGAAACCCTCGGCGCGCTCGACGCGGCCGTGAGCTCGGGGCGGGTCTCCTACGTCGGGGTGTCGAACTTCACCGGCTGGCAGACGGCGCAGGCGGCGACCTGGCAGCGTGCGTGGCCGGGCCGGGCGCCGCTGGTCTCCACCCAGATGGAATACAGCCTGTTGCAGCGCGGCGTGGAGCGTGAGGTGCTGCCGGCCTGCCAGGCGCTCGGGCTCGGCCTGCTGCCGTGGTCGCCGCTGGGTCGCGGCGTACTGACCGGCAAGTACCGCTACGCCACCCCGTCGGACTCCCGCGGCGCGTCACCCCACTTCAAGGGCTTCGTCGACGACATGCTCGGGGAGGACTCCCTGCGGGTGGTCGAGGCGGTGGCGACGGCCGCCGACGGGCTCGGGACGTCACCGTTGGCCGTCGCCCTCGCCTGGGTGCGCGACCGCCCGGGTGTGGCCGCCGCGATCGTGGGTGCCCGCACGGTCGGGCAGCTGCAGGCCTCGCTCGCTGCGGAGACCCTCATCCTGCCCGAGGAGATCCGGACCGCTCTCGACGACGTGTCGATGCCGGAGAAGAGCTACCCAGAGCGCCGTCAGTAGGGTCGGTGGCCGTGTCTGACGACCCGGCGTTTCGCGCGTTCTGCGACGCCGGGCTGTGGCCGGGGCTCGGGCGGACGCTGGCCGCGGCGCTGCCCGGGGCCGGCATCGACAGGCCCGACGCCGTCACCGCGACCGCGTTGGCGACGCTCCCCCGCGTCACGACGCAGCGCGCCGAGCGCCTGGTGTCGTCGTGGATCTCAGCAGTACCGACGTACGACGTCGTGACGCTGCTCGTCGCGGGCAGGGTCGAGCCGCGGCTGGCCGGCCGGCTGACCGAGCTGTACGGCGACACCGCGGCGCCGGCCCTGCGGGAGGACCCGTGGCTGCTGCTGGCACTGCCCGACGTGCGGGTCGCCGACGCCGACCGGCTCGCGCTCGCGATCGTCCCCGGCGTACGGCGGGAGGATCCCCGGCGCGGTCGGGCACTGGTGTCGCACGCGATTGCGCGGGCGGCGCGGGACGGGCACACGGTGCTGCCCGCCGCCCTCGTGCACGCCGCTCTCGTCGCCGAGCGGGTTCCCGACCCGGCGGTGGCGACGGCGGCCGCGGTGGAGTCCGGCGCGGTGTTGGAGTACGAGGAGGACGACGGATCCCGGTTGCTGGCCCTGCAGCGATTCGGGATCGCCGAAGCCTCGGTGGCCGAGTCCTGCGCACGGCTGCTCGCCACCGCCGAGCCGCTGGCCGACCGGGCAGCGGCCACCTCGGTGAGCAAGGGCCTGGACGCCCGCCAACTGACCGCCGTGGAGAACGTGCTGGAGCACGGGCTCTGCATCCTCACCGGCGGACCGGGAACCGGAAAGAGCCGGACGGTCGCGGCGGTCGTGTCCCTCGTCGAGGCCCGCGGGCGAAGCGTGGCCCTGGCCGCGCCGACCGGCCGCGCAGCTAAGCGGCTCGAGGAGCTGACCGACGCCCCGGCAATGACCGTGCATCGGCTGCTGGGTGCTCAGGGAACCACCGGCGACTTCGCGCGCGGCGAGGGATGGCCGCTGGACGAATCCGTCATCGTCGTCGACGAGGTGTCCATGCTCGACACCGAACTCGCCGCTGCCCTGCTCGAGGCGTGTCCCGACGGTGCGCACGTCCTGCTGGTCGGTGACCCGGCGCAGCTGCCCTCGATCGGAGCCGGGCAGGTACTCGCCGACCTCCTGGCCTCGGGTCGGATTCCGGTCACCGAGCTGACCACGCTGTACCGGCAGGCTGAGGGCGGAGCGATCGCCCGGCTGGCGACAGCCGTACGCGGCGGTGAGCTGCCGCCGGTCGACTCCCCGGACCTTGAGGTCGTCGTGGTCACGGCGACCGGCTCCGCCCAGGCCGCCCACCGGACCGTCCAGCTCGTGACCGACTCGATCCCCCGCGCACTGGGAATCCAGGCCGCCGACGTCCAGGTGGTCACCCCGGTGCACCGCGGACCGGCGGGCACCACCGAACTGAATCGCGCCCTGAAAGGCGTTCTCAACCCGGGTCAGGGCACCGTGTCGGGGTTCGATCCCGGCGACCGCGTGGTGGCCACGGCGAACCACCTCGACCTGGAACCCGTGGGCTTCGCCAACGGCGAGGTCGGGGTGGTGACGAGCGCCGGCGAGGGCGCAGTGACCATCGAGTTCGCCTCCGGCCCGGTGAAGGTCAGCGGCAAGGCGCTGGCCGACCTTCGGCACGGGTGGGCGATCACCGTCCACCGCGCCCAGGGCTCAGAGTGGCCGGGCGTGGTTGCCGTACTGCCGCCGGAGGCCAGCGGCATGCTGAGCCGGCCGTTGATCTACACCGCGCTGACCAGGGCCCAACGTCACCTGTCCGTCGTGCATGCGGCGGGCTCCGTCGTCGCCCGCGCGGTGCGGGACGTGGGCGGCCGGCCGCGGCGTACCCGGCTGCGCCTGCTGCTGGAGGAGGAGATCGAGGCCCGAGACGGCGGTGCGGGGAACGTTCGTTGACAGCTGCGGCCCCGGAGCCTGCCTGCAGGACACCATCGTCGGCCCGGTCGAGCCACCGGGAACTTCAGACTAGGAAAGCCACCAGATGAGCGGTTGACAGGGCAGAATGCCCGGCATGCATTTCGCCGCACCGGTGGGCTCCGACTGGGAGTACGCACCGGTGCGAATCCCGAGGGACATCACCCGTTCGCTCACCACGACGCTGCTGAGCATGCAGGCCGAGACCGGCGGCTGGGAGCTGGCGCGGGTGCTGGTCCACCCGGACGGCAGCAGGCGGGTGTGGTTACGCCGGCGGCTGCGGCACCGCAACCTGCCCGGACCGGTGCTCTAGCCGCGTTCGCTCCACGCAGTCGTCAGTCCGCTACCGTGATCACGACCTTGCCGACCGTACGCCGGCCGGCCAGTCGCCCCAGCGCGTCGGGCAGCCGGTCGAAGGCGAACCGCTCCGACACGAACGGCCGGATCCGGCCCTCGGCGTACAGCCGGGTCAGGTCCTCGTGGACGGCGGTGATCAGCGCCGGTTCCTTGACGCGGTACATCCCCCAGTGCAGGCCGACGACGCTGTAGTTCTTGATCAGCGCGTGGTTGGCCGGCGCCTGCGGGATCCGGCCGCTGGTGAAGCCGACGACGATCAGCCGGCCCTCCCAGGCCAGGCACCTGCGCGAGGCGTCGAAGACGTCCCCGCCGACCGGGTCGTAGATGACGTCGGCGCCGCGGCCGTCGGTGAACTCCTTGACGCCGGCGACGAAGTCCTCGGTGAGGTAGTCGATCGCCTGGTCGGCGCCAAGGTCGCGGCAGACCTGAATCTTCTCCGGTCCGCCGGCCGTCGCGATGACGGTTGCGCCGGCCGCCTTGCCCAGCTGGATGGCGGCCGAGCCGACGCCGCCGGCTCCGGCATGCACGAGCAGCGTTTCCCCGGCCTCGAGGCCGGCCCGGCGGTGTAGTCCGACGTGTCCCGTCTGGTAGGTGAGGTACAGCGCGGCGGCCTCGTCGGACGGCATCGCCTCGGGAACCGCGAACGCATCAGTGACCCGCAGTACGGCGTACTCCGCGAAGGCACCGCCCATCGGGGAAGGGCCGCCGAGCACCCGGTCGCCGGGCTGGAAGCCGGAGTCGTCGGGGGCACTGACAACCTCGCCGGTCAGCTCGACCCCGGGGGTAAACGGCAGCGGCGGGCGTTCCTGGTACTTGCCCTGACAGAGCAGGATGTCGGGAAAGTTCAGGGCGGCGACCTGCACCCGGACCAGCAGCTGGTCGGGGCCCGGCATCGGATCGGCCACCTCGTCGAGGTGGAGCACGTCGGCCGGCTCGCCGAGCTCGTGGACCCGCCAGGCTCTCATCGCCGAGCTCCGTGCGGGTCGAGGCCGGCCGGTACGGCGGCGTGGGAGCCGTCTGCGTTGCGGGCGGCAGGGACGTTAGGGAAGCGGTACGGCGCGGCGGGCATGCCGGGCTGCACGAACCACGCCTCACCGGTCCCCCCCGCGGCCAGGCACTGGGCCAGCGCCTCCGCGACCTGCTCGGCGGTGAGGACCGGAAAGCCGGCCGCGTCGAACTGCCCGCGCATCGGCGTGATCATCGGTGTGTCGGCGAAGCCGGGGCACAGCGCGTTGATGCTGATCCCCCGCGCTGCCAGGGTGGGCGCGAGGGCCCGCACGTAGCCGACGACGGCGGTCTTCGTCAGCGTGTACAGCGCGTCTCCCGGCATCGGGACCAACCCGGCCAGGGACGCCGTGCCGACGACGTGACCGCCGCCGTTCCTTGTCATTGCCGGTACGACGGCGTCCACGCCGAACACGACGCCGTCGAGGTTGATGCCGAGGATCCGGCGGTACGCAGCTTCGTCCAGCGGCTCGTCGTCCCGGCCCGAGGCCACGATGCCGGCGTTCAGGAACGCGATGTCGAGCCGGCCGAACTGCTCCTCGATCGCGGCCACGACCGCGTGGTTCGCCGCCAGGTCGGTGACGTCGAGCCGGTGGAAGCGCCCCCCTACCGCGTCGGCGACGGACCGGCCGCGCTCCTCGTCCACGTCGGCAACTGAGACAACGGCGCCGTGCGAGGCGAGCCGGCGGCAGGCGGCCGCACCGATCCCGCTGGCACCGCCGGTGACGAGGGCAACCTTGCCTCGTAGATCCATCGCGTGCTCCCTCTTCTCGCCGATCTTGGTCAAAACAACCTCTCAGCTCTCGTTTGACGTTGTGTTGACCAAGATCGGCGCGGGTTGGGGTGTCAGGAGCTGAGCAGGAAGCGGTCGAGCACCCTGGTGCCGAAGCGCAGCGCCTCCACCGGCACCCGCTCGTCGATGCCGTGGAACAGTGCCGCGAAGTCCAGGTCCGGGGGGAGCCGCAGCGGGGAGAAGCCGAAGCAGCGCATGCCCAGTCGTTGGAAGGACTTGCCGTCGGTGCCGCCGGAGAGCATGTACGGGATCGCCTGCGCGCCGGGGTCCTCGGCCTTCAGCGCGGCGGCCATCTGCTCCACGAGCGGCCCGTCGAACGACGTTTCCAGCGCCTGGTCCTTGATGATCCACTCCCGTTCGATGTCCGGGCCGAGGATCTCCGCGAGCTGCCGCTCGAACTCCTCCTCCTGGCCGGGCAGGAACCGGCCGTCGACGACCGCCGTCGCCGAACTCGGGATCACGTTGGCCTTGTAACCGGCGTCGAGCATCGTCGGGTTGGCGGTGTTGCGCAGCGTCGCTCCGACGATCCTGGCCAGGCTGCCCAGCTTGGCGATCGTCCCCTCGATGTCGTCAGCATCGAGCTCGACCTCGAACGCCTCGCCGATGGCTTCCAGGAACGCCCGCAGCGTCTTGGTCATGACGATCGGGAACTCGTGCCGACCCAGCCGGGCGACCGCCTCACACAACCGGGCGACCGCGTTGTCCTCGTGCACCATCGAGCCGTGGCCGGGGCGTCCGCGGGCGGTCAGCTTCATCCAGCCGATGCCCTTCTCCGCGGTCTCGATCAGGTACAGCCGCAGGTCGTCGCGGACGGTCAGGCTGAATCCGCCGACCTCGCTGATCGCCTCGGTGCACCCCTCGAAGAGCTCCGGCCGGTTGTCCACCAGCCAGCGGGCACCCTTGCGGCCACCGGCCTCCTCGTCGGCGACAAAGGCCAGGACGAGGTCGCGCGGCGGCGTCGTACCGTCTCGCATCCATTGCCGTACGACGGCCAGCGTCATCGCGTCCATGTCCTTCATGTCCACCGCGCCGCGGCCCCACAGGTAGTCGTCCTGGACCTCGCCGGAGAACGGGTGGACGCTCCACTCGGCCGGTTCGGCCGGGACGACGTCGAGGTGGCAGTGAACGAGCAGCCCGCCGCGGGTTCGGTCGGCCCCCGGAATCCGGGCGACGAGGTTGGCCCGGCCGGGCTCGGACTCGATCAGCTCGGCGTCGGTGATGCCGACCTCGTCGAGCTTAGCCACCACGTACTCCGCGGCGGCCCGCTCCCCCGCGCTCGTCGCGCTGTCGCCGGTGTTCGTCGTGTCGATCCGGATCAGGTCGCGACAGAGTTCGACGACCTCGTCCTGGGCCCGCAGGGGCGTAACGCTCATCCGCCCTTCCTACCAGCCCCCGCGGGTGGAGCGCGCTGTATCGTGGTCGCCGCACACCGGTCCGGGTGGCGGAATGGCAGACGCGCTAGCTTGAGGTGCTAGTGCCCTTAATGGGGCGTGGGGGTTCAAGTCCCCCCTCGGACACCGGCCAGAACCCGAACCGGCTCGGTTGGTGGGTCCGGTGTAGGAAGCGCCTCATCGACAACGGCCCGAGCCTCACAGCGGGCATCCGCGCAGGCATCCCCCTGCCGTGGGGCGGCCCGGGGGTACACGGACCCCCGGCTTTGACACCCGCCTGGGGGTTTGCCACCCTCGCCAGTTCACGGAAGGGTTGGCAGACCCCACAGTTCGGCAAGGATGTCGCCCGTGATTGCTACCCGATCGAGCACCGTCGACGACGTCGTACGGCGCTGCGCCATGCGCCATCCCGAGCGGACGGCCCTGCTGTTCCAGGACCGCTCGTGGACCTACCGCGAGCTGGACGAGGCGGTGACCCGAGCCGCCGGCGTACTGCTCGAGCTCGGACTGGCCAAGGGCGATCGGGTGGCGGCGTACGGGAAGAACTCCGACGCCTATCTCCTCGGGTTCCTCGGCTGTGCCCGGGCGGGTCTCATCCATGTGCCCATCAACTACAACCTGACCGGCGGTGAGCTGTCCTACCTCGTCGAGCAGTCCGGCAGCCGGGTGGCGCTCGCCGATCCCGTGCTCGCCGGGATGTTCGACGATATCGAGCACTCCCTGGAGCGGGTGCTGATCCTCCGAGACGCCGACGGCTGCCTGCTCGACCGCGCCGGGAGCGGTCCGGTGCCCACCCTGGATGTCACCGTCGCTGACACTGACCTGGCGCAGCTGCTCTACACCTCCGGCACGACGTCGCGGCCGAAGGGTGCGATGATGACGCACCGGGCGTTCGTGCACGAGTACATCTCCTGCATCGTGTCCTTGGACTTCCGCGCCGATGACAAGCCCCTGCACGCGATGCCGCTGTACCACTCGGCCGGGATGCACGCCTTCCTGCTGCCCTACCTGGCCGTCGGCGCCGTCAACCACCTCATGGAAGCCCCCGACATCCCGGAGATCCTGCGCCGGATCGAGGCGGACTCGATCGGCTCGCTGTTCCTCGCGCCGACGGTCTGGGTGCCGCTGTCCAACCACCCGGACTTCGCCGCCCGGGACCTTACGGCGCTGCGCAAGGCCTTCTACGGCGCCTCGATCATGCCGCAGCCGGTCCTGCAGCGGCTGCAGAAGCGGTTGCCCGACCTCGGCTTCTACAACTGCTTCGGGCAGTCCGAGATCGGCCCGCTGGCGACGGTCCTCGGACCCGAGGAGCACGCTGATCGGCCGGAGTCATGCGGCACGTCGGTGCTCTTCGTCGAGTTGCGCGTTGTCGACGGTGCGGGCAACGACGTACCACCCGGCGAACTGGGCGAGGTCGTGTACCGGTCCCCGCAGCTGTGCGAGGGGTATTGGGGCAAGCCGGCGGAGACCGCGGAGGCCTTCAAGGGCGGCTGGTTCCATTCCGGCGACCTCGTCCGCGCGGACGCCGACGGCTCCATCACCGTCGTGGACCGGATCAAGGACGTCATCAACACCGGCGGCGTCCTGGTCGCCTCCCGTGAGGTCGAGGACGCGCTGTACGAGCATCCAGCCGTGGCCGAGGCCGCCGTCATCAGTACGCCGGACGAGCGCTGGATCGAGGCGATCACGGCGTTCGTGGTGCTCAACGACGTCGGCGGCGAGGACGTGACGGCCGAGGCTCTCATCGCCCACGTGCGGGGGAAACTGGCCGGCTTCAAGGTGCCCAAGCGGGTGCTGTTCGTCGACGAGCTGCCGCGGAACGCCTCGGGCAAGCTGCTCAAACGCGTCCTCCGCGACGGGCTGTCCTGAACCTGGAGCCGCACCGGTCGGATCCTGGCGTTCGTCGTACGGGGGGCCGGTCAGCCGAGGCGACGCAGCTGCGGCCACAAGGTAGACCACGGGGCGACGGTGCCGCGGCAGAGTCGGACTACCGTGTCCCGCTCATCGTTGGCCAGGCCGTGACCGTTGTCGTTCATCGCGACGATCTCGCAGTCGGTGAAGTACGTCTCGGCAGTACGGCTCTCACGGTCGGCCACCACCAGGACGGGACCCGTCGCGTCGTCCGGCGGCACGGCCCAGTCGGAGTAGGCCATGTGGCCGGAGTACGGCGTGGGCAGCCCCCACTCGGGTCCGTAGCGTTCGAGTGCCCCCGCCTGGCCGTAATTGATCGTGAAGATGACGGCGTCGGCTCGCTGCTCGGCCGGGATCAGCGCCCATGACTCGGCCACCGTCTCGGCTAGCTCGGGCCAGCCGACCTGCTCGCCCTGCTCGGCATTCATCGCGTTGACCGGACCCAGGGTGGACGGAGGCAGGACCGGAAGGGTGACCGCGACGCTGACGGCCGCGGCGACTCCAACCGCTGCCACCAGAGTGCGCGTCGACGGGATGGCGCGGACGACGGGCTCGGTCCCGGCGGCAGTGAGCACGAGCAGCAGCGGCAGCACGTAGTACGCCTTGCCGCCCGCCGCGACTACCGCGACGACGAGCAGGCCGTAGGTGACCACCATGGATCGCGCCCAGCGCGACTCAGGATCACGCAGCAGCCGGACGATGCCCGCGACCCACACCGGGATGAACAGCGGCGAGAGATAGACCACTTGCAGCGGAACGAATAGGGCCCGGTTCTCCGCTCCCTGATCAGCGGCGATCCCCGCGGCGACGTGGAGCTGGGGCCATCCGTTGGCGGCCTGCCACGCGATGTTGGGTGCCGCGATCGCCGCGGCCACGAGGGCCCCGACGACCAGCCACGGGCTTCGCAGCACGGTGCGCGGCCCGACCAGCAGGAGCGAGACCAGCAGACCGCCGGCCAGCAGCAGGATCAGGTACTTGTTCAGCACCCCGATGCCGATGACCACCCCTATCGGCAGGAACCAGCGAGGATCACCCGAGCGCAGCAGGCGCAGGGCGAGCCAGCTGAGCAGGAGCCAGAGACAGAAGTCGACGGTGGCGGTGGCAAGCATGTGCCCGAGCGCCAAAACCATCGCCGAGCTTGCCGCGCAGCCCGCGGCGAGCATCTGGGCGCGGCCGGACCCACCCAGCTAGCGGGCGATCAGCACCACCAGGAGAACGGTTGCGGCGCTGATGAGGGTCGCGATGACGCGGAGCCCGATGAGGCTGTCGCCGAAGACGGCGGTGCCGACCGCGGCGAGCAGCGGGGTCAGGGGCGGCTGGTCGACGTACCCCCAGGCTAGGTGATCCGCGGCGACACGGAAGTACAGCTCGTCCCGGTGGTAACCGTAGCGGCCGGACAGCGCGGTCAGCAGCAGCACCTGCGCTGCGACCACCAGCGCGACCGTCCGGCGCGGCACCGGGTGCAGCTGCCGGACGTCGCCGTACTCCGGTGCCCCTGCATGCGCCCGCGAGCTGGGGACTTCGCCCACAGTGGTCATGAGGCGCTGAGACTAGCCCGTCGTTTACCGAACGAGAACAAGCATCCGACGAACAACCGCCACTACCGACCTGGTCGGACCGGAACGGGCCAGCCATGTTGGCTGAGGGGACGGCCGTGTACCCACCAGGCCTTGGTGATAGCTCAGCGGTCGGGTCGTGTCTCGGCCGCCGGCACCGGGCCCTGAACCAAGCCAGCCACGGCGGGCAGGTCCCGGAACAGGACCTCCAGGTCGGCTGTAGGTCGCGGACTGGTAGGCGCGGTTCAGGCGGCTGTCGTACTCAAGGAGGTCGAGCCGCCCTCGGCCATGGCAGCCGATGATAGGCGGTGCGATGGGGACAGTGGCCGCCTCCGGCAAGCTAGTGGGATGCGTTTTCCGCGACGGTCGGCGGGGTCGTGACAGTAACCCGGTTCGCAACCCGCGCGCTCGTCCTGATCGGCCCGGTCGTCTTCACCGGAAGCTGGCTGCTACTCGGGTTCAGTCACGACGGCTACTCCCACGTCGAGGGTTCGATCAGCGTGCTTGCGGCGTACGGCGCCCCGGGCGCATGGGTGATGGCCGTCGCCTTCGTCGTGCAGGCTGTCGCCATGGCTGTCGCCGGGTGGCTGCTACGTCCGGTCGACCGGCTCACCGCCGCCGTTCTCGCGGTCAATGCGACCGCGACTCTCGTCGTCGCCGTCGCCAGGGTCGGCTGCGGAGGCGGCGACGCGGCCTGGTGTACGCCGAGCGCACACCCACTGTCGCAGGTCGTGCACGTCGTCGCAGCGACGATCGCCCTCACCACGCTGTCGCTCGCACCGCTCGTCCTCGGGCTGCGCCGACGCAGCACGCACCCGACCGAGGCGCGGGCGGCGTTGGCGTGTTTTGCCGTGCTGGCCCCGCTACTTGTCTGGTTCGGGTTCGCCGATGCGGCCGGGTGGGCGGAGAAGGCGGTCGTCACGATCGGGATCTTCTGGGCAGCCGTGGCGGCGGCATTCCCTCGACAGCTCTGAACCCGGTCGACAGCGGTGTCCGGCCGGGCGGATCATCGCGGTGCGCGAAACTGTCAGACCCTCCTGCCAGGCTTGCGCCGGAACCACCGACGTCGAAAGAGCCCACATGAGCATGGAATTCGCCGCGTGGAACTCGCTGTACCACGCCATGAACCAGAACGAGGAACGCCGGAAGTTCTCGGTCACGACGCTGCAACGGATCCTCGGCTTCGCCCGGCCGCACCGGCGCGATCTCGTTGTCTTCCTACTACTCAGCGTCGTCTCGGCCGTGCTCATCGTGGCCACCCCGGTCCTGGCGGGCCGGGTGGTCAACGCGATCGTCGGCAACGGCGAGGTCTCCACCGTCGTGACCCTGTCCGTCATCATCGCGCTGATCGCCGTGCTCGAGGCGGCGGTCGGCCTGTTCAGCCGCTGGCTGTCGGCGCGCATCGGGGAGGGCCTGATTCTCGACCTCCGCCGCGCGGTGTTCACCCACGTTCAGCGGATGCCGGTCGCCTTCTTCACCCGCACCCGGACGGGGGCGCTGGTCAGCCGCTTGAACAACGACGTGATCGGGGCGCAGCGGGCCTTCAGCGACACGCTCTCCGGCGTCGTGACGAACGTCGTGGCGCTGGTGCTCACCCTGGCCGTGATGCTGCAGCTGTCCTGGCAGGTCACCCTGCTGGCACTGGTCCTGCTGCCGGTCTTCGTGCTGCCTGCGCGCCGGATGGGCAGGCAGCTGGCCGCGATGGAGCGGGAGGCGGCCAACCACAACTCGGCCATGACCACGCAGATGACCGAGCGGTTCTCCGCGCCCGGCGCGACCTTGGTCAAGCTGTTCGGCCGCCCCGCGGACGAGGCGTTCGAGTTCACCGCCCGGGCCAGCCGGGTCCGCGACATCGGCGTCCGAACGGCGATGTACCAGTGGGTCTTCGTGACCGCGCTTCTGCTGGTCTCGGCATTGGCCCTCGCGTTGGTCTACGGTCTCGGCGGCTACCTCGCCCTGCGCGGAAACCTCGACGCCGGTGACGTCGTCGCGCTGGCGCTGTTGCTGGCCCGGCTCTACGCCCCGCTGACCGCACTCGCCAGCGCCCGGTTGGAGGTGATGACCGCGCTGGTCAGCTTCGAGCGGGTTTTCGAGGTGCTCGACCTGGTACCTCTGATCGCCGAGCCGGACCAGCCTCGCCAGGTACCCGACGGACCGGTGTCGGTGGAGTTCGAGGGCGTCCGGTTCAGCTATCCCCCGGCGACGGCGGTGTCGCTCGCCTCGCTCGAGGAGGTTGCGACGCTGGACACCCGCGGCGGCGAGGAGGTGCTGCACGGATTGTCGTTCACCGCCGAGCCGGGGCGCCTGGTCGCCCTCGTCGGATCCTCCGGCGCCGGGAAGTCCACGCTCGCGGCGCTGGCCGCCCGCCTGTACGACGTCGACAGCGGAGCGATTCGGTTCTCCGGTGTCGACCTGCGGGAGCTGTCCTTCGATTCCATCCGCGACACGCTGGGAGTGGTCACGCAGGACGGGCACCTGTGGCACGACACGATCAGCGGCAACCTGCGCTTCGCCCGGCCGGAGGCCACCGGGGACGAGATGTGGGACGCGTTACGGCGAGCCCGGCTGGAGCGCCTCGTCCGGTCGCTGCCAGACCAGCTGGACACCGTGATCGGAGAGCGGGGCTACCGGCTGTCCGGAGGTGAGCGGCAGCGCCTGACCATTGCCCGGTTGCTCCTGGCCAGACCCCGCGTGGTGATCCTGGACGAGGCCACCGCGCATCTGGACTCCCAGTCGGAGGCGGCGGTGCAGGAGGCGCTGGTCGAGGCGTTGAGCGGACGCACCGCTCTCGTCATCGCGCACCGGCTGTCCACGATCCGGGCCGCCGACGAGATCCTCGTCATCGACGAGGGCAGCATCGTCGAACGTGGCACGCACGGCGAGCTGCTCGCCCGGCGCGGGCGGTACTCCGAGCTGTACCGCACCCAGTTCGCCGACCCTAGCGCGCAGCCCGCGCCGGTGTAGTCCTACTGCCGGGGTGGCGGCTGCTCCGACTCCCCGGAGTCCTGGTCCCGGTGCTGTGATCGCTGCTGTCCGGCGTCGGCCGGCGGGGAATCCGGCGGCCTCAGCGCGGGCGGGGTGGATGGGACCTCCTCCCGCGCCGCCGACAGGCTCGGCACGGTCAGGGCGCCAGGAGTGGTGTCGCTCATTTCGGTCTCCGCCTCCGGCTGTTGAGCCGCCGGCGCCAGGTTGGAGTCGAACCAGCCCGACGTGTCGATCGCATCCGCGCGCTCACGCGGCGTGGTGCGCTCGGCGCGCAGCCAGGACGGTCCGTTGTCACCACCGTCGGACCCGCCGTCGCTGCCGCCCCCTACGGCGCGGCCGAGACCTTCCAGCGCCCGGCTGAACTCACTCGGCACGATCCACATCTTGTTGGAGTCACCCTGAGCGATCTGCGGCAGCGTCTGCAGGTACTGGTAGGCGAGCAGCTGCGGATCCGGGTCGCCGTTGTGAATTGCCGCGAAAACTGTCTCGATCGCCTTGGCCTGGCCCTGCGCCTGCAGGAACTTCGCTGCCCGCTCTCCCTCGGCCCGCAGGATCTGACCCTGTCGCTCGGCCTCGGCGTTGAGGATCGTGGCCTGCTTGTTTCCCTGCGCCTGCAGGATCTGAGACTGCTTCTGCCCCTCCGCGGTCTTGATGGTCGACTCCCGCATGCCCTCGGCGTTGAGGATCATCGCCCGCTTGTCACGGTCGGCCTTCATCTGCTTCTCCATCGACTCCAGGATCGTTCCCGGTGGGTCGATGGCCTTGATCTCCACTCGGGCCACCCGGATCCCCCACGAGCCGGTGGTGCCGTCCAGGACCGCGCGGAGCTGTGAGTTGATCATGTCGCGGCTGGTCAGCGTCTCCTCCAGGTTCAGCCCGCCGACCACATTGCGCAGCGTCGTGACAGTCAACTGCTCCATCGCCTGGATGTAGTTCGCGATCCCGTACGTCGCGGACTTGGGGTCGGTGACCTGGAAATAGACGACGGTGTCCATGCCGACGTTGAGGTTGTCGGCGGTGATGACCGGCTGCGGCGGGAAGGACACCACCTGCTCACGCAGGTCGATCCGGGTGCGCACCCGGTCGACGAACGGCACCAGCAGCGCCAGCCCCGGTGTCAGCGTCCGGTTGAAGCGGCCCAGCCGCTCGACCACCGACGCGGTCGCCTGCGGCACGATCCGCACGCTTCTCCCGAGCACGATCAGGATGAACACGATGATCACGGCTAGGGCGATCAGGGCTTCCATCGGACGTCCCTTCTCCTCGACGGCTGCGAGCTGTCGGACCAGTGCTGCTAGACCACGTGCTCTAAACTAAGTCGCCGGAAACTACGGCGGTGGCGCCCCTGATCTCCATCACCCGAACCTTGGCGCCGATGTCGAACTGCTCGATCGCGGTCTCGGTCACCGCCGACCATTCGTCGCCGTCAATCTTGATCCGGCCGCGATGCTCGTCGACCCGCTCGGTCACCACCCCCAGCCGGCCGATGTACACCTGCGCACCGTCGACCTGACGCGGATTGCGTTCCCTGAGGTGCCTTGCAGCGATCGGACGTACGACGAAGAGCAGCCCCACCGACGCGACGATGAACGTGATCAGCTGCACGAGCACCGGGGCTCCCAGCAGGGCCACGCCGGCGGTCGCCAGTGCGGCGCCGGCGAACATGAGGAGCACCAGATCCAGCGTGAAGATCTCGGCGACGGCCAGCAGTCCCGAGCCGATGAGCCAGATCAACCAGGCGGGCATGCCCCAATCCAACCACTTGCCGCCCGGCAGACGGCTGGATCAACCGACGTCGAGCGGATCGGGTACCCCTGTCCAGCAGATGAAAGCCCTTTAACGCTCACTTCATGGTCATGCCATCTGCGCGGGCAATCGTGATGCCAGCGCCGGACACCGGGTCCGGTAGCACAGAGCAAGGAGGACGACATGGCCCGCTCAGGAATCTTCGCAGCCGTCACCCCCGCGGCCAACACCGACGGACGGCGCACCAGCCGCACTAGCCGCCCCCGCCGCCGTCGGCGCCGCCGCTCGCGCACCTCGCGCGACTGACCTGCGCGGTGACACCGGCGAACGGCCCTCGACGCGTATCCGCGGCCGGCACGAACGACCGCGGGCCACGTCGGGGGCCGTTCACTGTCCGGCCCCTGACGTCCCTGCGCCGGTTGCTCGCTCCGGTCGGGGAGGGCTCGGCGATCGTTGCAGCAGCCCCGGCAGTGCCGATCCGCGTGGTGCTCAGAAGGTTCTGGCCAGACCTTCGACCGGACCGCTGGCTGCTGCTGACCGGCCTTGTCGCCGTAGCAGCGCTCCCGGCACTGCAAGCTGTCGAGATCTGGTTGTTCCAGGTCTTGGTCGACACCGTCCTGGTTCCGCAGGTCATGGGTCCGCTGGTCGGTATCTGCATCGGGTTCGTCGCTTTGAACCTGCTGTCCGGTGCCCTCTCCTACACCGATGACTACCTCGCCGCCCGCGTCGGCGGCGCCTTTCTGCTCCGGCTCCGTAGCCGGCTCTTCGCCCATCTGCACCAGCTGTCCCTGCCCGCATTGGATCGCCGAAGGCTCGGCGACCTGGTTTCCCGCCTCAGCGGTGACGTAGCAGCGATCGAGTCCCTCTTCGTCAGCTCACTGACCAGCGCCGTCTCGGCCACGTTCCGCGTGCTCTTCTTCACCGGCGCCCTACTCCTCATCGACTGGCAGCTTGCCCTTGCTGCACTGCTGCTGGCGCCACTGTTCTGGAGCCTCGCCCGCGCGTTCGCCAACCGGCTCAAGCAGGCTTCCCGGGAGAAGCGGCGCCGTACCGGCTCGCTGTCCTCCGTAGCCGAGGAATCCCTCGGAGCGGCAGCGCTGGTGCAGAGCCACGGCATGCAGGAAGAGGAGAGCCAGCGGTTCGACCGGCAGGCCGAGGACGTCTACGAGGCCGAGCTGGCCGCCGCGCGGCTGCGCGGTGCCTACCCGGTGGTCGTCGACTTCTTCGAGCTGATGGGCGTTCTCACGGCTATCGGCTTCGGTGCCTGGGCGCTGGTAGACGGCCGCCTCACCCTCGGCCAGTTGCTTGCATTCCTGGCCTACCTCGGCCTGCTCTACAGCCCGATCCAGCAGCTCGGCAGTGTCGTCGCCTCGGTCTTCGCCGCCTCCGCCGGCGCGGAGCGGGTGCTCGAGATGCTCGACACGCCGGCCGGGGTCACCGAGCGCCGGAGTGCTCGCCGGCTGAACCGCGTGGTCGGCCGGCTGGCCATCGAGACTGTCAGCTACAGCTACCCCGAATCGGCCAGGCCGGCGGTGAAGGGGCTCAGCGTGATCGTCCAGCCGGGTGAGGTGGTAGCTCTGGTCGGACCCAGCGGGTCAGGAAAGTCGACAGTGGCCCGGCTGGCCGCTCGCCTGGTGGACCCTGACTCCGGCTGCGTTCGGCTGGACGGCCATGACCTGCGGGACCTGAGGCTGGAAACGATCCGCAGCAACGTCGGCATCGTGTTGCAGGAAGCCCTGGTGATGGACGCGAGCGTGCGGAACAACGTCCGGATGGGCCAGCCGTGGGCCACCGACGAGCAGGTCATCGAGGCGCTGCAGCAGGTCGAGGCGCTCGCCTTCGTGCAGGCCCTGCCGGAGGGGCTGGACACCAGGGTCGGCCAGAAGGGCAGGTCGTTGTCCGGAGGCCAGCGGCAACGGCTGGCGCTGGCCCGCACCCTGCTGCGCGACCCCGCAGTCCTGGTGCTCGACGAGCCTACGGTCGGGCTCGACCCGGCCACCGCGCTCCAACTGCTGCCGCGACTGACGACCGACCGGACGGTCCTGCTGATCACCCACGATCCGAAGGTCGCGGCCCTGGCCAACCGGACAATCACCCTCGAACCGATCCGACCCGCCCCAGCGTTCGACCCCGCCGTGGAACCGGAGGAAGCTGCCCTCGACGACGCGTCGAGGCGCACATGAGCGGGCCGGAGCCGACCGCGCCGGATCTTCCGGGCCTGCGTGTTCTGCAGCAACTGCACGAAGGCAGGCACGTCAACGTCTACGACGTCTGGAGCGAGGAGCGCGGCTGCCGCTGCGTCGCCAAGACGCTGCGGCCCGACCGCCCCCCGGACGGGAAATCCATCAGCGACCTCTTGGCCGAAGGCCGCCTACTCGGCCGGCTCACCCATCCGCACATCGTTCGGCTGTATGACGTGATCCGTTCGCCTACTCCTGTGGTTGTCCTGGAAACTTTGTCCGGCCACACCCTGTCGGCCTTGCTCGACGAGCACGAGCGCCTGCCGGTACGCGACGTGCTCCACCTCGGGCTGCACCTCACCGCTGCGATCGGCTACCTGCACCGGCAGGGGTGGCTGCACCTGGACCTGAAGCCCTCCAACGTCGTGGCCGACGGCGGCCGGGCCAAACTGATCGACCTGTCCCTCGCCCGGCGACCGGGGCGCCGCAAGCCCGGTATCGGAACTGCCGGTTACCTGTCGCCGGAGCAAGCCCTCGGCGACAGGCTCGGCCCGGCGGCCGACGTATGGGGCATCGGGGGTTTGCTCTACGAAGCCCTTGTCGGTGAGCCGGCGGTCCCCCAACCCGAGCGGACTTCCGCCTCGTCCGAGGCGCCGTCCAGCGGTTCGCGAGCGCGCCCGACCACCTCGACCGGGCGGCAGGTCAGCGTCATGGCGCCGGCTCCGCTACCGCGCCGGCGTCGGGTGCCGGCCGACGTCGCCAGGCTCATCGACGCCGCCCTCGCGCTGGACCCGGAGACACGACCGACGATCCCGGCAATGGCGGCCACCCTCGCGGCCGCACTCGACAGCACGCCGGTGCCCTTTGCCGATGATGCCCCTTTCGCCCGGACCTAGGAAGCCGGTCCGGTCACCCAGTCGATCAGCCGTTCGACCGCTCCGAGCAGCGGCGTCTCCAGGTCGGCGTACGACGACACCGCGCCGAGCACCCGGCGCCAGAAGTCCGCGGGGTCACCGGCTTCCAGGGCAGCGCAGACACCTGCTTTCCACGGGATTCCTGGTGCCACGGCGGGCCAGGCCGCTATCCCGAGCGCCGCAGGGCGGACGGCCTGCCAGATGTCGACGTACGGATGGCCGGTGACGAGAACGTGCGGGTCCGTGACGGCGGCGACGATCCGGCTCTCCTTGGAGCCGGGGACGAGATGATCGACCAGTACGCCCAGTCGGCGTTGGCGGGACGGCTGGAAGTGGCGGACCACCGCCGGCAGGTCGTCGATCCCGTGCAGCGGCTCCACCACGACGCCCTCGACCCGCAGGTCATCGCCCCATACCCGCTCGACCAGCGCGGCGTCGTGCACGCCTTCGACGTAGATCCGGCTGGCTTTCGCGACCAGTGCCGGTTGGCCCTGTACCGCGATCGACCCCGAGGCGGTACGCCGGGGTGCCGCCGCCGGCGCCGCCGGACGGACCAACGTGACCGGCGACCCGGCCAGCAGAAAGCCGCCGGCGAACAGCGGGAATACCCGGTCACGGCCGTGCCGGTCCCGCAACGTCAACGAGTCCTTGCCGCAGCCGAGGATCGCGCCGCAGAAGCCGCTCTTCGCGTCTTCCACGACGAGCCCGGCCTCAGCGGCCACCACCGGAACCGTCGTGCGGCGCCGGCCGGGCCGAAACCCCCGCATGACATCCGAGCCGTACCGCGTCGTCCCCACCGGCGCGAGGCTAATGCGCCGGCGCACTGCGATCGACGTAGGCTCGCCGACATGCATCGCCACGGATGCGGCTTGCTCGCCGCATGGTCCACGGCCTGGCTGGCCGGCCGGGCCTGCTACGACGACGTGATCGACGCTGTCGTCGGCGACGAGGTGCATCGGGTCGCGGGCCTGCCGGGCCAGTCCGACCCGGTACCGCTCGGATGGGCACTGTCGGCGCTGCGCGAGCGGGGCGAGACCCGGCTGCGCACGGTGCTCCCCGTGCCGGGCGACCCGCGCGGGCTGCCCGGCCCCGGCTCGTTCAGCACGGCGGCGATGCAGGCCGGCGACGGCGTCCTTGGGTTGAGTCTGGGGCTGACCCGCGACGTCGGCGACGGGACCGTGCTGTGGACCGCACATGAGGTCTGCGATGTGCGACCCGACCCGATCACCGTTGCCGAGGCCGACAATGACCTCGCCGTCACCCTCCGGGCCGCTGCCCGGGCGCTCGCCGCGCTGGACGTGGCGCGCTGGCGGCCGGAGGCGGTGTCACTCC
>JACCZY010000286.1 GCA_013695685.1 Geodermatophilaceae bacterium | reverse complement strand
CCCCCCCCCCCCCCCCCCCACCGCCAACTCCCTAGGGGAGCACTACTCCGGTGCTGCTAGGCGGCGAGCTTGATCTCCTCGGAGTTCCACAGCGGTCCGGCGTTGGTGGCATTCGGCTGGATGCCTTCGAACTCACTGCTCCATGCGGTGTAGGCCGGCTTCTGGTACAGCGGGATCGTCGCCGCCTCCTCCCACAGGATCGTGTCGGCCTCGTTGGCCAGCTGCGCGGCGATGTCCGCGTCCAGCTCGGTAGACAGCTGCCCGAGCAGGTCGTCCACCTCTTCGTTGGACACGCCTGCGTAATTCTGGCCGCCACCGGTCTCATACAGCGAGACGTTGCCCGACACGTACGGCGAGGACACCCAGGCGAACAGCGCGACGTCGAAGCCGCGCGCCTCCAGGCTGGTCGGCTTGTCAGCCCCGGCGAAGATGTCCGGGTCGAGGAACTTCTCGATCGCGAACCCGCCCTCGGCGAGCTGCACCGCGGCGAGGTCGATCGTCTGCTCGCGCAGCGGGTTGTTCTGCGTGGTCGACATGGTCAGCTCGAGCCGACCGTCCTGTGGGTGCGTGGCGATCCCATCAGCGCCGATGGTGTAACCCGCCTGCTCGAGCAGCGCTATCGCACCCGCGGTGTCCTGCTCGTTGTACTGCTCCGGCGCGGTGTCCTCGTACTCCGGCTGGTTGTTGACGTAGAACCGGTTGTTCAGCACCTGGGCGCGGTCATCGAACTGGCCGACCGTCGCCTCGACGATCGCCGGGCGGTCCAGCGCCAACGCGAAGGCCTGCCGGACCTCCTGCTTGGCCAGGTGCGGGTTGCCGGTGTTCATGTCGAAGTGCTCGAAGGACAATCCGAAGGTGATCTCGCTCTCGACGTTCGGCGCGAGATCTTGGATCTGGGTGACCAGGTCCAGCTGCGGCTGCGGGTTGACCAGGCCGACCTCGCCGGACTGCAGCGCGGACACGACCGTGCCCGACTCGTCACCGATGGTCTGGTGCACGAGACGCTCGAGGAACGGGCCCTCGCCGTACCACTCGGGGTTCGGGGTCAGCGCGATGACCTGTGCGCCACTGTCGATGTTTGCTGCCGTGATCTGCCAGGGTCCACCGGAGATGTCGTCCGGAATGCCCTCGGCGGTCGGCCAACCTGCCGTGGTTGCCTCACAGTTGGCAGCGTCGTCACCCTCGTCCAGCACGTGCGCCGGGAACAGCCCGAACAGGGACTTCCAGTCCGGGAAAGGTGAGCTGTAGGTGACCGTAACAGTCTTGCCCTCATCAGCGCCCTCGACCGACTCGATCTGGTCGTAGCCGGTGGTGCTCAGCAGCGACTCACAACCACCGTCGGCCGGGTCGGAGGAGCGCTGCAGCCGCCAGCTGAATTCGAAGTCGTCGGCCGTGATGGGCGTGCCGTCACTCCACACCGCATCCGGGCTGATCTCGTACGTGATGACCTGGCCGGTGTCGGTCTCCTCGATCGTCGGCTCGGAGGCCATCAGGTCATCGTCGAAGCCGATGGTGTAGTCGGGGAGGGTACGGAACGGCGCGGGAAACACCCGGATCAACAGGAATGCCGTCGCCACCGAGTTTCCTGCGGCGATCAGCGGGTTGAGGTTCTCGGGGAACGCCGTACCTTCGCCATAGATCAGCGTGCCGGCGCGTTCCACCTCGTCACCGCCCTCGTCGGTGGCGCCACCACCGTCACTGTCACTGCCGCCACAGGCGGCCAACACCATCGCCGTCGCGGCGATCGATGCGGTCACCGCCGTTCTGCGTCTCGTTGCCTTCACGTTGCTGCGCCTCCCTTTTCCTCACTTTGGGTGAGGGAAACTGTCGCCCGCGGGATTCCATCGGGCCAGCAGACCGTAATGCGCCCCTGCACCGTTATCCAACGCAGCCACTCAATCGTGACCATAGAGAGACCCAACAATCACCGGATCGTTGTGCCGCGCCCACCGCCGCCGGCGCCGTCCGAGATGACTGTCAGGTCCCGCTCTTGGCCCGTCTGCTGCGTTGTTTGTCGCGCTGGTGGGCATCCAGGATGACCTTGCGCATCCGCACCGTCGCGGGTGTGACCTCGACGCATTCGTCCTCGCGGCAGAATTCCAACGCCTGCTCGAGGGACAGTATCCGGTGCGGGATGAGCGGCACCAGAACGTCTCCGGAGGATTGCCGCATGTTAGTCAGCTTCTTCTCCTTCGTCGGGTTCACGTCCAAGTCGTCCGAGCGTGAGTTCTCACCGACGATCATGCCTTCGTACACCTCAGTACCGGGACCGACGAACAATGTCCCGCGCTCCTGCAGGTTGGCCAGCGCGAACCCGGTTGTCGGGCCCTTGCGGTCGGCCACCAGCGAACCGGTGGGCCGGGTTCGCAGTTCACCGTGCCACGGCTCGTACCGCTCGTGGACGTGGTGCAACAGCCCGGTGCCGCGGGTCTCAGTGAGAAACTCGGTGCGGAAGCCGATCAGGCCGCGAGCCGGTACGACGTACTCCATCCGCAGCCAACCGGAGCCATGATCGACCATCTGCTCCAACCGTCCCTTGCGCAGGGCGAGAAGTTGGATCAACACCCCCTGGTAATCCGCCGGGGCGTCGATGGTCAGCCGCTCCATCGGCTCGTGCAGCTTTCCGTCGATGGTTCGCGTCACGACCTGAGGCTTCCCCACGGTCAGCTCGAACCCCTCCCGACGCATGATCTCGACCAGGATCGCCAGTTGCAGCTCGCCCCGACCCTGAACCTCCCAGGTGTCCGGGCGCTCGGTCGGGCTGACCCGGATCGAGATGTTGCCGACCAGCTCGCTGTCCAGCCGGGTCTGGACCTGGCGGGCGGTGAGCTTCGAGCCGCTTCCCCCGGCCAGCGGCGCGGTGTTGATGCCGATCGTCATGCTGATCGACGGCTCGTCGATGGTGATGACCGGCAGCGGCCGCGGCTGCTCGGGGTCGGTCAGCGTCTCGCCGATGGTGATCCCCGGGATGCCCGCGATCGCCACGATGTCCCCCGGGCCGGCCTCGTCGATGGGGACCCGAGTGAGCGCCTCGGTGCCCAGCAGCTCGGTCAGGCGCACCCGCTCGACGCTGCCGTCGGTCTTGCACCAGGCGACGGTCTGGCCCTTCTTGAGGTACCCGTTGTAGATGCGGAGCAGGGCCAGCCGGCCGAGGTACGGGGATGCGTCCAGGTTCGTCACATGCGCCTGCAGCGGGGAATCCGGGTCGAACGACGGCGCGGGCACCGTCTCCCGGAGTACGTCGAAAAGTGGCTCCAGGTTCGCCGAGTCGGGGCTCTGCCCGTTCTCCGGACGGGTCAGGGACGCCTGACCGGTCTTCGCCTGGCAGTATACGATCGGGAAGTCGATCTGGCTTTCATCGGCGTCGAGGTCCAGGAACAGCTCGTACGTCTCGTCCACGACCTCCGCGATTCGAGCGTCCGACCGGTCGACCTTGTTGATCACGAGCACGACCGGTAGCCGGGCCTCGAGGGCCTTACGCAGCACGAATCGGGTCTGCGGCAGCGGGCCCTCGCTGGCGTCGACGAGCAACAGCACGCCGTCGACCATGGACAACCCACGCTCGACCTCTCCCCCGAAATCCGCGTGGCCGGGCGTGTCGATGATGTTGATGGTCAGCCCGCCGTGCCGGACCGCGGTGTTCTTCGCCAGGATGGTGATGCCCTTTTCCCGCTCCAGGTCCATCGAGTCCATGACCCGGTCGGCGATGTCGGCATTATCGCGGAAGGCGCCGGACTGCCAGAGCATCGCGTCCACGAGGGTGGTCTTGCCATGGTCGACGTGGGCAACGATGGCGACATTGCGCAGGTCGTCACGGGTGGACAGGACAACGGGCACGGTGGATCACTCCAGAACGAGGGGCGCCGCCGGATCGGCACACGGTCGGCATCTCCACTGTACGGCGTATCCCGCAACCTCCGCGTGCCTGCGCTGTACCGGGACACGCCCTGGTGAGGTCGGTGTGTCGTCGTACAGCGCGGCAACGCACGGTAGCCACGCGGCGCGGTTCCACTCCCGCCAGGATGTGCCGAGCCCGAGTTCGGGCTAAAGTCGGTGCACGTCCAGCGAGGGAGGCTCACATGAGCGGCACGGACAAGGCAAAGAACAAGGCCGAGGAGCTGCTCGGCAAGGGCAAGGAGAAGACCGGCGAGGCGACCGACGACGAGAGCATGGCTCAGGAAGGTCGCAACGAACAGACCAAGAGCAACGTCAAGCAGGCCGGCGAGAAGGTCAAGGACGCCTTCAAGTAGCCGACCCGCAGCAGTCGTTCCCGTCGCCCGATGCACCTCTGGGCGGCGGGAACGCTCGTCTGTGCCGGCTCAGTCTCAGCCACTCAGTCCAGCTCTGACTACATCCCGGCCACGGCAAGAAACCCGGAGGAGCCGGGCCCGGAAGGTGCATCACCTTGGGTATCGACAAGTCCTACCCCAAACGATGTGCCGAACGACACGGACCCCCAACTTTGCCCCCGCCGCTGATCAAGACGAGACTCAGGGCAAGTCCGGTGAACGTGCAGCGACTCGGAGGTCTCGTTGGCCACAGTGTCTTACCCGCCACCGCTGCGCGACGACTCTGCACCTGACCCACCGTCGGTGGATGACGCTCCGAACCCACCGTCGGTGGATGGCACTGCCCGGCAGCGGGCTGGAACCGACTTTCCCGGGCGCGCCAGGGTCGGTGCTCGAACGCTACGCACCGACCGGTGGTGGTTGCAGCCGCTCGTCACCGTCGCCGTGCTTGGGATCTTCATCGCCTACACCGGCGTACGCATCTTCATGCGCGACTACTACTGGGTCGATGAGTACAACTACCTGACGCCGCTGTTCTCGCCGTGCCTGAGCGACTCCTGCGTTCCAGGTTCCGCACACCTCGGGACTCCGCTGCCGGAACTGCCCTTCTTCATCCCCCTGCCGTTCCTGATCTTCCCGATCCTGGCCGGCTTCCGCGCCACCTGCTACTACTACCGCAAGGCGTACTACCGCTCGTTCTGGCTGTCGCCTCCGGCCTGCGCCGTCGCCGAGCCGCACAAGGCGTACTCCGGGGAGACGCGCTTCCCGCTGATCGTGCAGAACGCGCACCGCTACTTCTTCTATGCGGCCAGCCTCCTGCTGCTGATCAACAGCTACGACGTGCTCCTCGCGTTCTTCCCCGACACCGGCTTCGGCTTCGGGCTCGGATCGCTGCTCCTGCTGGTCAACGTCACGATGCTGTGGGGTTACTCGCTGTCCTGCCACAGCTGCCGACACATCACCGGCGGCCGGCTCAAGCATTTCTCCAAGCATCCGCTGCGCTACAAGGCGTGGACCATCCTGTCCAAGCTCAACGCCCGGCACATGCAGTTCGCCTGGATATCGTTGGTCTCGGTGATGCTCACCGACGTGTACATCCTCGCCGTCTCCGCCGGCTGGATCTCCGACCTGCGGATCATCGGCTAGGCGCGGCATGAGCGATCGAGAAGTGCAACGTCACCGGTACGACGTCGTCGTCATCGGCGCCGGTGGCGCCGGGCTGCGGGCGGCGATCGAGGCTCGCGAGCAGGGCATGCGTACGGCGATCATCAGCAAATCGCTGTTCGGCAAGGCGCACACCGTCATGGCCGAGGGCGGCATCGCCGCATCCATGGGGAACGTCAACGCGCGTGACAACTGGCAGGTGCACTTCCGCGACACGATGCGCGGTGGGAAGTTCCTCAACAACCCGCGGATGGCCGAACTGCACGCCAAGGAGGCGCCGGACCGCGTCTGGGAGCTGGAGACGTACGGCGCGCTGTTCGACCGCACCAAGGACGGCAAGATCAGTCAGCGCAACTTCGGCGGCCACGAGTATCCGCGGCTTGCGCACGTCGGCGACCGAACCGGCCTGGAGCTCATCCGCACCCTGCAGCAGAAGATCGTGTCGATGCAGCAGGACGACCTGCGCGACCACGGCGACTACGAGGCGATGATCCGCGTCTTCGACGAGTGCGCCATCACCGACCTCATGCAGGACGGGCCACGGGTAGCCGGCGCGTTCGGTTACTTCCGCGAGACCGGTGATTTGGTCGTGTTCGAGGCCCCGGCCGTCGTACTCGCCACCGGCGGGATCGGCAAGTCCTTCAAGGTGACCAGCAACTCCTGGGAGTACACCGGCGATGGTCACGCGCTGGGGATGCGTGCCGGCGCGTCGCTGCTCAACATGGAGTTCGTCCAGTTCCACCCGACCGGGATGGTCTGGCCCCCGTCGGTGAAGGGCATTCTGGTCACCGAGTCGGTCCGCGGAGACGGCGGCGTCCTGCGCAACTCCGAGGGCAAGCGGTTCATGTTCGACTACATTCCCGACGTCTTCACGAAGCAGTATGCCGAGAGCGAGGACGAGGGCGACCGCTGGTACAGCGACCCGGAGAACAACAAGCGCCCGCCTGAGTTGTTGCCCCGCGACGAGGTCGCCCGCGCGATCAACAGCGAGGTCAAGGCCGGCCGGGGATCGCCACACGGCGGCGTGTTCCTCGACGTGTCCACCCGGCTGCCCGCCGAGGAGATCAAGAAGCGGCTGCCGTCGATGTGGCACCAGTTCAAGGAACTCGCCGACGTCGACATCACCAAGGAGCCGATGGAGGTCGGGCCGACCTGCCACTACGTCATGGGCGGCGTCGAGGTCGACCCGGACACCACCGCGGCGTCGGTCCCCGGGCTCTTCGCCGCCGGTGAGGTGGCCGGCGGGATGCACGGCTCCAACCGGCTCGGCGGCAACTCCCTGTCCGACCTGCTCGTTTTCGGTCGCCGGGCAGGCCTCGGTGCCGCGCAGTACGTCGGCTCACTCGGCGGCCGGCACCCCGCCGTACGGGAATCCGATCTCGACGACGTGATCGGCTTCGCGCTGCAGCCCTTCGAGACCGAGGTCGGTGAGAACCCGTATGAGATCCACCAGGAACTGCAGCAGGCGATGCAGGATCTCGTGGGCATCATCCGCCGGCCGGAGGAGATCGAGGACGCCCTCGCCCGGCTGGAGAAGTTCCGCGAGCGCGCCACCAAGGTCAAGGTGGTGGGACACCGCCAGTTCAACCCCGGCTGGCATCTCGCTTTGGACCTTCGGAACATGGTCATCGTCAGCGAGTGCGTGGCCAAGTCGGCGCTGGAACGCCAGGAGAGTCGCGGCGGGCACACCCGGGACGACTTCCCGGCCATGGACGCCGACTGGCGAAAGGTGAACCTGGTCTGCTCGCACGCCCCCGGCTCGGTCGAGGTCGACCTGAAACGGCAGCCGGTGCCCGACATCCGGGCCGACCTCATCGCGTTGTTCGACCGCAGCGAGCTGGCCAAGTACCTGACCGAAGCGGAACTGGCCGCTCTCCCGGAAGGGGACCTCACATGAGCTACCAAGGCCACTTCCGGATCTGGCGTGGAGACGTGGCCGGGGGGGAGATACAAGACTTCACGGTCGAGGTGAACGAGGGCGAGGTGGTCCTCGACATCATCCACCGCCTGCAGGCCACCCAAGCCGGCGATCTCGCGGTTCGGTGGAACTGCAAGGCCGGCAAATGCGGCTCCTGCAGCGCGGAGATCAACGGCCGGCCGCGGTTGCTCTGCATGACCAGGATGAGCACGTTCACCGAGGACGACACGATCACTGTCACGCCGCTGCGGACGTTCCCCGTCATCCGCGACCTGGTGACCGACGTGTCGTTCAACTACGCCAAGGCCCGCGAGATCCCCGCGTTCGCACCGCCGAAGGGGGTAGCCGCCGGGGACTACCGGATGCAGCAGATCGACGTCGAGCGCTCGCAGGAGTTCCGCAAGTGCATCGAGTGCTTCCTCTGCCAGGACGTCTGCCACGTCGTCCGCGACCACGAGGACAACAAGGACTCCTTCGCCGGCCCGCGCTACCTCATGCGTATTGCGGAGTTGGACATGCATCCCCTCGATGAGATGGACCGCAAGAAGCAGGCGCAGGACGAGCACGGGCTCGGCTACTGCAACATCACCAAGTGCTGCACCGAGGTCTGCCCCGAGCACATCAAGATCACCGACAACGCCCTGATCCCAATGAAGGAGCGCGTGGTCGACCGCAAGTTTGATCCCCTGGTGTGGCTCGGCAGCAAGATCCGCCGCCGCGAGAACGTGTAACCGGTGTTTGACACAGCGACTCGGGCGGTCGAGGCGGCCATCGGCGCCGGAGCGCGGTACGCCGACGCGCGGGTGATGCACAGCCGCTACGAGTCCATGACCGCGCAGAACGGCGATGTCGAGGATCTCTCGCAGCGGGACACCGTCGGCGTGGGTGTGCGTGCCCTCGTCGGGTCGTCCTGGGGGTTCTTCGCCGTACCGGACCTGGACGCCGCCGCCGTACGCCGGGCCGGTGAACGCGCTACCGAGATCGCCCGCGCGTCCGCGCTGGTTCCCGGCGCGGACATCGACCTGGTCGGCACCGACGTCCGGCAGGACAGCTGGGCCAGCGCGTGCCAGGAAGATCCGCTCTCTCTGTCGTTGTCGGACAAAGGCGACCTGCTGGTCGGTGTCACGGCGACGATGCGGGCGGCGGGAGTCCCGTTGGCCTCGGCGCTCTACCAGATCTGGGACACCGAGAAGTGGTTCGTCTCCTCCGAAGGCCACCGGATCGACCAGCGGATCCGCGAGTGCGGCGCCGGGATGCACTGCATGACGTACGGCGAGGGCTCGACCCAGCGCCGCTCGTACCCGAGCTTCCGTGGGCAGTACGGCACCGCCGGCTGGGAACTGGTCCGCTCGATCGATCTGCCCGCCCACGCCGAGCGGATCGCGGCCGAGGCGATCGAGTTGCTGACCGCACCCGTTTGCCCGGCCGGGACCACGGACCTGATCCTCGGCGGCGAGCAGATGTCCCTGCAGATCCACGAGTCGGTCGGGCACGCGGTCGAGCTGGACCGGATCCTCGGCTGGGAGGCGGGTTACGCCGGTACCTCCTGGCTGGACCTGTCCAAGCTCGGCACGCTGCGGTACGGCTCGGACCTGATGACCGTCACGGCCGACCCGACGCTGCCCGGTGCACTGGGGTCCTTCGGGTACGACGACGAAGGGACCCCGGCCGCTGCCAACGACATCGTCCGCGACGGAATGTGGGTCGGCGTGCTCGCAGGCCGCGACTCCGCCTCTATGGCCGGACTCGACTACGCCGGCGCGGTCCGCGCCGACGGGTACGCCCGGATCCCGATGGTGCGGATGACCAACGTCGGCCTGCTCCCTGGCCCGGACAGTCTTGAGTCGATGATCTCGGCCACCGACGACGGCATCTTCATGGAGCACAACAGGTCCTGGTCGATCGACGACAAGCGGCGCAACTTCCAGTTCGGCTGCGAGATCGGCTGGGAGGTCAAGAACGGCACACGTGGACGGTTGCTGCGGAATCCGACGTACACCGGCATCGGTCCGGACTTCTGGGCGTCCATGGACATGCTGGCCGGTGAGCCCGAGCGCCGCTTCTGGGGTACGCCGAACTGCGGCAAGGGCCAGCCCGGCCAGACTGGTCACACCGGCCACCCGGCCATGCCCGCCAGGTTCCGCGGCGTGCGGGTGGGGGTGCGCGGATGACCCGCCTGGAGGACATCGCCGCACGGGTGCTTGAGCTGGTCGCTGCGGCGAACCGGTCGGCCGACGCGGCAGTGACAGTCTCCCGGGAATCCCTGGCGCTGACCCGATTCGCCGAGTCCTTCATCCATCAGAACGTCGCCGACGAGTCCGACCGGGTGGTCCTGCAGGTCCACGTGGACGGGCGTACGGCGTCCGCTGCTACGAACCGAACATCCCCGGAAGCCCTGTCGGCGCTGGTGTCCTCTTGTCTCACCGCCGCGGCCCAGAGCTCGGTCGACACGCGCTGGGCCGGGTTGACCCCGCCGATGGGCGTCCACAGCTCGGGCAACTGGGATGAGTCCACCGCTGTCGCTGCTCCGGACGCCCGTGCAACCGCCGTACGGTCCTTTGTGGACGCTGCAGCAGGGCTTTCGTGTGCCGGCTACTGCCAGACGATGAGCGTCGAGGC
>JACCZY010000267.1 GCA_013695685.1 Geodermatophilaceae bacterium | reverse complement strand
CAGCTGGACGTCGCGATGAACGGGGTGGCCGTCTGCGCACAAGGTGCCGCCGCGGCGGATCGGTCCACTGTGGACCTGTCGGGCCGCCGGGTCGTGATCGCGGTGGATCTCAACAGCGGTCGGGAGACGGCGACGGTGTGGACGAACGACCTGAGTGTGGGCTATGTCCGCGAGAACTCGGCGTACGCGTCGTGAACACCGCCCAGCGCACCGCTTTGGACAAGGCTGGCGTCCTGATCGAGGCCCTGCCCTGGCTGCAGAAGTTGCAGGGCAAGACCGTCGTGGTGAAGTACGGCGGCCACGCGATGGTGGACGACGAGCTGAGGCGGGCCTTCGCGGCCGACATCGTCTTCCTGCGCTACGCCGGCATCCGGCCCGTTGTCGTGCATGGCGGCGGGCCCCAGATCGCCAGCATGCTCAGCCGGCTCGGCATCATCAGTGAGTTCCGCGCAGGTCTGCGGGTGACGACTCCGGAGAGCATCGACGTCGTACGCATGGTCCTGGTCGGACAGGTGGGCCGGGAACTCGTCGGGCTGATCAACGAGCACGGCCCGCTGGCCGTGGGGATGTCTGGGGAGGACGCCCACCTGCTGACCGCCGCCCGCCGAACGGCCAGCGTCGACGGCGCCGAGATCGACCTCGGGCTCGTCGGCGAGGTCGTAGCGGTGAATCCGGCGGCGGTGCAGGACCTGATCGCGGCCGGGCGGATACCGGTGATCTCCACCGTGGCGCCGGACGTCAGCGGTCAGGTGCACAACCTCAACGCGGACACCGCAGCGGCCGCGATCGCCGTGGCTCTCGGTGCGCACAAGCTCGTCGTACTCACCGACATCGAGGGGCTGTACGCCGACTGGCCTGAGCGCTCCGCCGTGATCAGCCAGATCCACGCTGCCGACCTGGCCGAGTTGCTGCCGCGGCTGGAGACCGGAATGCGGCCGAAGATGGAGGCGTGCCTCCGGGCGGTGCACGGCGGCGTCCCGCGGGCGACCGTCATCGACGGCCGGGTCGCGCACTCGGTGCTGCTCGAGGTCTTCACCGACGACGGAGTGGGCACCATGGTCGTCCCGGACCTGGCGGTCGCGTCATGACATCGACCGCCGACCTGACGGCCCGCTGGCAGGGCTCGCTCATGAGCACCTACGGCACCCCGAAGCTGGCTCTCGTCCGCGGCTCCGGCGCCACCGTGTGGGACGTCGACGGACGCGAGTACGTCGACCTGCTGGCCGGCATCGCCGTCAACGCCCTGGGGCACGCCCACCCGGCCGTCGTGGCGGCGGTCAGCCGCCAGGTGGCGACGCTCGGCCACGTGTCCAACTTCGCGGTCACCGAGCCGGTCGTGGAACTCGCCGAGCGGCTCCTCGAGCTGACCGGCCGGGACGGGCGGGTCTTCTTCACCATCTCCGGCGCCGAGGCGAACGAGGCGGCGTTCAAGGCGTCGCGGCGGACCGGACGCACACACGTCGTTGCGGCCGAGGGCGCCTTCCACGGCCGCACGATGGGTGCCCTGGCGCTGACCGGGCAGCCGGCCAAGTCCGACCCGTTCCGTCCGTTGCCCGACGGCGTTACCCATGTCCCGTACGGCGACGTCCGGGCTCTGGCCGATGCCGTTACTGACGACACCGCGATGGTGATTCTGGAGCCGGTGCTCGGGGAGGGCGGCGTCGTACCCGCCCCGCCGGGGTATCTCACCGCCGCCCGGCAGATCACGTCGGAGCACGGCGCGTTGCTGTGCCTGGACGAGGTGCAGACCGGGATCGGCCGCACCGGGACGATGTTCGCGCACCAGGCGGAGTCGATCGCCCCGGACCTGCTGACGTTGGCGAAGGGGCTGGGTGGCGGACTGCCGATCGGCGCCTGCCTCGCCTTCGGCGGCGCCTCGGAGCTGTTGACCCCGGGCAGCCACGGCACGACGTTCGGCGGCAACCCGGTCTGCGCCGCGGCCGCTCTCGCCGTACTCGACGTGGTGGTCGGAACCGACCTGCCCGGCCGGGCGAAGGCGCTCGGCGCGCGCCTGGCCGCGGACATCGCGGGGCTGCGGCACCCCCTCGTCGACAGCGTCCGCGGACCCGGGCTGCTGCTGGGCATCGTGCTCTGCCAGGATCGGGCCCCGGTGGTGGAGGAGCAGCTGCGGCTGGCCGGCTTCCTCGTCAACGCCGTGACCCCCAGAGTGCTCCGGCTCGCGCCGCCACTCGTCCTGACCGACGCACAGGCCGATGCCTTCGTCGCGGCGCTGCCCACCGCGCTGGACACGGCACTGGCAGAAGACGGAGCGCCGTAATGGTCCGCCACTTCCTCCGCGACGATGACCTGACCCCTGCGGAGCAGGCCGAGATCCTCGACCTGGCCGACACGGTGAAGGCCGACCGCTTCGCCTTGAGGCCGCTGGACGGCCCGAAGGCCGTCGCGGTCATCTTCGACAAGCCGTCCACACGGACCCGCGTGAGCTTCGCCGTCGGCATCGCCGAACTCGGCGGCTACCCGCTCGTTCTCGACTCGCTCGGAACCCAGCTCGGCCGGGGCGAGCCGATCGAGGACACCACCCGGGTGCTCGAGCGGCAGTGTGCGGCGATCGTCTGGCGCACGTTCGGCCAGGACCGGATCGCGACGATGGCATCGGTTAGCCGGGTCCCGGTCGTCAACGCCCTGACCGACCTGTTCCATCCGTGCCAGATCCTGGCCGACCTGCAGACCGTGCGGGAGCGCAAGAAGGGGCTGGCCGGCCGGATCCTGACCTACCTGGGCGACGGCGCGAACAACATGTCGCACTCCTACCTGCTGGGTGGGGCGCTCGCGGGGATGCACGTCAGGATCGCCGCACCCGCGGGATATCCGCCGGATCCCGCCATTCTGGACCGGGCCTGCCGGATAGCCGCCGAGACAGGTGGGTCGGCGACTTTCCTGGAGGATCCGGCCGAGGCGTGCGACGGCGCCGACGTACTGGCCACCGACACCTGGGTGTCGATGGGACAGGAGGGCGAGGGGGACGCCCGATCCGCACCGTTCGTGCGCTACCGGCTCGATGAGGCTGCGTTGGCTCGTGGCGACGATGCGGTGGTGCTGCACTGCCTTCCGGCGTACCGCGGCAAGGAGATTGCCGCGTCGGTGATCGACGGACCGGCCAGCGCGGTGTGGGACGAGGCGGAGAACCGGTTGCATGCGCAAAAGGCGCTGTTGACCTGGCTGCTGGAACGGTCCGGTTAGCGATGCAGATGTATCCACATGGGTAGCCACGCTCCGCTGACCCGCAGCGCCCGGCACGCACGGATCCTCGCGCTCGTCCAGGCCCGGCCGGTGCACTCGCAGGCGGAGCTGGCCCGGCTGCTCGCCGCCGACGGCGTGGCCGTGACGCAGGCCACGCTGTCCCGCGACCTGGAGGAGTTGGGTGCTGCGAAGCTGCGGGGTGCCGACGGCGGCCCCGGTGCGTACGTCGTACCGGACGAGGGGGAGGCTCCGCTGCGCCCGTCGCTGGCGCCTCCGGCGCGGCTGGTCCGGCTGCTCGCCGACCTGCTGGTCGACGCCGAAGCCAGCGGAAACCTCGCCGTCTTGCGCACCCCGCCGGGCGCTGCCCAGTTCCTCGCTTCCGCGTTGGACCGCTCCGGCCTGCCCTACGTCCTCGGCACCATCGCGGGGGACGACACGATCCTGGCCGTGGCGAGGGACGCCGACGGTGGCCAGGCGCTCGCCGGCCGGTTACGTGCGCTGGCCGCCGGCGAGCATCATCCACGAAAGGACAACCATGACTGAACGGGTAGTGCTTGCCTATTCCGGCGGACTGGACACGTCGGTGGCGATCGGCTGGATCGCCGAGCAGACCGGCGCGGAGGTGATCGCCGTGGCCGGCGACGTGGGCCAGGGCGGGGAGGACCTGGACGTCATCCGGCAGCGTGCGCTGGACTGCGGAGCCGTCGAGGCGGTCGTGGCCGACATGCGTGAGGAGTTCGCCGACGACTTCTGCCTGCCGGCGCTCAAGGCGAACGCGCTCTACATGGACCGCTACCCGCTCGTCTCGGCGCTGTCCCGTCCGGTGATCGTCAAGCACCTTGTCGCCGCCGCGATGTACCACGGGGCGGACACCGTCGCGCACGGCTGTACCGGGAAGGGCAACGACCAGGTCCGGTTCGAGGTCGGCATCGGGGCCCTGGCTCCGCACCTGAAGGTGCTGGCGCCGGTGCGCGACTCGGGGATGTCGCGGGACAAGGCGATCGCCTTCGCCGAGGAGAAGAGCCTGCCGATCGACGTCACGAAGAAATCGCCGTACTCCATCGACCAGAATGTGTGGGGCCGTGCGGTCGAGACCGGTTTCCTCGAGGACATCTGGAACGCCCCGATCGAGGACGTCTACAGCTACACGTCCGACCCGGCTGCCGGCCGTGCCGCCGACGAGGTGGTCATCACCTTCACCCACGGTGTCCCGACGGCGATCGACGGCGAGCCGGTCAGCATGCTGTCGGCCATCGAAGTGCTGAACCGTCGAGCCGGCGCGCAGGGTGTCGGCCGGCTGGACATGGTCGAGGACCGGCTGGTCGGCATCAAGAGCCGTGAGGTGTACGAGGCGCCCGGCGCCATCACGCTGATCACCGCGCACCAGGAGCTCGAGTCCGTCACCGTCGAGCGGGATCTGGCCCGGTTCAAGCGCCAGGTCGAGCAGCGGTGGAGCGAGCTGGTATACGACGGGCTGTGGTACTCCCCGCTCAAGCGCGCGCTGGACACTTTCCTCGAGGAGGCCTCGGTCAACGTCAGCGGCGAGGTCCGGCTGCGGCTGCACGGCGGGCGGGCGGTGCCGACGGGACGGCGCAGTACGGCGTCGCTGTACGACTACGGGCTGGCGACGTACGACAGCGGCGACACGTTCGACCAGACCCTCGCCCGGGGTTTCGTGGAGCTGTGGGGGATGCCGAGCAGGCTGGCTGCCGCTCGGGATGCACGTGTGCTCGGCTCCGGCCGTGCGAGCGCAGCGACCGAGCCGATGGGCACGGGGTGAGCGAGCGCAGCGACCGAGCCGATGGGCACGGGCCGAGCGAGCGCAGCGAGCCACTGCGGCTCTGGGGTGGGCGGTTCGCCACCGGCCCCTCGGAGGCGCTCGCCGCGCTGTCGCTGTCGGTGCACTTCGACTGGCGGCTGGCGCCGTACGACCTCGCCGCATCGCGGGCACACGCCCGCATCCTGCACGGAGCCGGGCTGTTGGACGCCGAGGAACTGACCCGGATGCTCGCGGCCCTGGACGATCTCGAGGCTGCCGTCGCCGACGGCAGCTTCCGCCCGACCGTGGACGACGAGGACGTCCACACCGCGTTGGAGCGCGGCCTGCTGGAACGTCTGGGCGGGCTGGGCGGCAAGCTCCGCGCTGGTCGTAGCCGCAACGACCAGGTGGCCACGGATCTGCGGCTGTACCTGCGCGACGCCGTACGCTGGATCGTGGCGCGGATCTCGGAGCTGGAGACGGCGATCGTCGCGCTGGCCGAGGAGCACCGCGCGGTCCCGGCCCCGGGGATGACGCATCTCCAGCATGCCCAGCCGATCCTGCTCGCCCACCAGCTGCTCGCGCATGTCCACGCGTTAGCCCGTGACGTCGACCGGTTCCGCGACTGGGACCGCCGGGCCGCCGTCTCGCCACTGGGATCGGGGGCGCTGGCCGGATCATCTCTTCCGCTGGACCCGGCCGCGACCGCCCGGGAGCTGGGCTTCGACTCGGCGGCGGCCAACTCGATCGACGCGGTGTCCGACCGCGATTTCGCCGCGGAGTTCCTGTTCGTGGCCGCGCTGCTCGGGGTGCACCTCTCGCGGATAGGCGAGGAGGTGTGCCTGTGGGCCTCGACCGAGTTCGGCTGGGTGGAGCTCGACGACGCCTACTCCACCGGTTCGTCGATCATGCCGCAGAAGAAGAACCCCGACATCGCCGAACTCGCCCGGGGCAAGTCCGGCCGCTTCATCGGCAACCTCACCGGACTGCTCGCGACGCTCAAGGGCCTTCCGCTGGCCTACGACCGGGATCTGCAGGAGGACAAGGAGCCGGTCTTCGACACCGTCGAGCAGCTGCTGGTACTGCTCCCGGCCGTGGCCGGGATGATGGCCTCGCTCGTGATCCGTACCGGGCGGGTCAGTGCCGCCGCCGGGCAGGGGTTCGCGCTGGCCACGGACGTGGCCGAGTGGCTCGTGCGCGAAGGGACGGCGTTTCGCGAGGCGCACGAGATCTCCGGCGCCATGGTCCGGTTCTGCTCCGAACGGGGGCTGGAACTGGATGAACTCTCCGACGCGGAACTCACCGCGGTCCACCCCGCACTCACCCCGGCGGTCCGATCGATCCTGTCGGTGACGGGTGCCATCCAGGCCAGGTCCGCACACGGCGGTACGGCGCCCGCCCGGGTTGCCGAGCAGTTGTCGGCACTGGCCGACCTGGCGCACGAGCACGCGGCCTGGGCGCAGGGCGGGTCGCGCTGAACCCGCGCGCGTTCCTCACCCGGCCCGCCGTACAGGTAGCTCCGCAGCTCCTCGGCGCGACGCTGCGGGTGGACTCCGCCGAGGGGCCGGTCACCGTCCGTCTCACCGAGGTCGAGGCTTACGAGGGTCAGGCCGACCCTGCCTCGCATGCGTTCCGCGGGCCGACCCGGCGTACCGCGGTGATGTTCGGGCCTCCCGGCCGTCTCTACGTGTACCTCAGCTACGGCCTGCACTGGTGCGCCAACGTCGTCTGCCAGCCCGACGGCACGGCCGGCGCGGTGCTGCTGCGTGCGGGTGAGGTGGTCGATGGCATAGCGCTCGCCCGGAGCCGCCGGCCGGCGGCGCGCACCGATCGTGACCTCGCCCGCGGACCGGCGCGGCTGACCACGGCGCTGGGGCTGACCGGTGGTGACGACGGAATCGACCTGCTCGACCGGGGCGGCCGGGTCCGGCTGACGGTGTGCGGCGGCGTACCGGGGATTCACACTGGTCCGCGGGTCGGCATCAGCACGGCGGCCGAGCTGCCGTGGCGGTTCTGGGTGGCCGAGGCGCCGTCGGTCAGTCAGTTCCGACCGGGCAGGCCGCGGCGGACCGACCCTGCGCCGTCAGGAAGGGCCATGATCACGAAACCTGCTGGCGGCGATCGTGAAGACTGAGCCGGTGAGTGAACACCACAGCGGCAACATCCTCGACGAGCTGCACTGGCGCGGACTGGTAGCCCAGTCGACGGACGAGGTCGCGTTGCGCGCGGCTCTCGACGGCGGGCCGGTCACGTTGTACTCGGGGTTCGACCCGACCGGACCGAGCCTGCATGTCGGGCATCTGGTGCCGTTGCTCACCCTTCGCCGGTTCCAGCTGGCCGGACACCGGCCGATCGCCCTGGCCGGCGGCGCCACGGGCATGATCGGTGATCCCCGCGATCTCGGAGGCGAGCGCCAGCTGAACTCCGTCGAGGTGATCCGGGACTGGCTGGTGCCGATCCGCCACCAGCTCGCCCAGTTCCTCGACTTCGACGGCGACTACGCGGCGCGCCTGGTCGACAACAACGAGTGGACCGCGAGCCTGTCGACGGTCGACTTCCTGCGTGACATCGGTAAGCACTTCTCGGTGAACGTCATGCTCGCGCGCGACACCATCCGCCGGCGCCTGGACTCCGACGGCATCAGCTACACAGAGTTCAGCTACCTCTTGCTGCAGTCGATGGACTACCTCGAGCTGTACCGCCGGGCCGGCTGTGCGCTGCAGATCGGCGGCTCGGACCAGTGGGGGAACATCCTCGGGGGGGTCGACCTGATCCGCCGGGTCGAGGGCGGTACGACGCACGCGCTCACGCTGCCTCTCGTGACAAGCGCCTCCGGGGAGAAGTTCGGCAAGTCCACCGGTGGGGGGTCCATGTGGCTGGATCCGCAGCTGACGTCGCCGTACGCCTGGTACCAGTACTGGGTGAACACCGACGACGCTGACGTCGTCGGCCGGCTGCGCAGGTTCACGTTCCTCGGCCGCCAGGAGATCGAAGTGCTGGCCGAGGCGGCGGCGAGCCGTCCGGCGGACCGCGAAGCGCAGCGCACGCTTGCAGCGGAGATGACCACGCTCGTGCACGGGCCAGTGGCCACCGAGCAGGTCAGAGCAGCCAGCGCCGCCTTGTTCGGCCAGGGCGAGCTGCCAGCCCTGCCCGAGCCGCTGCTCGAGGCGGCGCTGCTCGAGGCCGGCACGGTGCGTCTGAGCGGCGAGTTGCCCGGCGTCATCGCCATGTTGCATCTGTCCGGGCTCTGCGCGACCACGTCGGCCGCCCGGCGAGCCGTGGCCGAAGGCGGTGCCTACGTCAACAACATGCGGGTGACCGACGTGGACTGGAAGCCGGGCCCGGGCGACCTCCTGCACGGCCGCTGGCTGGTAGTCCGCCGCGGGAAGCGGGCGGTCGCGGGCGTGGAGGTCGGCGGTGGCGCAGCAAGGTCGACGACCTGAGGTAACCACGCTGGGGCGGCCGCTTCGTCGATGGACGGCGGTCCAGGGCGCGCTGCGACCTTCGTTTGACCGGGTGGGTAAGCCGAACTATCCTTGCTAGCACTGGTCCGTACCGGGCCGGGAAACCCTGAGATCTACCCTTCGCAAACCAGGTGCAGGATGGCTCCTGACCGTGGATAATGGAGGGACGCGGCTGTGCGGCGCCGGGACTCCCGGGTTTGACGTCGAGCAACCGACCGCGTAACGTTCCATAAGTTGCCCCGCGAACGGCTGGAAGGCCCGCTGCGGTGCGCCTCCGCTCCTTGAGAACTCAACAGCGTGCTAAAAGTCAGTGCCAAACTCCGGCCTTGACGACAGACTGACCCGCCCCCGGGTCGGTCGAAGCGTCGAGCCGGAAAGCAACATCTGAAAATGGACAATCGAGCACACAGCTCGTTTGGCCAGTGATTGGTGCCACTTCGGTGGTTACCGCTCTTCGTGTCACTTCACCCGTGGCGGCTTGCCGCCCGGTCTTGAAGTAATAGACATCTATGGAGAGTTTGATCCTGGCTCAGGACGAACGCTGGCGGCGTGCTTAACACATGCAAGTCGAGCGAGGCTCTGCTCTTCGGAGCGGATGCCCTAGCGGCGAACGGGTGA
>JACCZY010000261.1 GCA_013695685.1 Geodermatophilaceae bacterium | reverse complement strand
GGCGTGGCGGCACCGCCGGTGCCTTCGGCCGCCCGGGTGGCCGTGGCCCGGTGCGCGGTCGCAAGAGCAAGAAGCAGCGCCGGCAGGAGTTCGACAACATGCAGGCACCGTCGATCGGTGGCGTGCAGGTCCCTCGCGGCAACGGCGCGACGATCCGGCTGCCCCGCGGGGCGTCGCTGGTCGACTTCGCCGAGCGGATCGACGCCAACGCCGCGGCGCTGGTGACGGTGATGTTCCACCTCGGTGAGATGGTTACCGCCACCCAATCAGTCAACGACGAGACGCTCGAGCTGCTCGGCTCGGAGCTGGGTTACGTGGTCCAGGTGGTCAGCCCGGAGGAGGAGGACCGCGTCCTGCTGGACTCCTTCGACATCAGCTTCGGCCAGGACGAAGGCGACGAGTCCGATCTGGTGTCCCGCCCGCCGGTGGTCACGGTGATGGGTCACGTCGACCACGGCAAGACCAAGCTGCTGGATGCGATCCGGCGGACCGACGTGGCAACCGGTGAGGCCGGTGGCATCACCCAGCACATCGGCGCCTACCAGGTCGAGCACGAGCACGAGGGCATCGAGCGGTTGATCACGTTCGTGGACACCCCGGGTCACGAGGCGTTCACCGCCATGCGTGCGCGGGGCGCCAACGTCACGGACATCGTCGTACTGGTGGTGGCCGCCGACGACGGCGTCATGCCGCAGACGATCGAGGCGCTGAACCACGCGCAGGCCGCGGAGGTCCCGATCGTCGTCGCGGTCAACAAGGTGGACAAGGAGGGCGCCAACCCCGCAAAGATCCGCCAGCAGTTGACCGAGTACGGCCTCGTCGCCGAGGAGTACGGCGGCGAGACCATGTTCGTGGACGTCTCGGCGCTGCGCCGCATGGGCATCGACGAACTGCTCGACGCGGTCCTGCTCACCGCCGATGCCGCGCTGGATCTGCGCGCCAACCCGAACCAGGACGCCGAGGGAGTGGCGATCGAGGGTCACCTCGACCGCGGCCGCGGACCGGTGGCGACCGTGCTGATCCAGCGCGGAACGCTACGGGTCGGCGACTCCGTCGTCGCCGGGGACGCCTTCGGGCGGGTCCGGTCGATGCTGGACGAGGACGGGGCCCTGGTCACCGAGGCCGGTCCCGCACGGCCGGTGCAGGTGCTCGGTCTCACCTCGGTTCCCGGAGCCGGCGACAACTTCCTCGTCGTCGACGAGGACCGGGTGGCCCGGCAGATCGCCGAACGGCGCTCGGCCCGGGAGCGCAACGCGATGCAGGCCAAGACCCGCCGGCGGGTGTCGCTGGAGGATCTGGACAAGGCCATCGCCGAGGGCAAGGTCGAGCAGCTCACGCTGATCCTCAAGGGTGACGGCTCGGGCTCGGTCGAGGCGCTGGAGGACGCCCTCCTGCAGATCGAGGTCTCTGACGAGGTGGGACTTCGCGTGGTCCACCGCGGCGTCGGCGGCATCACGCAGGACGACGTCAACCTGGCCTCGGCCACCGACGCGGTCATCATTGGCTTCAACGTCCGACCCGAGGCCAAGGTCAGGGAGTACGCCGACCGCGAGGGCATCGACGTCCGCTACTACTCGGTCATCTATCAGGCGATCGAGCAGGTGGAGGCGGCGCTCAAGGGCATGCTCAAGCCGGAGTTCGAGGAGGCCCAACTCGGCACGGCGGAAGTCCGCGAGGTCTTCCGGGTTCCCCGGATCGGCAACATCGCGGGTTCGCTGGTCCGCTCGGGCACGATTACCCGTAACAGCAAGGCCCGCCTGGTCCGCGACGGGGTGGTGGTCGCCGACAACCTGACCGTGGAGTCGCTGCGCCGGTTCAAGGACGACGCCACCGAGGTACGGGACGGCTACGAGTGCGGTATCGGCCTGGGGTCGTTCAACGACATCAAGATCGAGGACGTGATCGAGACGTTCGAGATGCGAGAGAAGCCGCGGGACTGACCTAGCTGGGAGAAACTGTGTTCACGGGGACGCTCGTCGTCGACGTACTGCTCGGTGACGTGCACTCGCTCAAGGGCAAGCGGGCAGTGATCCGGCCCATCGTGTCCGAGCTGCGCCGCCGGTATGCCGTCTGTGCCGCCGAGGTGGGGGAGACGGACCTGCACCGGCGGGCGCAACTCGGAATGGCCACGGTGGCCGGTGACGCCGGCCATGTCGGCGACGTGCTCGACGCCTGCGAGCGTTGGGTGGCAGGCCGGCCCGAGATCGAGTTGCTCTCCATCCATCGGCAGCTGTTCAACTCTGACGATTAGAAAGGGTCCACACATGGCCGACGTCGCGCGGGCGCGCAAGCTCGCAGTCCGGATCAGGGAGATCGTCGCGTCCACGCTGGAGATGCAGGTCAAGGACCCTCGCCTGGGCATGGTGACCATCACCGACACCCGTGTGACGCCCGACCTGCGGGAGGCAACGGTCTTCTACACCGTGTACGGCGACGACACTGCGCAGACCGACAGCGCCATCGCCCTGGAATCCGCTCGCGGGGTGCTGCGCTCGGCGGTGGGCAAGCAAACCGGCGTGAAGTTCACTCCGACACTGGCCTTTGTCGCGGACAGGGTTCCCGAGATCACCAAGGAACTCGACGACGCGCTGGCGAGGGCCCGCGCGGCCGACGCCGAGCTCGCCCGGGTCCGCAGCGGGGCGTCCTACGCCGGGGATGCCGACCCCTACCGCCCCCCGCGCGAGTCCGAGGACGACGACGCCGGCGGTCCGTGACGCTCTACGGAGTGACCGACGCGGCTTCCCGCGACCGGTCGGCGCCACTGGCGAAGGCGGCGGCCGCCATCGAGATGGCGAGCACGGCGAGTGCGATCGTGGCGAGGTGCACGTCCAGCGGCGATCCGGCGTACATCGTGACGCCGACCGCGACGAGGGTGGCCGCCACCACGGCGAGCGCCGGCCACCGGATCCGGCGCAGCGCGACGACGACGAGCCCGGCAGGGACGGCGTACAACAGCACACTTGCCGGTCCAAGGCGATTCACCGCGTCGATGGCACCGCCGGTCAAGGGCACGAGCGCGGTCTGCTCGGGGAAGAACATGGCCGTGCAATGGAAGACGAGGCCGACTGCGCCGAGTGCCAACAACAGGAGGTCCGTACGTCCGATCGGCTCGGCCCACCTGCTCGGCAGCAGGGGCGTGGTAAATCGAAGCATCATGAGCGCGACCGGCACGGCCACCAGCAAGACCAGCAGTTCCAGGGGCATGTGCCCAGGCTACCGGCCGGAAACCGGGCTGTCGGTATTGCCGCTCCTGCCCGACGCTGGGCCGTGGTGACCGAAGGGAAGCCGCAGCGCAGCGTGCTGTCGCTCGCTGTGCCTGCGCTAGCGGTGTTGGCCGCCGAGCCGCTGTACCTTCTCGTCGACACCGCTGTCGTCGGGCATCTCGGCGCACTGTCGTTGGCCGGTCTGGCGATCGGCGGTGCGATCTTCGCGGTGACCGCGATCCTCTTCAACTTCCTTGCTTACGGCACGACCGGCAGGGCCGCCCGCTGGTACGGCCTCGGGCGGCGGGACGCAGCCGTCGCCGAGGGTGTCCAGGCGTCCTGGCTGGCGGTCGGCATCGGGGTACTCGTCGTGGTCCTGATCCAGATCCTGGCCGGGCCGCTGACCCGCGCTCTGGCCGGCGGGGCGACGCCGGCCCAGGTCGCCGCCGAGCAGTGGCTGCGGATCGCCGTACTGGGTGCGCCCTTCATCCTGCTGACCCTCGCCGGCAACGGCTGGATGCGGGGGGTCCAGGACACCGCCCGCCCGTTTCGCTACGTGCTCTTCGCAAACGGGCTGTCGGCCGCGCTGTGCCCGGTGCTGGTTTACCCCGTCGGGCTCGGCCTGCCCGGGTCGGCAATCGCGAATGTCGTCGCACAGGTGGTCGGCGGGCTGCTGTTCATCCGGGCGCTGACCCGTACCGGCGCGTCGCTGCGTCCGGATCGGGCGATCCTGCTCGCGCAGCTGCGGGTCGGCCGGGACCTGGGCGTGCGGACCGTGGTGCTGCAGGTCTGCTTCCTGTCCGCAGCCGGCGTCGCAGCCCGGATGGGTGTGGCGCAGGTCGGTGCCCACCAGATCGCGCTGCAACTGTTCTTCTTCCTCGCCCTTGTCCTGGACGCCTTCGCGATCGCCGCGCAGTCACTCGTCGGCGAGAGTCTTGGCGCCGGCCGGGTCGAGCAGGCTCGGGCCACCGCCTGGCGGGTCACCCGGTACGGCGCCGTCGGTGGGCTCGCCGCCGCGGCCGTCCTGCTGGCCGGCAGCACGGTGATCCCGGGGATCTTCACTCCGGATGAGGCGGTCCTGGACCAGGCGCGTGCGGTGTGGTGGTGGCTGGCGCTCATGCAACCGCTGGCCGGGGTCGTGTTCGCGCTGGACGGCGTACTCATGGGGGCCGGCGACGTCGGGTTCCTGCGGACTCTCACGCTGTTTGCCGGACTGATCGGCTTCCTGCCGCTGTCGCTGCTGGCGATCCCCCTGGACCTCGGCCTGGGTGGCGTCTGGGCGGGACTGACGCTCTTCATCGTGCTCCGGCTGGTGGGTACCGCATGGCGGGTCCACAGTGGACGGTGGACGATCGTCGGGGAGCGAGCTTGACCGCGGCGAGCGGGCTCGTCGTCGTGGACAAGCCCACGGGCTGGACCTCGCATGACGTCGTCGGGCGGGTACGCCGGATCACCGGGACGCGGCGGGTGGGACACGCCGGGACGCTGGACCCGATGGCCACCGGCGTGCTCGTGCTCGGGGTGGAGCGCGCGACGAAACTGCTCGGGCATCTCGCCCTGTCGGACAAGTCCTATCTGGCGACGATCCGGCTGGGGGAGTCGACCGTGACCGATGACGCCGAGGGTGCGGTGCTGAGCGCCGTACCGGTCGAGGGGGTGACCGAGCTGACGGTGCGAGCCGCGATGGTGGAGCTGACCGGTCGGATCGAACAGGTGCCGTCACAGGTCAGCGCGATCAAGGTGGACGGGAGGCGCTCGTACGCTCGCGTGCGGGCGGGGGAGCAGGTGGTCCTGACGCCCCGTCGCGTCATGGTGTCCCGGTTCGAGCTCCTGGACGCCGACATGCCGCGCACCGGCGTGCTGGACCTGGCGGTGGACGTGGACTGCTCGACCGGCACGTACGTCCGGGCGCTCGCGCGGGACCTCGGCGAGCGGCTTGGCGTAGGTGGGCACCTGACGGCGCTGCGGCGTACCAGGGTCGGGCCGTTTGGCCTGGACGTCGCCGTCACGCTCGATGCGCTGGCCGACGTCGCCGAGCCGGTGCAGATCGGCCTGGACGACGCTGTCGCCGGCTGCTTTCCGCGGCGGGACGTCGACACCACGCAGGCGCGGTCGGTCGCCCATGGTGGCCGGCTGCCCGGGATCGGGCTGCCCGGGCCGTACGGCGTATTCGGCCCGGACGGTCACGTGCTGGCGCTGATGGGGGAAGCCGACGGCGTCGCGAAGTCACTCGTCGTCCTAGCGCCCGCCTGAGCGCTCTTGGTGGCTGCCGGGCTCCGGGCTCACAGCCGCGCGGAGTTCGCCAGCAGCGCCTCGCGCCACGCCTGCTCCCCGTCGGAGGAGCCGACAGTGCCGGCGATGAACTCCCGCAGCACGGCGGCGAAACGGTCCGGCTCGTCGCACTGGGGGAAGTGCCCGGACCGTTCGAAGACGGCGAGTCGGCTGCCGGCTACCGCCTCGTGCGTGGAGTACGCGTGCGCCACCGGGATGACAGCGTCCTGCGCTCCCCATACCAGCAGTAGCGGCGTGCGGGCGGCCAGGTAGAAGCGGTCGGTGCCGCTGATCCGCTGCCCGCCGACGTCCACCACGGCGCGGGCGGTGTGCACAAAGGCGCTGCGGGTCTCCGGGTCAGTCAGTGAGGACAGCGCATAGGCCACCTGGGCCATCGCAGGGCTGATCCGGACCGGCAACCAGGGCGCCATTCGACCCACGGCTCGGTGGACAGCGCTGCCGATCCCGCGGCTGTGCGGGTTGAAGACAAGCGGCAGGACGTACTCGGCACCGGGCAGGCTGACCGCGCGCAGCGCGATGGAGACGTCCCGGCCGAGCCCGCCGGAGTTCACCAGGACCAGCCGCTGCACGAACTGCGGGTACTGGTACAGGAACTGCATGGCCACCCCGCTGCCCAGGCTGTGCCCGACGACCGTGGCCGATTCGATGTCCAGTGCGACCAAGAGATCACGGACCAGGCTCGCGAACGCACCGAGGGAGTAGTCACCCGGCGGCTTCTCCGAGGCCCCGTGGCCCAGCATGTCCGGGGCGATCACTCGATGGTCTGTGCCCAGCCGGCGCAGCGTCTGCTCCCAGCTGGCCGAGCTGCTGGCAAGGCCGTGCAGCAGCAGCACCGTCGGTCCGTCGTCACCGGCCGACCGGTAGCTGAGCCGTTCGTCGTGCAGGCTGACCACCCCAGCAGGAAACCTCGGCCGTGCGCCGCTACGGTGATCGTGCGTCGGCAGTGAGGAGGAGCAGGTGACGGACAGGCTCAGTGCGGACTTGCCGCTCACCGTCGAGCCGGCCCGTCGGCGGATGCACGCCGGCGAGCGGGCCCGGGTGTTGGACAGTCCCGGGTTCGGCCAGGTCTTCACCGACCACATGGTCAGCCTTCGCTGGGTCAAGGGCCAGGGCTGGTGCGAGGCGCGGCTGTCGGCGTACGCGCCGCTGACACTGGACCCCAGCGCGACGGTTCTACACTACGGGCAGGCGATCTTCGAGGGTCTCAAGGCCTACCACCAGGACGAGGGGGGGATCGCGACATTCCGTCCCGATGCCAACGCCCGCCGGTTCGGGCGCTCCGCCGCCCGGATGGCGATGCCCGCGGTCCCGGAGGACGCCTTCGTCGCCGCCGTGGACGCACTCGTCGACATCGACCGCGACTGGATACCGACGGGTGCGGAGAAGAGCCTGTACATCCGCCCGTTCATGATCGCGACCGAGGCGTTCCTCGGCGTACGCCCGGCCACCCGCTACCTGTTCCTGGTCATCGCCTCACCCGCCGGCGCCTATTTTCCGCAGGGCGTCGAGCCGGTGTCGGTCTACATCAGCGAGGACTACGTGCGCGCCGCCCCGGGCGGCACCGGTGAGGCGAAGGCGGCCGGAAACTACGCGGCCAGCCTGCTGGCCCAGCAACAGGCCGCCGAGGAGGGCTGCGACCAGGTCGTCTGGATCGATGCGGTCGAGCGCCGCTACGTCGAGGAAATGGGCGGGATGAACCTTTTCTTCGTCCTCGGCTCCGGCCCCCACGCCGAGCTGGTCACCCCCGAGCTGACCGGCACCCTGCTCCCGGGGATCACCCGCGACTCCCTCATCACGCTCGCCCATGACGCCGGATACCGCGTCACCGAGCGGCGCTTGTCCGTCGACGAATGGCGTGACGCGGCCACCAGGGGGACGCTCACCGAGACATTCGCCTGCGGCACCGCCGCGGTGATCACGCCGGTGGGACACGTCCAGGCCAAGACCGGAGACTTCACGATCGCCGACGGCGGCACCGGACCCATCACGCTCCAGCTGCGCCAGCAGCTGCTGGACATCCAGCACGGTCGCGTGGTCGACACCCGGGGCTGGGTGCATCGGGTCGCCTGATGCTGCGCTGGCGCGGGATGGACGCCACCCCGCCGGGATGGGGTCGGTCCGTCGTCACCATCGGCATGTACGACGGGGTCCATCGCGGCCACCAGCAGATCATCACCACCGCCGTACGCCGAGCCCGAGAACTCTCGCTGCCGTCGGTGGTGGTCAACTTCGACCCGCATCCGAGTGAGGTCGTCCGGCCCGGATCGCACCCGCCGATCCTCACCTCGCCGGCCCGCAAGGCCGATCTGATCGATGAACTCGGCGCCGACGCGTTCTGCGTGCTGCCCTTCACGCGGGACTTCAGCCGGCTCGCCGCCGACGAGTTCGTCCATCTGGTGCTCGTGCAGAAGCTGCACGTCGCGGCCGTCGTGGTGGGGGAGAACTTCCGGTTCGGGCACAAGGCCGCCGGCAACCTCCCCCTCCTGGGCGAGCTCGGCAGGCGGTTCGGGTTCACCGCGGAGGGCGTCGAGTTGCTCGCCGACGACCAGGTGGAGCTGTCCTCGACGTACGTCCGGGCATGCGTCGCGGCCGGTGACATGGATCGCGCCTCCCGGGCTCTGGGCCGGCCGCACCGGATCGAGGGCGTCGTCGTGCGCGGTGACGGCCGCGGACGGGACCTCGGCTATCCGACGGCCAACGTCGAGCTACCGGCACACACCGCGGTTCCCGCCGACGGCGTGTACGCCGGTCGCCTGATCCGCTCGGGCGGCGAGCTGGTCGCGGCGATCTCGGTCGGCACCAACCCGACGTTCTCCGGAGAGCAGCATCGGGTCGAGGCGTTCGTCCTCGACTTCGACGCCGATCTGTACGGCGAGCACGTCGGCGTGGAGTTCGTGCAACGGCTGCGGCCCATGGTGCGCTTCGACACCGTCGAGGCGCTGCTCGCGGAGATGGACGGCGACGTACGCCGGACCCGCGAGCTGCTGTCGTGACGCGACTATTCCACGAGAACCTCGACCGGACAGGCCACTCCGGGCGCACCGGCGAGGCCGGCGTCGGCGGTGATCAGTCGCGTCTCCAGCGCCTCTGCGAGCGCAACATACATGGCGTCGTACGCCGAAACCTTCTCGCGCAGCTCCCAGGTGCGTCCGAGCAGGCGGGCCTGCTGGTACCCTCGGTGGTGGTCGAGGTTACTTGGCCGTGTGAGGTATGCCTTCGTGACAGAGCCTTCGTGACTGAGACCGAGGGACGCGCCCCAAACTGGACAGGAGAATCAGTGCCGCTCGCAAGCGACCAGAAGCAGCAAATCATGACCGAGTACGCCACGGTCGAGAACGACACCGGTTCGCCGGAGGTCCAGGTGGCGATGTTGACCAAGCGCATCGCCGACCTCACCGAGCACCTGCGCACGCACAAGCACGACCACCACAGCCGTCGCGGTCTCCTGCTGCTCGTCGGGCAGCGCCGCCGGCTGCTCAAGTACCTCACCAAGACCGACATCACCCGCTACCGGACGCTGATCGAACGGCTCGGTCTGCGCCGTTAGAAAGCACCGCCGATAGACCAGCACGCCACTGCCCGCGGCGCCCGTCGCGCGGCAGCCCACTCCGGGCCGGTGGCCCGCCACGTTCCACTCCGAAGCCCGTCACACGGACAGGGCTCGGCGCAGGTAACGCTCGCCGGCCGGTCCTCGGTAGTGGCTCCCGGGAGCATGAGTGCCCCGGCAGCTTCGATCGAAGACCGGACGCGATGGTTCCGCGGAGCGTCGTACGCCGTCGGCTCGGGCAACGGAAGGACACAATTGTCCGAGCACGACATCCATGAGTCAGTCGCCACCATCGACAACGGTCGCTTCGGCTCCCGCACCATCCGCTTCGAGACCGGCCGGCTGGCCAACCAGGCAGCTGGCTCCGCAGTCGCCTATCTCGGCGACACCATGCTGCTGTCGGCCACGACTGCCGGCAAGCACCCCAAGGAGCACTTCGACTTCTTCCCGCTCACCGTCGACGTCGAGGAGCGGATGTACGCCGCAGGGCGCATCCCCGGCTCGTTCTTCCGGCGCGAGGGCAGGCCGTCGGAGGACGCCATCCTGACTTGCCGGTTGATCGACCGGCCGCTGCGCCCCAGCTTCGTCAAGGGGCTGCGTAACGAGGTCCAGGTCGTCATCACCGTGCTGTCCCTGGACCCCGATCACCTGTACGACGTCGTGGCCATCAATGCCGCCTCGATGTCCACCCAGCTGTCCGGTCTGCCATTCTCCGGCCCGATCGGCGCCACCCGGATGGCCCTCGTCGAGGGTGAGTGGGTGGCCTTCCCGACGCACACCGAACTCGAGACGGCGGTCTTCGACATGGTTGTCGCCGGCCGGGTGCTCGATTCCCCCGACGGAGGGGACGACGTGGCCATCATGATGGTCGAGGCCGAGGCCACCCCCAACACCATCGACCTCGTCGCAGGTGGCGCCACTGCCCCCACCGAGGAGATCGTCGCGCAGGGCCTGGAGGCGGCCAAGCCGTTCATCAGAGTCGTCTGCGCCGCACAGAGCGAGCTGGCCGCCAAGGCACGCAAGCCGGGCGTGAGCTTCCCGCAGTTCCTGGACTACCAGGACGACGTGTTGGAGGCGGTCACCGCCCACGCCAGCGAGGGCCTAGCCCAGGCGCTGACCATCGCCGACAAGCTCCAGCGAGAGAGCGAGCTCGACCGGATCAAGGCCGAGGCGAAGGATGCTCTCGCCGGGCAATTCGAGGGTCGCGAGAAGGAGATCAGCGGCGCGTACCGTTCGTTGACGAAGAAGCTGGTCCGCCAGCGCGTGCTGCGCGACAAGATTCGCATCGACGGACGAGGGGTGGCCGACATCCGGCCGCTGTCGGCCGAGGTCGAGGTCGTCCCTCGGGTACACGGCTCGGCGCTCTTCGAGCGCGGCGAGACCCAGATCCTCGGCGTCACGACACTGAACATGCTCCGGATGGAGCAGATGGTCGACACGCTCAACCCCGAGAACCGCAAGCGCTACATGCACAATTACAACTTCCCGCCGTACTCCACCGGTGAGACCGGTCGGGTGGGCTCACCCAAGCGGCGCGAGATCGGCCATGGCGCGCTCGCCGAGCGGGCCCTGGTGCCGGTGCTGCCGACCCGCGAGGAGTTCCCCTACGCGATCCGGCAGGTCTCCGAGGCGCTGAGTTCCAACGGCTCGACCTCGATGGGCTCGGTCTGCGCGTCGAGCATGGCGCTGCTGAACGCCGGTGTGCCACTCAAGGCCGCGGTCGCGGGAATCGCGATGGGCCTGATCTCCGACACCGTGGACGGCAAGACCGAGTACGTCGCGTTGACCGACATCCTCGGCGCCGAGGACGCCTTCGGCGACATGGACTTCAAGGTCGCCGGCACCAAGGACCTGATCACCGCCTTGCAGCTGGACACCAAGCTGGACGGGATCCCGTCCGACGTGCTGGCCGCCGCGCTGACCCAGGCCCGCGCCGCCCGGCTGCACATCCTCGAGGTCATGAACGAGGCGATCGACGCGCCGGATGAGATGAGTCCCTACGCGCCGCGCGTCACCACGGTGATGATCCCGATCGACAAGATCGGTGCGGTGATCGGGCCCAAGGGCCAGATGATCAACGCGATCCAGGACGAGACCGGCGCGGACATCACCATCGAGGATGACGGCACGATCTATGTTGGCGCCACGGACGGACCTTCGGCACAGGCGGCCGTCGACCGGATCAACGCCATCGCCAACCCGCAGATGCCCAAGGTCGGGGAACGATTCCTCGGCACTGTGGTCAAGACGACCGCGTTTGGTGCCTTCGTTTCGTTGCTGCCGGGCAAGGACGGGCTCGTGCACATCAGCAAGCTCGGCAGCGGCAAGCGGGTCAACAAGGTCGAGGACGTCGTCAACGTCGGCGACAAGCTGCAGGTCGAGATCCTCGACATCGACGCCCGCGGCAAGATCAGCCTTGCTCCGGTGGCCGATCCCGACGCCAGCGGCTCACCGGCCGGCGACTGAACCGGGTGGTCAACCAGGCGCCGCGACTGACGGGCCCGAGCCGGGCGCACAGCCGGTTGCTGTCCCGGGGCACCGACGGTGGGGTCATCCGCCGCACCGTGCTGCCGGGCGGGCTGCGGGTGATCACCGAGTCGATGCCGGGCGTGCACTCGGCGACGTTCGGGGTGTGGGTCGGCGTCGGCTCGCGGGACGAGACGTCTCAGCTGGCCGGTGCGTCGCACTTCCTGGAGCACCTGCTCTTCAAGGGGACCAGGCGACGCAGCGCGCTGGAGATCGCCGCGGTGATCGACGCCGTTGGCGGAGAGATGAACGCGTTCACCGCCAAGGAGAGCACCTGCTATTACGCCCACGTGCTCGACAGCGACCTGCCCCTGGCGGTGGACGTCGTCTGTGACGTAGTCACGAACGCGGTCATCACCGGTCCGGACGTGGAGAACGAACGCAGCGTCATCCTGGAAGAGATCGCCATGCGCGACGACGACCCGAGCGACGCCGTACACGACCTGTTCGGGGAGACGCTGTACGGATCGCACCCACTCGGCCGGCCGGTGATCGGCTCGGTCTGCACCGTCGAGTCATTGCAGCGAACCCAGATCGCCGGGTACTACCGCCGCCGCTACACCCCCGAGTCTATGGTGGTGGCAGCGGCCGGCAACGTCGACCACAGCACCGTCGTACGACTGGTGCGTGCTGCATTCGACCCCGTCCTCGGTGCGGGAACGCCGGCTCCGCCGCGGGCCGGGACGCCGCGACGCCCGGTGCGCCCCGCCCGGCCGGTCGGTGTGATCGACCGCGGTACGGAGCAGGCGCATGTCACGCTCGGGGGTTTCGGCCTCGACCGCTGCGACGAGCGGCGCTACGCCCTCGGCGTGCTCAACAACGCCCTCGGCGGTGGGATGAGTTCGCGGCTGTTCCAGGAGATCCGGGAGCGTCGCGGCCTGGCCTACTCGGTGTATTCCTATGCCACCCAGTACGCCGGGGCCGGGACGTTCGGGGTCTACGCCGGCTGCCAGCCCAAGCGGGTACGCGAGGTGCTGGCCATCCTGCGCGAGGAGCTCAGCAAGGTGGCCGAGCGCGGCCTCACCGACGAGGAGGTGTCCCGCAGCAAGGGTCAGCTCCGGGGAGGGCTCGTCCTCGGGCTCGAGGACACCGGGTCGCGGATGAGCCGGATCGGGAAGAGCGAGCTCATCTACGGCGACCACATCAGCGTCACCGACCTGCTCGGCCGCATCGATGCAGTGACGCCTGAGCAGATCAGCGACCTTGCCCGTGACCTGCTCGATCAACCCATGTGCTTGGCTGTCGTCGGGCCCTTCCAGGATGCCGACTTCGAGGGAGTGCTGTAGATGGCCAGTCCGGACGGGGAGCTGCTGCGGGTCGGCGTGCTCGGTGCCCGAGGGCGGATGGGCGTCGAGGTCTGCCGGGCGATCGACCGCGAGCCCGACCTCGAGCTCGTAGCCATGGTCGATGCCGGAGACTGGTTGTTCAACGTCGCTGACGCGGGCGCCGACGTCGTCGTCGACTTCACCACCCCGGATGTCGTCATGGACAACATCCGGTTCTGCGTCGACCAGGGTGTCAACTGCGTGGTGGGTACGACAGGCTTCGACCAGGCCAAGCTGGCCACGGTGCGGGAGTGGCTCGAGCACAAGCCCGAACTCAGCGTCCTGATCGCGCCCAACTTCGGTATCGGCGCCGTGTTGAGCATGCGCTTCGCCGAGCAGGCCGCGCGGTTCTTCGAGTCGGTGGAGATCATCGAGATGCATCATCCGTCGAAGGTTGATGCCCCGAGCGGTACCGCCGACCGCACCGCCCAGGTGATCGCCGCGGCCCGTGGTGCCGCCGGCATGGACTCCCCGCCGGACGCCACCGTCTCCGAAGTGGACGGCGCCCGCGGGTGCTCGCCGCACGGCATCCGGGTGCACTCGGTCCGGTTGGCCGGTCTCGTCGCGCACCAGGAGGTGCTCTTCGGCACGACCGGGGAGACCCTGAGCATCCGGCACGACTCGCTGGACCGCGCCTCGTTCATGCCGGGCGTCCTGCTGGCGGTGCGCGAGGTTTCGCGCCGGCCCGGGCTCACCGTCGGCCTGGAGCCGTTGCTCGGGCTCTAGCGTCTGCCGCGTCGCGGCTGCGGCGGCTACGCCGGACCCGCGGCTCATGATCAACTCGGGGTTTTCAACGTCTCCCGCGCCTTGGGTTCACATGGTCGTCGCAACACCTCGATGGATTGGGGCGCTCTGGTGCCAGGATGGTCGGGATGGGCACTCACGATCCCGCCGTACTCAGACGGCTGCTCGACATCGCGCTGGCGCTCGGAGGCGTACGGCGTACCGACGCGGTGTTGCAGACGATTCTGGACGCGGCGCGGGAGCTGACCGGCGCGCGCTATGCGGCAGTGGGCGTCCCTGACGGCGAGGGCGGCTTCGCGTTGTTCCTGACCGCCGGGGTCGACCCGCCGACGTGGGAGGCGATCGGGGCGCTGCCGCGCACGCACGGACTGCTCGGTGCCATGCTCGGCGATCCCGAGCCGATCCGGCTCGCGGACATCCGCCGAGACCCCCGCTTCCGCGGCTGGCCCGCGGCGCACCCGGCGATGAAGGCGTTTCTCGGCGTTCCGATCATCGCCGGAGGGGAGATCGTCGCCGGGCTCTACCTTACCGACCCGGTGGACGGCGAGGACGTCGACCGCGAGTTCAGCGAAGCCGACCAGGAGGTGGTCGAGGCCCTGGCCGCGCACGCCGCGCTGGCCGTCGTCAACGCGCAGCGGCACGAGCGGTCCCGCGAGCTGTCGATCGCCGAGGAAAGGACCCGGCTGGCCCGGGACCTGCACGACTCGGTCACCCAGACACTGTTCAGCCTGTCCCTGTCCGCCGAGACCGCTGCCACGCTCGCTGGTTCGCAGCCGCGGCTGGCCGCGGAACTGGACCGGCTTCGAACGCTCGCAGCCACCGCCAAGGAGGAGCTGCGCGCTCTCGTCGACACCCTCCGGCCGGCCGATCTCGGACCGGACGGTCTCGCCACCGCGCTGCGGCGGAGGGTCGAGCTGCTGCGGCGCGTCCACGACGTCAACATCCGCATCGATGCTGCCGGTGGACGGGCCGGCGTACGGCGTCCGCTGGTGGACACGGAGCTGTTCAAGGTGGCCACCGAGGCGCTGTCCAATGCGCTGCAGCACTCCGGGGCGCGGCGGGTCGACGTCTCACTGGGAGCAACGGACACCGGTGTTCGGTTGACAGTTCGGGACGACGGCCAGGGCTTCGATCCCGCTCGCACGGGCCGGGGCGGGGGGCAGCTCGGTCTGACGTCGATGCGGGAGCGGGTCGACGCGCTCGGCGGCACGCTGCACCTGCAGAGCGCCCTCGGCAAGGGAACCGTGGTCGTGGCGGAGGTTCCCTGTGCCTGAGGTGCGCCGTGCCTGAGGCCATCCGGCTGCTGTTATGCGACGACCACGAGATGGTCCGGGCGGGGCTGCGCACCTTCCTCGAACTGCAGCCGGACATGGCGGTCGTCGGGGAGGCGGGCACCGCAGAGCAGGCCCTCGCGCTCGTCCCGTCGCTGAGCCCGGACATCGTCGTCATGGACCTGGTGCTGCCCGGACTGTCCGGCGTGGACGCGTTGCGCCGGCTCCGCGAGCACCACCCCGACGTCAAGGTCGTCGTACTGTCCAGCTTCGGCGGGCAGGACGCGGTGCTGTCGGCCATCCACGCCGGTGCCGCCGGCTACCTGCTCAAGGACGTCGGCCCCCGCGAGCTCGCCGATGCGCTGCGGTCAGTGGCCGCCGGCGGGGCGCCGCTGCATCCGCAGGTTGCCGCCACCGTGATGCGCAGCCTCAACGCCGGGCAACGCGACCCCTTGACCCCCCGGGAGTCCGAGGTCCTGCAGCTGATCGCCCGGGGGCTGACCAATCGGCTCATTGCCCGCGAACTCGCGCTGTCGGAGAAGACGGTCAAGGCGCACGTCAGCGCCGTGCTAGCCAAGCTCGGTGTGGCCGACCGGACCCAGGCCGCGTTGTACGCCGTACGGGAAGGGCTCGTCCGCGAGACCTAGGACTTCCGTCCCGGCCGACGCGAGCCGTGCGGCCGATGCCGGCGCAGCGCACCGCGGGCAGCGTGGCCGGTATGACAACAGCACTGATCACCGGAGCCTCGCGGGGCCTCGGCCTCGCGCTCACCACCCACCTGTCAGGGCATGGCTGGCGGGTCGTCGTCGACGCCCGGTCTGCCGCGGACCTGTCCGCCGCCACAGCCGGTCTCGCCGGCGTCACCGCGGTCGCCGGCGACGTCACCGACGAGGAGCACCGCCGTGCCCTCCTCGCCGCGGCCGGCGACCACCTCGATCTGCTGATCCTGAACGCCTCGACGCTCGGCCAGAGCCCGCTGCCACCGCTGGCCGACTACGACGTGGACCGGCTCCGGCGGACCTTCGAGATCAACACCGTCGCCCCGCTGCGGCTGGTCCAGCTCGCGCTGCCCGCGCTGCGGGCCGCCCACGGCACGGTGATCGCGATCAGCAGCGACGCCGCCGTCGCGGCGTACGAGGGATGGGGTGGGTACGGCGCCAGCAAGGCCGCCCTCGACCAGATCGCAAACGTCCTCGCCGCCGAGGAGACCGACCTGCGGGTGTACGCCGTCGATCCCGGTGACATGCGGACGCAGATGCACGCCGAGGCCTTTCCGGGGGAGGACATCAGCGACCGGCCGCTGCCGGAGACGGTGCTGCCGGCGCTGGAGCCGGTGCTGCGGGGCGCGCTGCCGTCAGGTCGGTACAGCACCGGGACCCTCGCCGAACTCGCCCTGGCAGGGGCCGTCGAGTGACAGCTACCGGGTTGGCGTGCCTGCCGGACTTCGAATTGCCCGCAGGCAACATCGCCAGCGGCCCGCCGGAGGCGCGCGGCATCGCCCGGGACGGCGTCCGGATGCTGGTCGCAGCGCCCGGCCGGCCGCTGGAGCATCGCCGGGTGCGTGACCTGCCTTCGGTGCTGCGAGCCGGTGACCTGGTCGTCGTCAACGGCTCGGACACGCTGCCCGCGGCCCTGACCGGAGTCGCACAAGACGGTCGCGTGGTGCAGGTGCACCTGTCGACCGTCCTCCCGGGCGGGTCGCCGAAGGAGGCGCTCGCACACACGCACTCGACGTGGACCGTCGAGTTCCGCATCCCCGACCCGCCGGCAAGCACGCAGACCGACGAACCGCGCTACGGCGAGGTTCTGCAACTGCGCGGCGGCGGGGTGCTGCGGGTGATCGACTCCTATCCCGGCGGCCGCGACCGGTCCAGGCTCTGGGAGGCCGAGATCAGCACCCCGGTTCCCTTGCTCCGCTGGCTCGCCGAGCACGGGCAGCCGATCCGGTACTCCTACGCCGGCTCGCCGTGGCCGCTGTCCAGCTACCGGACGTCGTACGCCGACACCCCGGGCAGCGCAGAGATGCCCAGCGCCGGACGTCCCCTGACCTCCCGGTTGATTCGGCGGCTGCGGTTGCGGGGCGTCCATCTCGCCGACGTCGTGCTGCACTGCGGGGTGTCCTCGGTCGAGGCGGGGGATCCGCCGTACGCCGAGTGGTTCCTGGTGCCCACTGCCACGGCCCGGGCGATTGCGCAGACCCGCGCCAAGGGTGGGCGGGTCATCGGTGTCGGCACCACGGTGGTCCGCGCGCTCGAGTCCGCGGTGGACGGGCAGGGGATCGTGCGGGCGGCCGAGGGATGGACGGATCTGGTCATCACTCCGGCTCGCCGCATGACCGCGGTAGACGGTCTCCTGACGGGTTGGCACGAGCCAGCGGCCTCGCACCTGATGATGCTGGAGGCCGTCGCCGGGCCGGAGCTGCTCTGCCGCTCATATGAAGCCGCGCTGGCCGAGGGCTACCGCTGGCACGAGTTCGGGGACGTGCACCTGCTGCTCCGCTGATTCGGCCGAACGGGAGACTGGGGCGGTGTCCGTCGACCGCACCCGCCAGGCCAGCTTCGCGCTCGCCCTCGTGCTGAGCGTGGGCATTCTCTTCGCCCCAGCCAGCGCGGTACCGTCCGCGCCCGCCGGGACCGACCTCGTAGTGCATGTCGTCCTCTTCGCCGCGCTGGCCTACACGGGTCTGCTCGCCGGCCTGTCCCGTCCGCTGACCGTGATCGCCCTATTGGTGTACGCCGCTGCCAGCGAGCTGATCCAGTCGATGCCGGTACTGAACCGCGCCGCCAGCCCGGTGGACTGGCTTGCCGACGCCGTCGGAATCGGGGTCGGTGTCGGCCTCAGCCTGGCGTTGCGGCGTCGCGCGTGCTGGTGGGCGCTGCCGCACTGACGAACTCCGCGACGATGGTCTTGCAAGAGGCCGGCAGGTCGTCCGGGTTGCGGCGGCTCACCGCGGCAGGGCGCTGGCGCCGACGTTGGCATCCAGCCAGCTCCCCAGGTCGGCAAGTTCCCGCCAGGCTTTCTGGACCCGCTGCTTGGCCCGCGCGGTGTGCAACCAGGGGGCGGGTTCCCAGTGCCGGTGCGCGATCAGGGTGCGGTGCTTCAGCAACTCGATCCGCGGATGAACGGCGTCGTAGCCGCGGGGCCGGGTTTTCAGGCGCTGGCCGCCGATGTCCCATCCGGCCCGCCGCAATGTCTCGACTATGTCCTGCAATGCCGGTCCCTGGACCCCGTCGTCCACCGCCCGCCGCAGCCGCTCGACCTGGTCGGAGGCGGTGTCGTAGTAGCCGCCGGCGACCATCAGGCCGTCCGCGCTGAGCTGGACGTAGCTGCCTCCGGCGCTCGCCGCGATCGCGGTCTTGTACGGCGTCTTGTCCTTGCTGAAACGCACGTCCCGGTACGGTCGGTACACCGATGCGCTGCCGAACTCCGGCTCGAGTTCGGCCAGCATCGCCACCATGGGCGCCCTGACGCAGTCGTCGTAGGTGTCCTTGTGGTTGGTCCAGTACGTCTTGGAGTTGTCCGCCTCCAGCCCCTCATAGAACACGAGCGCGGCTTCGGGGAAGCCGCTGAACTTCACGCGGCCTCCTCGTCCAGAGCGGTGTGCAGGCGGACCTCGCGCACCGGGGTGTCGGCGGCGTCCAGGGTTCGCGCCCAACCGTCGCGGCTCCACCCCGCCGACTCGTAGAAGCCGACCGATGCCTGGTCGCGCTCGATCACCCAGGTGGTGAGTCGTCGGGTGCCGTCGTGCCGGGCGAGATCGACGACAGCGGCGAGCAGCCTGCTGCCGTGCCCGCGTCGCCCCCATCTCGGCTCGACCAGCATCGTGGCGATCATCGCCGTACCCGGATCCTCGGGATCGGGCTCCGTGGCGACGAAGCCGACGATGCTGTCGCGCTCCTGCGCTACGAGCACCCGGTGCCGGGGGCTCGGCGCTTCGTTGACGGCGGCAGACCATTGCGCGCCCGCGAGCTCCGACGTCACCTGGTCGAGAGCCTCGGCGGGCAGGATCCCGGAGTACGCCGAACGCCAGGTGTCGATCTGGATGCGGGCGATCTGGGCCACGTCGGCCGCGCGGGCGGGGCGCACGCTCGCATCGGCCACCCGACGAGCCTACGTCGGCGGGCTGGAGCGCTCGGGGGGGTGCACAATCACAGCGGTGGACACATCGGAGGAGATGCGCGCGATGGTGGCCGTGCGTCTGCGTGGGTACGCCGAGGTGGCTGAGATCCGCCGCGCCGAACTGGCAGCCATGACCGAGGACGACGCCGCCCGCATCGCCGACGATCTGCTGCAGCTGCTGGACGTGCTTCCACCGGAGCCGGACCGAGGGTCCGGGTTGGTGGAGCAGCAGCGAATCTTCGGCCGGGCGCACCGGCGCGCATGAACGGGCTGTTCGCCGCGGCCGAGGAGGTTCAGGAGTTGTGCCGCCAGGAAGGTTGGCGGTACTGCTTCATCGGCGGCCTGGCCGTACAGCGCTGGGGTGAGCCGCGGGTCACCCGGGACGTGGACCTCACCCTGCTGGCTGGCTTCGGCGACGAGGCCGCATTCGCGACCCGACTCGCAGCGAGCTTCGAGGCACGTGTCGATGACGTTGTGGAGTTCGCGCGTCGTGCCAGGGTCGTGCTGCTGCGCACGGCCGACGGTGTGCCGATCGACGTGGCGCTCGGCGCCCTGCCCTTCGAAGAGCGCGCAGTGGGACGGGCGTCCGACTGGGAGATTGCTGGGTCCAGTCCTTTGCGCACCTGTAGCGCCGAGGACCTCGTCGTACACAAGGCGTTTGCGGGTCGGGATCGGGACTGGGCCGATCTCGCCGGGATCGTGGCGCGCTGCGGTGATCGGCTCGACCGAGAGCTGATCAGCGAGGAGCTGGCCCCGCTGCTGGAGCTGAAGGGCGATCCGCACGCCCTCGACCGGCTGCTCCGATTACTCGGCTGAGCAAGCGCCGGAGCGTGGGTACCGACCGGTTGTGCGATCTGGACCTCATTCAAGCCAAGATCGGCACGGGATCGCCGAGGCGGAGGGGCTCAGCCAGCGACGGCCAGGCCAAACTCGTGGCCGGCGTCTACGAGCATGTCCCGGAGGGACTCGGCGTAGGAGCGGTCCACGACGAGCAGGTACGAGCGTTCGCCGTCGACGTCGTCGCGGACCAGCGCGACGCCGAGCCCCCCGACCGGCGCGCGCAGTGCGGCCCCGTTCGGTGTCACGTCGTCGCTGAGGTCGATCGGGCACAGTCGGGACAACAGATCGGCGGTGTCCGCGCCGGTCAGCCGCAGGAGGGCGTGGCCGTGCGTGACGTCGATGACCGAGCGAAGTCCGTCGTACGGCGTCGCCTCCAGCCGCTGTATCACGTCCGGGACCGGATCCGGCGCGTCGAGCACCAGCCATTCGCCGTACCCGTACCCGACGACGAGCGCACCGGATGAGTCCCTTGTGGACAGTCCGAAGTGGACACCGAGGCTGTCGCCGAGGTCCGGCGAGGCCCGCACGAGAACTTTCGGCATCGAGGTGCAGTCGGCGAGGCTAGCCACGAAGCCGCACTCCCTCCGGGTCGACGTGCGCGAGTTCCGGCATCACCCGAGCCTGGATCGAGCCGCCGCCGGGCAGCCGTACGGTGACCGTCGTACCGGCGCTGGACAGGTGCGGGGCGAGCAGGCCGAGGCATACCGCGTGCCCGAGCGTCGGTGACATCCGGCTGGACGTGATCCGCCCCACGATCCGGGTGCCGTCCTCGACGATCTGGCTGGCCTCCGGCGGTACCACGGCGCCGTCCACCGGCTGCAGTCCGACCAGGCGGAGGTAGTCGTCGCGCATCTGCTGCCAGACGAGCTCCGGCTTCCCGGCGAAGTCCGGCTTGTCCAGCTTCACCGCCCAGTCCAGACCCGCGCCGTACGCCTGCGTCAGGCCGTCGGTGTCCTGACCGACGATCAGGTGCCCCTTCTCCAGCCGCAGGATCCGCTGTGCCTCGATGCCGAACGGCCGGATGCCGAGATCGGAACCGGTCGCCAGCAGCGCCTTCCATACGTGCAGGCCGTGCCCCGCTGGGACGTGCACCTCGAAGCTGAGCTCGCCGGTGAAGCCGATCCGCCAGACGACGCAGTCAGCGATTCCGGCGACGGCGCCGGTGCGGACCTGCATGTAGCGGAAAGCATCAGGCGCCAGGTCGAGGTCGGTAAGCCGTGCCAGCAATTCGCGCGAGCGTGGTCCCGCGACGTTGATGCTGGCGTAGTTCGAGGTGACCGGCGTGACATGCACCCGCCACTGCCGGCGTTCGGTCTGCAGCCAGCGCTCCATCCAGTCGTAGGTGGCCTCGGCGCCGGAGGACGTCGTCGTCATCAGGTAGTGCTCAGGACCGAGCCGTCCCGTGACACCGTCGTCCAGCACGACCCCGTCCTCCGCGCACATCACGCCGTAGCGCACTGACCCGACGCCGAGCTTGCGCCACTTGTTGATGTAGAGCAGCTCCAGCAGGTCCGGTACGTCGGGGCCCCGCAGGTCGAACTTGCCCAGCGGCGTCACGTCGATGATGCCGACGGCGTCACGGACCGCCTGCACCTCGGCGGCGGGATCCCCGTAGTGGTCCGGGCGTACCCAACTGCCGGCGTACAACGGCGCGGCGCCATGGCTGTCGTGCCAACCCTGCAGGGGGGACCGGCGCAGCAACTGGTGGGACCGGCCCGCGAGGGCGCCCAGACTCACCGGCACGTACGGCGGCCGCCCGGTCGTCGTCCCGGTCTCGGCCAGCCCGGCCCCGGTCGCGGCGGCGACGGCCGCGATGCTGTTGACCCCCTCGAGTTTGCCCTGCGACGGGCCCATGGTGGCCGTGGTGTAGCGCTTGGCCAGCTCGATCGAGTCGTACCCTTCGCGGACCGCGGACTTGAGGTCCTTCGCGGATACGTCCTCGGAGAAGTCGACGATGCCGTCGGTGCGGCCGAGGGAGAGCATCGGGTGCGCCGCGGGACGCAGGTCCGGGATGGCGACGGCAGGCGTGTCCGCGGGCGCCGTGACCCGGGCGTGCGGTACCCCTGCGGCCAGCGCGACGGCGCGGTGCGAGGCCCGCCGGGCCGCCTCGCGGCCCACCGCGGTCGCGTGCTCCATCAGTTGGTCGGTCGATCCGTCGCCGACGATGCCGCCGACTGCCGAGACGTCGTCGGGCAGGCCGACGGGGACGAACCGGGCAGCCTCCGCCCGGAACTCCGCGCGTCCCCCCGAGACCGTGGCGAGGGTGAGCGGCGCCGTCCAGCCGATGGCGGTCACCACCAGGTCGCAGTCAACGACCGCGCCGTCGGAGCACTCCACCGCGCGTACGGCGGAGCGACCCACGATGCGGACCACGTCCTCGTCCTGGCGGGCGTCGAGGACCCGGACGACGTCGACGCCGGCGCGGCCCAGGTCGGCCGCGACCGCATCACCGGCGGTGTTGGCGGTCAGCACGACGGCTCGTTCACCGGGCTTGACGGCGTACAGGTTGACCAGCCGGCGTACGGCGGTGGACAGCATCACGCCGGGCAGGTCGTTGCCCCCGACGACGTACGGGCGGTCGATCAGGCCCGGGGCCACGATCATGTGCTTGGCGCGGGCCTTGACCAGCCGCTCGCGTACGCCGGGCACGGACCGCTGCAGTACGGACACCCAGTTGCCGTCGTAGCGGCCGGTCACGACGGAATCGGTCATCACCTCGATGCCGGCTGCCTGCACCGCTGCCCGCAGCTCCCGCAGGATCTCCAGGCCCTCCGCGTCTGCCCACCGAAGGTGGCCACCGAGATGGTGCTCCTCGTCGACGAGCAGCACGCGGGCGCCTGCATCGGCTGCGGCGACGGCGGCCGCCATGCCCGCCGGGCCTCCGCCGGCCACGAGCACGTCAGGGTGGGCGTAGCGCTGGTCGTAGCGGTCCACGTCCGGAGCGGTGGGGGCGTACCCGCCGTGGGAGAACCGCCCCAGGACCTTGTCGTACGCCGGCCAGAGCCGTTGCGGGCGCATGAACGTCTTGTAGTAGAAGCCTGGGCCGAGGAAGCGGCCGACCAGTTGGTTGGCTGCCTTGACGTCGAAGCGCAGCGACGGCCAGGTGTCCTGCGATGACACCGACATGCCGGGACTCACCAGGCGGTGGGCGGCGCGCACGTTCGGCTCGCCGTCGGCGGTGACCATGCAGTTCGGGTCGTTGAAGTCCGCGCTGAGCAGCCCGCGCGGGCGGTGGTACTTCAGGCTGCGGGAGAGCACCCGCACACCCGAGGCGGCCAGCGCGGACGCGATGGTGTCCCCGGCGTAGGCCTGGTACGGCCGGCCGTTCCACCGGAACGTGAACCGCTGCGCCCGGTCGATGACCTCTCCGGGCTGGGGTGGGAGTCGATGCGACGATGTCATCGAGTGCCCTCCGTGCGCGCCAGAGCGGCGGTCTGCACCTCGTTGGTGAGGGTGTGCCGGTCGACGAAGAGGTACTGCCGGCAGCCCGAGCGGTGCAGCCACAACTCGCGGGCCGGCCCCGAGGGGTTCGCCCGAACGTAGAGGTAGTCCCGCCACTGCTGCGGGCTGGCCTGCTCGGGGTCGGGCCGCTGCCGGCGCTCGTCGACGTACCGGAACTCGGTGGCATCGCGGGGACCGCAGAGGGGACAGGAGATCAGCACGGCTAGTGCCCCACAGCCGCGGCGCCGCGCTCGCCGACCAGTCGGCCGTCGGCGAAGCGGGCCAGGTCGAAGCCGGCGATCATGTCCGGCGTCTTGCCGGTGGCGATCAGCTCGGCCATCGTCTCGCCGGCGACCGGAGCCGCCTTGAAGCCGTACGTTCCCCAGCCGACGTCGACGTAGAAGCCGTCCACGGGGGTGATCCCCATGACCGGCGAGAAATCCGGCGTCATGTCGCACAGCCCGGCCCACTGCCGCAGCATCCGCAACTGGGACAGCGCCGGCATCAACTCCAGCACATGCCCGGCGACGCTCTCGGTGAACTGCAGCGAGCCGCGCATCGAGTACGACGGGAACGGGTCGACCGCGGCGCCGAAGACCAGCTCGCCCCGGGCGGTCTGGCTGACGTAGACGTGCAGCGACCCCGACACGACGACGGTGTCGAGGAACGGCCGGACCGGCTCGGTGACGGCCGCCTGCAGCGGGAACGTCGTGATGGGCAGCCCTACCCCGGCCATGTCCGCGATCACGCTCGCCCAGCCGGCTGTGCAGTTGACGACGACCGGGGTGGAGATCGTCCCCCGGTTGGTCTGTACGCCGCGGACCGCACCGTCGACCACATCGATGCCGGTCAGCTCAGTTCCCTGATGCAGGTGTACGCCGAGCGCATCCGCGGCCCGCGCGTAGCCCCAGACGACCGCGTCGTGCCGGATGATCCCGCCCGGTGGGTGGTACAGCCCGCCTAGGATCGGGTGGTGGGCGTGCTCGGACATGTCCAGCTGAGGCACCAGCCGGGCCACCTCGGTCGCGTCGATGACCCGGGAGTCGACGCCTTCGAGGGAGTTGACCTCCGCCCGCCACCGCATCGTGCGCAGCGAGGAGTCGTTGTGGGCGAGGGTCAGGTGCCCGCGCTGGGAGAACATCACGTTGAAGTTCAGGTCGCAGGCCAGCTCCTCATAGAGCCGCACCGACCGGTCGTAGAACCGCACCCCTTCGGGGGTGAGGTAGTTCGACCGGATGATCGCGGTGTTCCGGCCGGACCCGCCGCTGCCCAGATAGCTCTTCTCCAGTACGGCGATGTTGTGCATGCCGTGATTCTTGGCCAGGTAGTAGGCGGTAGCGAGGCCGTGCACACCGCCGCCGACGATCACCGCGTCGTAGCTGCCGGCAAGGTCCCGGTGTCTCCATACCCGCGGCCAGTCGGCGCGGGTGAGACCCTGCCGGAGGAGGCCGAATGCGGAGAAACGGGCGCCGGGACGCCTGCGGGAGCGTTGCCGCTGGTGGGACGCTGTCGCCATGCAGGCAAGGTAACAGGATGGCGGCCGGACGGCGAGGCCCCCCGTCCTGGTTGGGCTGGCTCCGGCGTCAGCCGGCGACGCGGGGGGACAGTTGCACGGTGTGCCGGAGCAGTTCGTCGGCTCCCGAGCGCATCGCTGCCGGGTCGAACCGGGCGGCCGGACCCTGCAGTCCGAGGATCGCGACCAGCCCGCCGTGGCTGTCGAAGACCGGCGCAGCCACGGCGTGCAGGTCGTTCTCCCGTTCCCCGAGCGCCTCGGCCCATCCCCGGGCGCGCACGACGGTGAGCTGGCGGGCTAACTCACGGCGGTCGGTGATCGTCGCGGGCGTATAGGTGACGAGTGCCCCTTCCGGGGTGCGGCCGCCGTGGGCCAGGAAGACCTTGCCGGTGGCCGTGGCGTGCGCCACGCTCGGCCGGCCGACCTCGGCGACACTCCGCACGGAGGACGGGCTTTGCACGTAGTCCACGGTCATGGTCGTGTGCTCGCCGGGAATGGACAGCGTCGACGTCTCACCGGTCGCCTCGGTGAGGGCCAGCAGGTGCGGGCGCACCACCTCGCGCAGGTCGACGCGGGCCAGCGCGGCATTGCCGAGCTGGACCAGCCGCAGTCCGAGGCGGTAACGGCCGCTTTCCGGAACTCGCTTGACCAGCTCGTCCCGGGCCAGCGTGGCCAGAACCCGCGATACCGAACTGGGGTTGATACCGGTCATGCGAGCCAGCTCGTTGGTACCGAGATCGCGGGGCGACTCGGCGAGTGCGGTGAGCACCGCGACGGCGCGTCCCACGGTCGCGACCATGCGCTCGGTGGAGTCGGTCCCGGATCCGAGCGGCGCGACACGGTCACCGGGGTCGGTTGTCGCGCTCAGGTCCACCATGTACGTTGCCCCCACGTGAAACAGCGTTGCCGAGGAGGCAACAGTGTATGCGACACTGCCCGCCGCCGTGCGCCCTCTCCTCGTCGACGAAGAAATTCACCGCCCTGTCCCTCTTTCCGTGGAGCTGAAGTCATGACTGGTCTGCTAGAGCGCCTCCAGGTCGGCCCGGTCATCTGTGCCGAGGGCTACCTCTTCGAGTTGGAACGACGTGGCTACCTGCAGGCCGGCTCGTTCGTTCCGGAGGTGGTCCTCGAGAATCCGGAGCAGGTGACCGCGCTGCACGAGCAGTTCGTGCACGCGGGCTCCGACGTAGTACAGGCCTTCACCTACTACCTGCACCGGGAGAAGCTGCGGCTGATCGGCAAGGCCGACCTGCTCGAACCTTTGAACCGGCAGGCGCTCAAGCTCGCCGCCGAGGTCGCCCGTGCGACCGACACCCTGCTCGCCGGGAACGTGTGCAACACCAACGTTTATGACCCTGCTGACCCCGAGACCCATTCTCAGGTGCGGGCGATGTTCACCGAGCAGATCGGCTGGGCGGCCGAGGCGGGCGCCGACTTCGTCATCGGCGAGACCTTCCGGTACGCCGAGGAGGCGCTGCTGGCCTTGGAGGTGATCCGGGAGGCGCAGCTGCCGTCGGTCATCACGCTGGCGGTGGGAACCGACCCGAGCACCCGCGAGGGGTGGTCGCTGGCCGATGCCTGCCGCCGCCTCGCCGATGCCGGTGCGGACGTCGTGGGGCTGAACTGCATCCGCGGTCCGCAGACCATGCTTCCGCTGCTGGAGCCGATCGTGGCTGCGGTGGACGTCCCCGTGGCCGCCCTGCCGGTGCCCTACCGCACCCACGCCGCCGAGCCGACGTTCCAATCCCTGCGTGACCCCGACTGCGATCTGCTGCCGGATGGCCGGCCGTTCCCGGTCGCGCTCGACCCGTTCACCTGTAACCGCTACGAGGTGGCCGACTTCACCCGTCGGGCGGCCGACCTGGGTGTGACGTACCTGGGCCTGTGCTGCGGCGCGGGGCCGCACCACCTCCGGGCGATGGCCGAGGCGCTCGGCCGGACGCCGCCGGCCAGCAAGTACTCCGCCGACATGTCCAAGCACGCGTTCTTCGGGACCGACGCGACGCTGCGCGAGCACAACCAGGAGTACCGCACCCGGCTGTAGCCGCGAGTGGCCGGACCGGACGGGAAAGGTTGCAGTTTGGCAACGTGTTGCCGCCCGGCCATTTGTCATTGCCTTGTGGGCAACGCTCTGCCAGAGTGCGCGCGATGACCATCGAGCGCTCACGCAGCCTCCGTCGGGCCCTTGGCCTGCTGGAGGCCCTGGGCACCGATGAGATCGTCGCGGCCGGCGGCTGCGGCGTGACCCAACTCGCCCGGGTGACGGGCGGCGAGAAGAGCCAGGTCTCCCGGACGCTGTCCACGCTGGCCGGTGCCGGCTTCGTCGATCGCGATCTCCGGACCCGCCAGTACCGCCTGGGCTGGCAGGTCTTCGCACTTGCCGCCCGGTCCGGCGACCAGCGGCTGCTGAGCGCGGCCGGGCCGGTGCTCGTCCGGCTCGTCCGTGAGATCGGCGAGAGCAGCCACCTGTCGGTGCTGCGCGGCGCCGCAGTACTCACCGTGCTGACCGAGTCCCCGCCCCGCGCCGTACAGGCGGTCTCGTGGGTCGGCCGCCTCACGCCCGCCACAAGCACGTCATCGGGACGCGCGCTGTTGCTCGACCACGACCGCGAGCAGCTCGCGGCGATGTTCGGGTCGAATGGCTGGGCGGCTGCGATCGCCAAGGCCCCGCGCGACGTGGACGACCTGCTGCAGCGGATCGCGGTGGCCCGCGTCGCCGGATACGCCCGCGTGGAGGAGGAGTCCGAACCCGGCCTGGTCGCGGTCGCGGCTCCGGTGCGCGATGCCGGCGGCCGGATCGTCGCCGCGGTCAACGTCTCCGCGCCCCGGTTCCGGCTGGGCCGCAGCCTTGTGCGCGCGGGGGCGGCCGTCGCGGTGGCCGCGGCCGACCTGACCGCTGCCCTCGGCCGTCCTGCACCGAAACTGATGGAGGAGGCCCTCGCGTGAATCTGTGGGAGTTCCTGATCAACCGGTACGACGACTTGATCGAGCGCGGCATCGAGCATGTCTGGCTGGTCGGGGTGTCCGTGCTGCTGTCCACCGTCCTCGGCGTGGTCCTGGGGGTGGCGACCTACCGAACCGACCGGCCGCGCGAGATCTTGCTCGCCGTCACGAGCACCTTCCTGACGGTGCCGTCCTTCGCGTTGTTCATCCTGTTGATTCCGGTGATGGGCATTGGCGCGCCGCCGGTGATCGTCGCGTTGACGATGTACGGCCTGCTGCCGGTCGTCCGCAACACGGTCACCGGGTTGCGCGAGGTCGATCCGGCGATCGTCGAGTCGGCCCAGGGGATGGGGATGAGCAAGGCGCAGCGGCTGATGCAGATCGAGCTGCCGATGGCCTGGCCGGTCATCATCACTGGCGTCCGGGTCAGCACGCTCATCCTGGTCGGCATCGCCGCCATCGGCGCCGTAGTGGCCGGACCTGGCTACGGGAACTTCATCTTCGACGGGCTGGCCCGGGTCGGCTCGCCGGTGGCGGTCAACCTGGTGCTGTCCGGGATGCTCGGCGTGATCGTCGTGGCGATCATCTTCGATGCTTTCTTCACGCTGCTCGGCAAGCTCACCACCTCGCGAGGGATTCGATGACCGATTTGCGCAAGCAGCCCGCCCAGCAAGCCCAGCCGGGCCGGACCATGATCCGGCTGGAGAATCTCCGCAAGCAGTATCCGAAGGAGCCCAAGCCGGCGGTGGACGACCTCACCCTGGAGATCCCCGAGGGCGAGATCGTGATCCTGGTCGGCCCCTCCGGCTGCGGCAAGACCACCACAATGAAGATGATCAACCGGATCATCGAGCCGACCTCCGGGCGGATCATCGTCGACGACAAGGACGTCACCAACGAGGATCCCGACCAGCTGCGCCGCCGGATCGGCTACGTCATCCAGCAGATCGGCCTCTTCCCGCACATGACGATCGCGGAGAACATCGCCACCGTGCCGAAGCTGCTCGGCTGGGACGCCAAGCGGATCGACGCCCGGATCGACGAGCTGCTCGAGACCGTGAGCATGGCCCCGGAGACCTACCGCAACCGTTACCCCAAGCAACTCTCCGGCGGCCAGCGGCAGCGGGTGGGGGTGGCCCGAGCGCTGTCCGGCGACCCGGCGGTGATGCTGATGGACGAGCCGTTCGGCGCGATCGACCCGATCACCCGGGACCGG
>JACCZY010000243.1 GCA_013695685.1 Geodermatophilaceae bacterium | reverse complement strand
TGCTGGCGTGCAACAGCGTGCAATGGTCGACGGCATCGCCGGCATTCCTGGCATCTACGGCAATGTGGTTTCTGTAAGTTACAGAATCCAAAGGAAGCCCGAGAGTCCGAATCCCACTCTCTCCGCCACATAAGTTCTTACTTATCAGATATTTACACCAACTCTGCAATTTCCAATGTCAATGCGGCCTCCGCATCAGACGAGATTCGTCCGAGTCTCCTGCTTGAAGCGCTGAACGGACTGATTCTCTACCGTGAGTTTGGGGCTCCCCGCGGGACCCGCCTGCTCGCGCGCGGGCTGTTGACGCACACGGACCGGGCTCGCCGCGTGCTGTGAGGTGCAACCGGTACGGGACTTTCTGAGTGACGTCGATGCGGAACTGCGCCCTGCCTGAACCCGGCCCTCACCGACTTCGTTGTTGACATACCCCACGCTCGAACAGTTCCGGGCGCTTCTTCACGAGCCAGCCGACATTGAGGACGCCGCCCGCCTCTTCATCGGCAGTGGCCATGACGGTGACATCGCGGTTCAACGGCGTCTTCGATCGATGGAGCGCAGCGAATGCCGCCAGGTGCAGAATCCCGCTCGACGTCGTCTCGAGCGCACCGTGGCCGTAGACATATCCGTCCTTGATCTCACCGGAGAGCGGATCGGCGAGCCACGAGGCCGTGTTGGCGGGCACCACGTCCATGTGGTGCAGCAGCATCAGCGCCGGCTGATCGCCGCCTTCGAGCCGTCCCCAGATGTTGCCTCGACTAGGCGCCGATTCCGCCGTGTCGTAGGAGATGCCCTCGGCATCGAAGACCTTCTTGAAGAAGTGCACGCTCGCCGCTTCGTTCCCCGGCGGGTTGATGGTGTCGACGCGAAGGCAGGACTGTGGTGATCTCGCCGCCCCAGCGGGCCGTTCGAACAGCGCAGGCGCCAGATAGCTCGGCCAGCGTACGGCAAACCATGCGACGTGTTTCTTCTCGACCAAGGAGAAAGCGCCAGGAACCTTGACGACGGCAGCAGTCGCAGTAGCGCCCGTCGAGGGCATCCGCGTTTCGCGGCGTTGTTGACAGTGTTTCGACGAAGCGCAACGCTGCGAGGTGCGTGGCGCGGACGACATCCGTCGTGGTAGACGCGACAGTCGATGTAACACACGTCATCCTGGCGGCAACCGTCGCGCGTCACGTTGGGTTGCGAAGGTTAATCCTATTGTTTGTCGCCTGGCTTCTTGGCTGCCGCCGGGACCGTGGTCGAAAACGTCCGACACCGACCATCCGACTGGCCGCCGCCGTTGTCGATGAAGATTTCCATTGCATTCCTCCGTTTGCTGAAGCAGACTCCGCCGATCTCGAGCACAGCGGCAACTCGGACAGAGGAAGGCCACATAGTGACTACCAACCGTTTCCTGACAGCGACGGTCGTCGTCGGGATGCTCAGCGCTGCGGCTCTTGCCCAGACGAGTGAACCCTTGACTGGCACGTGGAAACTGAACGTCGCGAAATCCAAGGGCGTAAAGAGCGGCAGCACCGTAATCGAGGCCGTCGGGAAGGGGATCAAGCTCACTGTTGACCTCGTGCCTGCCTCCGGTGAGGCCAGTCATTGGGCGTTCACAGCGAACTACGACGGCAAGGATTATCCGGTCACCGGCAACAGTCCGTACGGCAATTCCGTTGCGGTCACTCGTGTGGACGCAAGGACCATCACGATTACCAGCAAACAGGACGGCAAAGTGACGACCACCTCGACGATCGTCGTGTCGGCGGACGGAAAGACACGGACGACAACGATCAAGGGTACTGACGTCAAAGGACAGCCCGTCGACATCGTGTCGTTCTACGAAAAGCAGTAGACACGCAGAAAGGCCATCGTGCGGCTGGCCCGGAACGCAGTTGCGTGATCCACTGTAGGCGCGCACGGCACGTAGCGGCGACATGCCCTCGATCTCGATCGCGCGCTCCAGGAGCGCGTTCACCTGGTCCATCGAGGCGCCGTACCGCGTTCCGAACAGTAGACGCGGATTAGTCAATCCGGTCGTCAAGGCCGGGGCAGAATTTGCGGAGCCCGCAGTAATCCGTTCCTGACCCCAGGTGTATGGCTCCCGCCAGTCGGCAATCAGGTCCTGAATGTAGGCCGGAATCCGGTGCGGCGCAATTGCCACGCCGTGGGGTTATCCGTTACAGACTCTTCTGCCAGTGATCCCAATCGTTCCGCAGCCGCGCCAGGAGCGCTTCATAAGCCG
>JACCZY010000240.1 GCA_013695685.1 Geodermatophilaceae bacterium | reverse complement strand
CTCTCGCTGGTCTCCTCCGGCTTCCCGAAGCCGGGCGCCACGTACTGGTTCAGCCACTTCAGGGCCGTCGGAGCAGGGCTCGACGCGTACCCCGAGCGGAGGATGGGCCCGATCGCCGGGGTTCTGTTCAGCCTGTCGGGAACCACGCTCAAGATGACGGCCCAGCTGATGCCGATGCTGCCCCGTCCCGAGGATGCGGTCACCCTGGAGGTCCGCGACCGGGTCACCGGCGCGTGGATGCAGACAGTGACCGCCCCCGTGGGGGCGGGGTTCACCGCGCTGCTGCGTGTGGAGGACTGGGATCCCTTCGTGGGCTGGGACTACCGCGTGGTGTTGCCCCGCGGCGGCAGCTTCACTGGCAACGTGCCTGCCGAGCCTGTCAGCGGACAGCTGGCGGTCGTCACGATGAGCTGCACCAAGGCCAGCCACCGCTCGACTGACAGAACCAGCCCTTCCCAGCCCTTGGTGGAGGGGGTGCGGGCGCTCGGGCTCTACACCAGCAAAAACCTCTGGTTCCCGCACGAGCAGCGGGGGCGGGCTTGCGCTCTCCGTGGGGGCCGCGACCGCCGCGGGTGGCTACGTCAACTCCCCGGAGTGGGTCAACGTCGTGCAACGGGTGTAATGCGGGCACAATCCCGACCCGGGAGACCGTGCACCGGTGGCCCAGGACATCTCGGTGTACTTCACCACCTTCACCTATGGAGGCGTCGATCTCGTGCTGCTGGAGGACCGGAAGTTCAAGTCCGCACCGAACCAGACGGACGCCGACGGCAAACCGGTCGCGTTGGAGTTCCTGCAGCTGCTGGGCGACAGGCAGGAGGCGTTGCTCCGGTTGATCGCAGAGACCGACTCGGGACGGCCTCGGGTGGTATTCACCCAGACGATGTACGCATGCCTGGAGACCGGCGAGGACGGCCAGCCAAAGGGGACGAAGGACAGCAACGGCTGGCCGGGGTCCGGCCCGGGCGCGTGCGCTGGCCAGCATCAAGGCGATGGGCGCGGTGATGCTGTCCGGGGACACCCACCTGGCGGGGCTGGTCCGCCACCAGAACGGCCCGGTCCAGTTCAGCGGGCCGGCCGGCTGCGCCACCTACGCCCGCTGGTTCGAGCCCGCGGCGCCGTTGCCGAATGCGGGCGAGCTGCCCTACACCGGGGACTATGTTGACGGCTTCGGCAACCTCCTCACGGTGCTGGCGGTGGCCAACCCGCACATCCCGCAGGCGGAGTGGCTGGCGGCGTACGGGCACCACGGCCTCGGGGACCGGGCGGCGAAGGAGGAGGGCTACGGGATGCTCAGGGTGGACGTGCCGGGGCGTCGTCACGTTCTCGAGGCGTGGCGCTGGGACGTGGACCCGACCGCCCCGGGTGCCACCCAGATGCCAGGATGGCCGTACGAGCTGTCCTTCGACGATCTCTGAGAGATCGCCGGTTGCTGTTCGGAGGCGCCGGGGCTACGTTCAGTCACAACTTCGTCTTCTAGGGTCTTCATGATGTTGCGCCTCGGCGCCTCCATTGTGCTGCCCCGCCCGGGCGACGATCCTGACCGGCCAGTACGCGCACAATCATGGCGTCATGGGCAATGCCTCGTCCACTGCTCCGCTCGGTGGGCACGCCGCCTTCGACGAGCGCAGCACGGCGGCGACCTGGCTGCAGGACACCGGCTACCAAACCGCTTTCGTGGGGAAGTACCTCAACCGCTACGGGAGAGGCAGCCGGTGGACGTCCCGCCGGGCTGGGATGAATGGCATGCCGCGATCGCGGGCGGGAACTACTTCCGCACCAAGCTGTTCGCGAACGGGCAGGAGAACCTCTACACCGGTATCTACTAGACCGATCCACGCCAATATCGCGTCCGACCTGATCACTGCGCAGGCGGCGTCGGACAGCCCCTTCTTCCTCTACACGGGCTTCTATGCGCCCCACTCGGGTGCCCCGGCGGAGGACGACGACCCCAGCGAGACCCTGGGCGTCATCGTCGTCACGCCGGCGGTCGCACCGCGCCACCGCGATGAGTTCGGCGACCCGAGCTTCAACGAGGCGATGTCTCCGACAAGCCCTCGCACGTCGGCAGAAGAGCCTGCTGACCACCAAGATGCAGATGGCTCTCACCGAGAGCTACCAGCAGCGGTTGGAGTCACTGCTCGCCGTGGACGAGGGCATCGAGCAGATGATCCAGGCGCTGGAGGCCACCGGTGAGCTGGCGAACACGGTCATCATGTTCACCAGCGACAACGGCTACATGCTCGGTGAGCACCGACTGCACGCGGGCAAGACGGTGGCCTACGAGCCGTCCGCGCTGGTGCCGCTGATCATCACCGGGCCTGGCTTCCCGGCGAACGTCCAGCGGCGGCACCCGATCAGCCAGATCGACCTGGCGCCCACGATCGCCGATATCGCCGCAGCGACCCCGACCCTGACCGTCGATGGTGTGTCGCTGATTCCGCTGGCGAGGAGTCCGGTGGGCTGGCCGGCCCGCCACCTCGTGATCGAGGCCGGCCCGCGGTCGCTGAACGGGCCGATGTTCTATACCGGGGTGCGGGGCAGCCGCTACGTCTATCTCGAGTACCACGAGACGGTCGAGGTCGAGTTCTACGACTTAATGCGCGATCCTTACCAGTTGCAGAACCTCGAAGCCGATCCCGCGTACGACGGCTACCAGGCGCAGCTCGCCCGGCTGCTGGAATCGATGCGCAACTGTGTCGGCGCCGACTGCCGCTGATCCAGTTCCCGACTGCCGCCACTAATCCGCACGGCTCGGCCGTGGCCCGCCGACGCCACAGGTCAGTCAGACAGCGGATCGGTCGGACAGGCAGTCAGCGGCTCGTCGAGAACGGCACCGGCGGTGGGGATTCGGGACCTGCGGCGACGGGCTGGTCGGCAGCGGTCGACTGCCGGGCTTTCTCCCGGGAGGCGGCGAGGACTCCCAGGACGAAGGCCAACGTCACCCACTCGACGATCTGCAGTGAACCGCCGCCCTGTGTCACGAGGCGGACACACGGCAGGGCCATGGCCGCGGCCAACGGGAACAGGGCATCGGAAATCGTCCTGACGCGCAGGAGCAGCAGCAGCCAGAGGAAGCTGATGAACAGGAAGATGAAGACGGCCGGGATGCCGGTGAAGATGCCGCCGCGTTGCCACATGTCCAGCACGAAATTGTGCGAACTCGTCCGTTCGGTATCGATGCCACCGGTCCAGAAATTGTCGGCGATGCGCTCCAGCGCAAGCGCGATGAGATCCTCGCGAGTGGTGTAGGAGTCGGTCTCCTCGGTGAAGCGGGCCCAGAGGACCGAGAGGAACCCGGTCAGGGCCAGAACCGCCACACCCACCGCCCCTGCCACCACCGCGAGCTGCTGGCGGGTGCTGACCCGGCCGGTGAGCAACGCCCGAATCAGAGACAGCAGCGGCCAGATGGCAGCCGCGACGAGAATGGAGCGGCTCAAGGAGATCAGCAGCATCAACGACGCGGCCACCATCGAGGCGCGGTACAGGTTGCGATGCCTGGGGATGACCAGCGGACGCCGCGCGTTGGCCCAGCTGGCGACGTACATCGTGAAGAGCAACCCGCCGAAGACCTCGTGTCGCAGGTTCCCGCGAGCTTCTTCCGCCTCGAAGCCGAACCCGGCGAAACTGGACCTGAACAGCTCCTTCTGCAAGATGTTCGGGTCGCCGGCGGCAATGCTGCGCTGGATGACGTCGACCGGGTTGACCCCATTGCTGAGCATCGAGTACCCGAAGGCCGCGATCAGCACCACGACACACGCGGCGGCCGTCCAGCGCAGGGTGTCGATCAGCTCGTTGTCGGCGTCACGAGCGGCGAAGAAGAACAGGGCGGCGACGGCGATGAAGGTGGCCAGGAACGTCGCCTGCTTGATGGGCTGGGTCAGCGCCAGCCCATTGAACACGTTGAGGGCGACCCACAACACGAGCATGTACACGTTGGCGAGGATGAACAGCTGAGCCCCGCGGACTCCCCTCTCCAACCGTGGCAGGCCGTACTTCAAGACGATCACGGCGGTAAGAAACACCGCTGCCAGCTGGTGCAGCCGGATGTCGCCGGCGGGGCTTTGCGCCACCAGGAACCATTGCAGCGGAATGGCGGCGAAGGCCGCGACGGCGGCGAACCTCACGGCGTCACCATGGCGGGGTCTCTGCGCGGCGGCGGCGCAGCAGCAGATAGACCGCCGCGAGGACGGCGAGACCCACGACGACACCGCCGACGATCAGTGCGATGTTGTGGATCCGCTGCCCCCGTGGTTGCGGCGCGGTGAACTCCGGCGCCGGCTGTCCGGTGACGTCCGGGATGCTCAGGGCGCCGGTCACCCCCGAGGCCAGCGATACCTGATACGTCGCAGCCTCCGCAGGCGTGGCGTAAGCCTGGTCCGTGCTGGACACGACCACCCGCAGCTGGTGACCTTCCTGGAAGCTGTGCGCCAACGCCGGCAAGGTGATGGGTGTCGACTCTGCCTGGTCCAGCGTGGCGGGCAGGTCCGTCAGCCGGGCCGGCGCGACGAGGCCCTGGACGAGGGTGGCGCTGCCGTCGGGAGCGACGTCGTACACCTTGGTGAAGAGCACTGCCTCACCCGAGGACGAGGCGACATTCAGGTTCACCACCGGTGACCCCACCACATCGAGCGCCTCGGCCAGCGGTTCGCTCTCGAACACCGCGCTCTGATCCGCGATCTCCGTCGGCTCCTGTCGGCGGTCTCCGCTCTCGGGGAAGAAACCCGGCGGCAGGGAGGACAGCGCGGCCGGGGTGCCGCCCGCCGGATACTGCAGTTCCTGAGCCTCCCCGGCGATGGGGACCTCGAGGCGGACGGGGCCGTTGCCGGTCAGCCCCGGGTAGGCCGGAACCGTCTCGGGAGTCCCCTCGATCGGACCGTTGGCCGCCTGCTCGCTGACTTCGGTGTACTCGAAGCTGGTGCCGGGGTCCTCGCCGGAGTCCCGGAGATAGAAGTCGAACCACTGCTGGCCCAGCTCGTCGATCATCGCGGCCTCGGCCAGAGTGGCACGCGTGGCGCCGTGCCCGCCGGTCACCCAGACCAGCTTCACCGGTGTGCCGTTCGCGGCGATCTCCCGGGCGTTGGAATCGGCCTCGGTCAACGAGAAGAGCGTGTCACCCTCGCCCTGTATCAGCAGCGTCGGTGCGGTGATCTGGTCGGTCACCGATGCCGGACTGGCCTGGGCGAGCAGCTCACGCATCTCCTCGGTCAACCGGTTGGTGCTGATGACCTCCTCGTAAGCCGCGCAGTACTCCGGGCGCAGGTCCTCGCACCCACCGGAGCGCTGACCGCCACCACCTGAGCCGTCGCCGCGTCCACCACCCTCGGGATCGAGTGAACCGCCTTCGAAGAAGAACTGCGCCCACAGCTTCTTGAACACCCCGTCGGCAGCCTCGGCCGCGCCGGGCGCCGCGGGAGTGTCCGCCGCCGGCATGCCCGCGGCGTTCGGGAACAACGAGTTGACCAGGCTGTTCCACGTTCGAGCCGCAGTGACGGCGTCGATGCGTTCGTCGTACCCGGCAGCCAGCAGGGACAGCCCACCGCCGTACGACCCGCCGAAGAAGCCCACCCGCGGGTCACCCTCGCCATCCTGCAGGACCTCCGGCCGTTCGCTGAGCAGATCGATCAGCGTGCGGGCGTCGGCGACCTCGTAATCCGGGGCGTTCAGGCTGATGTCGCCGGTGCTGTCACCAAAGCCGCGCGCAGTGTAGGTCAGCACGACGTAGCCGTCCCGCGCGAACTTGGTGGCCTGGCCACGCGACTGCTCCTTGGTGCCGCCATAGCCGTGCGCGATGACGATCGACGCCGCCGGCTCCGCCTCGGTTGCCGACGCCGGGACGTAGAGCGTCGCGTCCAGCTCCACCTGATCCGCACCGGACCCGGACTCGACCCGCAGCTCCTCGGTCTGAAAGCCGCCGGCTGCTGCTGCCGGAACGGGCGCCCAGGTCACGAGGCCCGCCGTGAGGACCGCTGCAACGAGCAGTCCTCCTGGACGGCGAGCGCTATGGGGCATGAGGTACGACGTCACGTGATCTCCATGTGCTGCCAGGCCCACGATCTGTGGTGCCGGCACGACGGGCGGTATCGGTCAGCCCAGCTTACGGCGCCCCCAGCCGCTGCGTGGGCATGGGCCGCACAGTCGGCTGAGCCGCCGGAGTTATGATTCCGACGCTGATGTGCGCACTCGGGCGTCCACGGTGTCTGCGGAGGTCTGGTTGAAGAAGGTCAAGTTCCTTCTCGTCTTGCTTGTGGGGCTCCTGCCGGCGGCACCGATCAAGAACCGGCTGCTCACCATGCTCGGGCACCAGATTCATCCGACCGCGAAGATCGACCCGATCATCCTGTACAAGGTGCTGCGAATCGAGATCGGGGCCCGCACCCACATCTGGTCGGGGAACTTGTTCAAGAATCTCCGCGGCATCCGGATCGGCGCCGACGGGACGATGATGCGCTGGAACCGCGTCACCGCCATCCCCTCGTTCCGGCGGACAGGAGGCGCCGACCCCGAAACCGTCGGGATCTTGTCGCTTGGAGATCAGGTGCTGGTCACCAAGGGCCACGCGCTCGACTGCTCCGGCGGTTTCATCATGGCCGACTGGTCGGCGATCGCCGGCCGGGAGACGTTGGTCTACTCGCACTCCTATGACCCGAGCACGCACGAGCTGGCCTGCGCTCCCACCCGGATCGGGGTGAACGCGTTCATCGCGGCCAGGACCACCGTGGCGGCCGGCGCCACGCTTCCTGACCGGAGCGTCCTGGCGATGGGCGGCGTACTGATGCCCGGCGCCACGAAGACCGACACCCTGTACGGCGGTGTGCCGGCCAAACCGGTCCGCGACATCAGCGACTGGAAGATGATGAGCGACCGCACCGTCCAGCGACCACCCATTCAGGCCTGAGCTGTCGCTCCGACAGTCATAGAACAGGCGGGATGCGGTAGTGACTACATCGGGCGGTGCAGGCGCTGACGTGGGCGGGCCGGCTGTTGCGGCCGGCGGCAGCATACGGCGGTCCGGCCGAAACGCGATCTGGCTCATGCTCGAGCGGGTCACCCACATCGGGGTTGCCTTTTCGGTCACCGTCGTCGTGGCCCGCGAACTGGGCCCGGCCGACTACGGGCGGCTCGCACTGGGACTGGCGTTCTTCGCGCTGCTGATGCCGATCAGCAACATCACCGCGCAGTGCCTGATGCGCGACACGACCGCCGAGCCGCGGTCGGCCAACATGCTCATGTCCTCAGCCGAGGTGGCGGCCGGCCTGGTCACGAGCCTGATCGTTGCGGCCATCACCGTCGGTGTGGCGCTGACAGTAGGGGTGACGAGCACCGAAGGCATCGTCGTCCTGGTGATCGTCGGATCCGCCTTGCTCCGGCCGCTGCAGGTGGTGGACGCCTGGTTCATCATGGCGCAGTCCAGCAAGCGGGTCGTGATCATCCGGGTCTCGGTGCTGCTGGTCACCGGCGCGGTCCGCATCGCGCTCCCGCTGGCCGGGTACGGCGTGGTCGCGGTGGCCTGGACCTACATCGTGGAATCGGCGCTCGCCTCCATCGGCAGCTGGATCGCCTACCGCCGCTACAACAAGGACTACCGGTGGGAGATCAGCCGGGCCCGGGTAGGCAGCGTGGTCAAGGAGTTCGTGCCGCTGCTGTTGGTGTCCTCCAGTGCGCTGATCTACCAGCGCCTGGACCAGGCGATGCTCGCCTGGCTGTCGGACTTCCGGGAGACTGGCGTCTACGCCGCCGCGGCCAGCCTGTCCGACGCACCCAAGTTCCCGCTGATCGCGCTTGCGGTGTCGTTCACGCCGCGGCTGCTGGCCCTGCGGAAGGCCGATCCCGAGCGCTACCGGGTGGCCTTGTCCGATTTCGCCCGGTTCGTGAACCTCTTCGGCTACGCGGTGACCCTCGGCCTGATCCTGGTCATGGCGCCGCTGGCACCCTTGTTACTCGGATCGGCGTACGACGGCGCGACGATCGTCATCATCATCCTGGCGCTGTCGACGCCGCTGGCCGCCGTCGGGGCGGTGCTGCTGCTCCTGACCAACTGGGACAAGCTCTACCGCGAGGCCATCGTCCGGAACCTCGTCGGTGCCGCCATCAGTGTCGGGTTCAACTTTCTCCTGATACCACGCTACGGCGCGGTCGGGGCCGCGATCAGCACGTTTGCCGCGTTGCTGTGGGTCTTCGTGATCGGGGTAGCCGTCGACCGGCGAACCAGGTACATCTTCCGGATCACCCTGCCCACGCTCGAGCCGATCTCCTCGACGCGGATCCTGCTGGCCCGCCGCCGCGAGCGTCGGGAGGCGCGCAAGCTGATGCAGGAGATGAGCGAGTTCTACGGCAGCAGTTGAGCAGATCTCAGCCGAGCCATCCCGCGGCGCGGATCAACTGGTCTAGGCGCCCGGCGACCACCCGGCGGCCGGTGTCGTTGAGATGGGCCGGGTTTCCCCCGCCGGGCGCGACCCGCAGCGACTGCGGCGGCACGTCGTCCTCGATGTTTCGCAGGTCCTCCGCCGTGGGCGCGATGTTGGCCACTCTGAGCCCGTCGGAGATGAGGTAGCCGCGCATCTCGACGTAGGAGCTGCGGTGCGCCCGCGCCAACTCCCGGTTGACTCCGGTAAGCCGGCGGTAGCCCCTCGACCCTTCCGGCGCGTCCGGGCCGTTGCTGAGGCTGAGCGGCATGAACAGTCCAGGCGGGACTGTCGCTGCCATCTCGGCGATCGTCGGCGGAACGAGTTGGAAGCTGTTGTTCTGCCGGTTGAGGTCGACGTGCCCGCCCCACAGGACGTGGCCGGTGTCCGGCTCTGTCCAGGTGTCGAGGCGTTGCTGAGTCTCGGCGATCGTGTCCCCACCGACGGCCCTCGCGAGAACCGGGATGCCCAACAACCCGGCCAGCGCCTTGGGCCACTTGATGGCCATGCTGTCGCCCCAGACCACAACCTGATTCACCGGGCCGGCGGCATGTGCCCGGGTGACGGGCAGGAGGACGGCGGCTGTGGCGGCGGCCGCGGCCAGGCAGAAGTCACGCCGGCTCAGCATTGCAGTTCGCATGACGCTCCCAACAAGACCCGAGGGACGGCCGGACGCTAACACGGTGTGATGAGAGGCGTACAGCAGGAACTGCCGACGCGTTCTCGCGCAGCGCCGGCACGCCATTAGAGTGCCGGAATGGTGATGTCGGTGGTCGAGCTCAACGCCCTCACCGAAGGTTGCCTCCCGGGGCTGCTGGGCATGCAGTTCACCGAGTCCGGATCGGGGCGGGTGAGTGCGCGCCTCGCCGTGCGCCCGGATCTGCTGGCTCCGAACGGTTACCTGCACGCGGCGACGATCATCGCGCTGGCTGACACAGCCTGCGGATTCGGCTGCCGTAGTCTGCTGCCCGAGGGGTCCAGCGGGTTCACCACGATCGAGTTGAAGTCAAACTTTCTCGGCACCGCCCGCGAGGGCATGATCAGTGCCGACGCCGCGGCGGTCCACGCAGGCCGTACGACGCAGGTGTGGGACGCCACCGTCCGACATGACGACTCCGGTAGGACCCTCGCGCTCTTCCGCTGCACCCAGGCCGTGCTCTGGCCCCGGTAAGTTCGTATCCCGCCACAAAGGAGATCCGCTCGTGACTCTGCCAAGCACCTATCCCGATGTCGACATCCCCGACGTTTCCGTCCCGGCGTTCGTCTTGCGCAACGCCGGTGACCACAAGGACGACCAAGCCCTCGTCGACGGGCTCAGCGGAGACCAGCTTAGCTACGGCCAACTCGCCGCCTACGTCGACCGGGTAGCTGCGGCGCTGGCCGAGCGCGGTATCAAGCCGGGGGACACCGTCGCGGTGTTCAGCCCGAACACGATTTACTACCCGGTCGTCTTCCACGGCATCGCTGCAGCGGGCGCCTTGTCCAGCACCATCAACTCCCTCTACGGGCCGGACGAGATCGCCTTCCAGCTCAAGGACTCCGGGGCGAAGATGCTGATCACCGTCTCGCCCTTCCTCGACCGGGCACGGGCGGCGACCGAGAAGCAGCCGGTCGAGGAGATCATCGTCATGGACGGCGCTGACGGGCACGCGTCGCTGCGTGACCTGATCACCTCACAGGCGCCGAGCCCCCAGGTGCAGATCAACGCCGCCGAGGACCTTGTCACCCTGCCGTATTCCAGCGGGACCACCGGCCTGCCCAAGGGCGTCATGCTCACCCACCGCAACCTGGTGGCCAACGTCGTGCAGTGCGAGGCGCTGTTCGATGTCGGTCCCGGCGAGCGGCTGATCGCCGTACTGCCGTTCTTCCACATCTACGGGTTGACCGTGCTGATGAACGTCGGGCTGTCCTCCGGCGCGACCGTCGTGACGATGCCGCGCTTCGACCTCGAGCAGTTCCTGACCGTCTTGCAGGACCAGAAGATCACCCGGGCATACGTCGCGCCGCCGATCGTGCTCGCGCTGGCCAAGCACCCCATGGTGGACAAGTTCGACCTGTCCGCACTGTCGGTGGTCTTCTCCGGAGCCGCGCCCCTCGACGCGGACCTCGCCGACGCCTGTGCCAAGCGGCTGGGATGCTCCGTCAAGCAGGGCTACGGGATGACCGAGCTGTCACCGGTGTCGCATGCGATGCCCGACGCCATGGATCTACCGGCCGGCAGCGTCGGTGTCACCCTCCCGAACACCGAGTGCCGGCTGGTGTCGGTCGAGACCGGCGAGGACGCCGCGGCCGGCGAGCCCGGCGAGTTGTGGGTCCGCGGGCCGCAGGTCATGAAGGGCTACCTCAACAACGACGAGGCCACCGCCGCCACCGTCGATTCCGAGGGCTGGCTGCACACCGGCGACGTGGCAGTCGTCGACGAGCAGGGCGCCTTCTACATTGTCGACCGAGTCAAGGAACTCATCAAGTACAAGGGGTACCAGGTGGCGCCCGCCGAGTTGGAGGCGCTCCTGCTCGGCCACCCGAAGATCGCCGACGCGGCGGTCATCGGCGTACCCGACGAGGAAGGCGGCGAGATCCCCAAGGCGTTCGTCGTCGTCGCGCCGGGTCAGGAGATCTCCCCCGAGGACGTCATGTCCTACGTCGCCGAGCGGGTCGCACCGCACAAGAAGGTGCGGGCCGTGGAGTTCATCGAGACGATCCCGAAGTCGGCCAGCGGTAAGATCCTGCGCAAGGACCTGCGCGCGAAGTAGCTGGCTGGCCGTCGACCCGGCTTCCGATGTGGACTGGCACTCGCTGGCGCGGGAGGCGCTGGAGTTCCTCCGTCCGACCTGACGCATCCGGCTCGCGAGCGGCTACCCGGCGATGGCGGCCAGCAGCCCGGCTCGGTCCGGTCCTGGCAGCGGCCGGCTTTCAGCGGCAGGGTCGAGCCGGTCGGTCATGCCCGGTCGGGCGAGGACCTCCGGCAGGGTGGCCAGCAGCGAGGAGATGTCCATGACGCCGCGCAGCGCCTCAGGATGGCGTCGGGCGGCGGCCGCGAGCGCCTTGGTGCTCGTCCAGGTGGGGTCGTCGGTTCGGTAGACCCGACCGGCACGGTTGGCGTCGATCTCGGCCAGCCGGTGCCGGTCGTAGTCGAGGGTGACCCGGTAGAGCGGCTCGACCTCGGTACTGGTCAGCTCGTCCCAGCGCCGCGTCAACTCCGCCGGCTGGTCGACGTCGCTGCAGTGGAGCAGGTCTCGCAGGGCGCAGGCGTGCAGCAGGCCGATGGACGTGCCGCGGCCCAGCGACGGGTTCGTGCACGCCCAGGCATCCCCCACCGACAGCAGCCCGGTCACCGTCGGCCCTTCGGCGGTGACATACCGGCGGATGCGGTCCTCGATCCCGGCCATCACGTCCACGCCGCTGATCGGCGCTCCGTCGGCCCAGTGCGCGGCCAACGGGAACAGCCGTAGCGCCGCGCACCAGGCGGGCAGCTCCCTGAGGGTTCGCAGTGCCTTGTCCCGGGCAGCGACCACGAAGGACACCGACCAGGTGTGGTTGTCCGACGGCAGGGTGAGGATCGTCAGGCCTGCGTAGTCCTGGACCAGCGCCGCGACCCCGTCCGGCGTCCCGCCGCCGCCGCGGGCCCGGAAGTGCCGGGTCAGGTAGACGAAACCGCAGTCCTCCCGATGCTCGATCCCCGGCCTGGCACCGGCCGCGGCGAGCAGCGCGGGAATCCTCGAGCGGCGACCGGTGGCGTCGACCACCAGATCGGCCGGGATGTGCGCGCCGGATTCGGTGTTGACGCCAACGACATGCGGTACGCCGGGGCGCGTCGGCGTACCGGTGCGGACCGCACGGACCGCCACGCCGCGCCGGAGCGTGACGCCCGGCTGGTCTTCCGCGGCCCCCGCGAGGACCCACTCCAGCACCGGCCGGCGGGCGGTCACCGTGCCGAAGCGCTCGTCGCCGTCCCACCAGCCGCCGGTGTGCTTGGGCAGCATGTAGGTCAGCGGGTTCAGCGCGGCGGCCCCGCAGGCGCGCAGCTGGGTCAGTACGTCGGGCAGCTCGCGCTGCATGACCTGCCGCCAGCGGGACAGCATGTAATGCGGCATCCGAAACTGGTTCACGCCGCGTCGGTCCCAGTCACTCCACGCCTGTTCCGGATCCGCGGGGGGCGGCGCGCCGTCGCGTTCGAGCACCGTCACCCGGTGACCGTCCCGGGCCAGCAGCAGGGCGGTGCTGAGACCGGCCATCCCCGCGCCGAGAACCAGCACATCGGCCACGGTGACACCTCCGGGACGGGGTCGGTTTCCGGCAGGGGCTCGCCTAGGTTAACGGGTATGCGAGCGATCACCCTGCCCTCCTTCGGCGGCCCCGAGGTCCTCACCTGGGCGGAGGTGCCCGACCCGGTGCCAGCCGACGGGGAGGTGCTCGTGGAGGTCGCCGCCAGCGCGGTCAACCGCGCCGACGTGCTGCAGCGGCAGGGCAACTACACCCCGCCGCCGGGCGCCTCGCCGTACCCGGGGCTGGAGTGCAGCGGCCGGATCACCGCCGTCGGCGCAGCGGTCACCGGCTGGCAGGTGGGCGAGGAGGTGTGCGCGTTGCTGGCCGGCGGCGGGTACGCCGAGCGCGTCGCCGTACCGGTCGGTCAGCTCCTGCCGATCCCCGCGAGTGTGGACCTGGTGACGGCCGCGGCGCTGCCGGAGGTGACCTGCACGGTGTGGTCGAACGTGTTCATGCTCGCCGGCCTCGCCGCGGGGGACGTCTTCCTCGTGCACGGCGGGTCCAGCGGCATCGGGACGATGGCGATCCAGCTGGCCGCCCGCGCCGGTGCCCGGGTGTTCTGCACCGCCAGTACGCCGGTCAAGCGCGAGCGCTGTCTCGAACTCGGGGCCGAGATAGCGATCGACTACCACAACGAGGACTTCGTCGACCGGGTGCGCCGGTCCACCGACGGACATGGAGCCGATGTCGTCTTGGACAACATGGGTGCGGCGTACCTGGAGCGGAACGTCGACGTACTGGCCACCGGCGGGCGGCTCGTGGTGATCGGGATGCAGGGTGGTGTGCGGGCCGAGCTGAACCTCGGGACGCTGCTGCGCAAGCGGGCGTCGGTGAGTGCGACGGCGCTGCGCTCACGGCCCGTCGACGGTCCGGGCGGCAAGGCCGAGATCGTCGCCGCGGTTCGCGAGAACGTCTGGCCGACGATCGCGGCGGGGGAGGTCCGGCCGGTCGTGGACCGGGTGCTGCCGATGTCCGAGGCCGCAGCGGCGCACCGGCTGCTCGAGGCCAGCGGGCACGTCGGCAAGATTCTGCTCGCCACCTGACCCAGACGCGTGATCATGGAGTTTCGCCGGTCCTGACCGGCCGAACCCCATGATCACGAACGAATTCGCTCGAAGACGCCGAGCGTGTGCTCGATCTCGTCGGCGGCGGTGTAGTGCGCCAGCCCGAGCCGGACCGCGCCGCCGCTCTCGCTGACGCCGAGGGCGTCTATCAGCTCGCGCGCGTAGTAGTCGCCGTCCCACGCGCAGATGCCGCGCCGGGCCAGTTCCTCGGTCACCTGCCGCGGCGACATCCCCTCGACGGTGAGGGACACCGTCGGGGTACGGCGGGCCGGCGCCCCGAGCAGTGTCACGTGCTGCATCGCCCGCAGGCCTTGGTCGAGCCGGGTCATCAGCTGCCCCTCGTACGCCTCGACCGCGGTCATCGACGCGAGCACGCGCTCCCGTCGACCGGCCACCGGATCGCTGTCGAGGGAAGCTACATGCTCGACGGCGGCCACCACGCCGGCGAAGAGCTCGAACGGCGGCGTACCGGTCTCGAACCGGTCGGGCACGGTGTCCGGTGAGGGGATCAGCTTGTCCGGGTGCAGCCCCTCCAGTACGGCGGGGGCAGCCACGACCGCGGCGACGTGCGGGCCGCACCACTTGTAGGCGCTCACCGCGATGAAGTCCGCGCCGAGTGCTGCCATGTCCAGCGGGATGTGCGGGGCGGCGTGCACCGCGTCGACGTACACCAGGGCACCGACCGCGTGCGCCCGGTCGGCGATGGCGCGTACGTCGGGGCGGGTGCCCACCGCGTTGCTCGCTGCGGTGACGGCGACCAGCCGGGTCCGTTCGTTGAGGAGTTCGTCGTACTGCTCCGCCCCCAGCTCGCAGGTGTCGATGTCGATCTCGGCCCACCGCACCCGAGCGCCGACCGCGGCGGCGGCCTGCAGCCACGGGCGGACGTTGGCGTCGTGGTCGAGCCGGCTCACGATCACCTCGTCGCCCGCCCGCCATGTCTTGGCCAGCGCCCTCGACAGCACGTAGGTCAGGGTCGTCATGCTCGGGCCCAGTACGACGCCGCCAGGGGTGCCGCCGATGAGGTCGGCCATGGCACCGCGCGCTGCGTCGCGAAGCTCACCGGCACGCACCGAGGACGGGAACGCGCCGCCGGTGTTGCCGATGGGAAGCTGCATGGTTGCGCCCACGGCGAGCGCGACGCTTTCGGGGACGAGACTGCCGGCGGGGCCGTCGAGGTGGACGAAGCCGTCGGACAGGCTCGGGAACAGCCCTCGGACCCGCGCGATATCAAGAGCCACGCGACGAACCCTAGCCAGCATCTCGGGTTCTGCTAGCTGGCCCCCTGCCGGGGGCTTGGGCTGCCTCCGCAGCGCAAGTAAGAGAGGATGGGTCGGTGACCGATCAACCTCCACCCACCGCCGAGCAGCCGAAATCTGAATCCCATTCGCGTCAGGTGGTGATAGTCGGCGAGGACGGCCGGCCGGTAGGCCAGCTGACCGTGGACAAGGACGGCGAGAACGCCGGCCCGAACGTCGCGGACATGGTCGAGCAGCCGGCCAAGGTGATGCGGATCGGCACCATGATCAAGCAGCTGCTGGAGGAGGTCCGCTCGGCACCACTGGATGAGGCCAGCCGGAACCGGCTGCGCGAGATCCACGAGTCGTCCATCCACGAGATCGAGGAGAGCCTGGCGCCGGAGCTCCGCGACGAGCTACGGCGGCTGTCGCTGCCCTTCGGTGACGCCACGATCCCGAGCGACGCCGAGCTGCGGATCGCCCAGGCGCAACTCGTCGGCTGGCTCGAGGGGCTCTTTCACGGAATCCAGACCGCGCTCTTCGCCCAGCAGATGTCCGCCCGGATGCAGCTGGAGGAGATGCGCCGCCGCGCCTTGCCGCCGGGAGCGGGTGGACCAGGTCAGCAGCAGGGTCAGCCATCCCCGATCGGCGGCACCGGGCAGTACCTCTAGCGTCGGCAGGGTCAGGGAAACAGCGGTTCCAGGTACGCCGCGACGCCGTCCTCGGCGTTTGATCCGGTCACGTCGTCGGCGACGTCGAGCACCGCCTGGTGCGCGTTGGCCACCGCGACCGAGCGACCCGCCCAGGCGAACATCGGCAGGTCGTTGGGCATGTCACCGAAGGCGAGCACCTCCTCGGGCTCGATGTCGTGCGAGGCCGCGACCCGGGCCAGCCCCGTCGCCTTGGTGACGCCCGCTGCGGAGATCTCCAGCAGCCCGTCGTACGACGAGTGCGTCATGGTCACCGAATCGCCCAGCAGCGCCTGTGCGGCCGCCAACAACTGATCCGGACCGTAGGACGGATGCCGCACCAGCAGCTTCACCGCCGGCTGATCCAGCAGGTCAGCCAGTTCGCCGACACTCACCTGCGGGTTGGCCCGTGCCCAGCGCACCGGGTACGCGGCCTCGTGGGTGAACGACTCGCCGTACTCCACGGCGAAGCTCGCCTCACCGAGCTCGGCTCGTAACCGCGACGTGACCTCAGCGAGCACCGACGGGTCCAACGGATCGGACTCGACGATTCGTCCCGTGCGCATATCCCAGATCACCGCTCCGTTGGCGCACACCGCGATACCGCGGTGGTCGAGCTGCTCGGCCACCGCAGCGAGCCAGCGCGGTGGCCGGCCGGTGACGATGACGACGGGTACGCCGGCCGCCTCCACCCGGGCCACGGCCTGCGCCGTACGCGGCGACACCGTTCCGTCGCTTCCGAGCAGGGTTCCGTCCAGGTCGGTCGCGACGAGCCGCGGCCGCGTGCTCACGACGGTTCCCGTGCCGACGCGAACAGCGCGTCGAGGTACGCCGCCACGCCGTCCTCGTCGTTGGACAGGGTCAGCGCGTCGGCGGCGGCGAGGACGGTCGGATGCGCAGAGGCCACCGCCACCGCGTGACCGGCCCAGGCGAACATCGACAGGTCGTTGGGCATGTCGCCGAAGCAGAGCACGCCGGCTGCGTCGACGCCGTGGCGGGCGGCGGCCACGGCAAGGCCGGTCGCCTTGGTGACACCGGGCGGGCAGATCTCGATGAAACCGAGGCCCGCGTGGGTCACCTCGACCAAATCGAGGGGCAGGACGGCCAGCGCGAGAGCGAGCAGCGAGTCCTGGCCGTACGCCGGGGAGCGCACGAATACCTTCAATGCGTCGCCGCGCAGTACCTCGGCGCGGTGTAGCAGAACGGCGGGATCGGGATAGGGCCAGTCGAAGCCGTTCTGAACCCGCAATGGGCCGGTCAGGTCCCCGACTTCCTCAACGGCGATGATCAGCTCGCCCACGGCGTCCTCGATGAGCTGGACTGCCTTGGCGGCCACGGCCGCGGGCAGCGAGGACACCGACAACTCCTCACCGGTAGCCAGGTCGACGACGTACCCGCCCTGGGCGAGGACGGCCAGGCCCGTACTACCCATGTCCCGTCGGACCATGTCGAGTAGCCGCGGCCCGCGCCCGGTCACCGCGACGACCGGGACGCCCCGGGCTCGCACGGCTGCCAGCGCCGCCCGGTTGCGCTCGGACACCGTCCCGTCAGTGCGCAGCAAGGTCCCGTCGAGGTCGGTCGCGATCAGCTTCGGGTCGAACGTCACTCGGCACGCCTCGCTTCACTCGGCGGCCGCGTTCCGCGGAGACTGCTCACCCTGGTTCGCTTGCTCACACGGGCTCAAGGACCTCACGGCCGCCGAGATACGGGCGTAAGGCGGTGGGGACGATGACGGAGCCGTCGGGCTGCTGGTGGTTCTCCAGGATCGCGACCAGCCAACGGGTCGTCGCCAGCGTGCCGTTGAGGGTGGCGGCTGTCTGGGGCCGCCCTCCGGCGTCCCGGAAGCGGATGTTGAGGCGCCGGGCCTGGAACGTCGTGCAGTTCGACGTGCTCGTCAGTTCCCGATAGCGGCCCTGGGTCGGGATCCACGCCTCGCAGTCGTACTTCCTCGCGGCGCTGGAGCCGAGGTCACCGGCTGCGACGTCGATGACGCGATAGGGCAGTTCGACCTTGGCGAGCATCTGCTCCTCCCAGGCCAGCATGCGGCCGTGCTCGTCCCGGGCGTCGGCCGGATCGCAGTAGGAGAACATCTCGACCTTGTCGAACTGGTGCACCCGGATGATGCCGCGGGTGTCCTTGCCGTAGGAGCCGGCCTCCCGCCGGTAGCACGACGACCAGCCAGCGTAGCGGCGCGGCCCGCCGGACAGGTCGAGGATCTCGTCCATGTGCAGGCCCGCGAGCGGTACCTCCGACGTACCCACGAGGTAGAGGTCGTCGGCCTCGAGCCGGTAGACCTCGGCCGCATGGGCGCCGAGGAAGCCGGTGCCGCCCATCACCTCCGGCCGGACCAGGCTCGGTGTGATGACCGGCGTGAAGCCGGTCTCGACGGCCTGCACGACTGCCATGTTCAGCAGGGCGAGCTGGAGCAGCGCGCCCTGGCCGGTGAGGTAGTAGAACCGTGCGCCGGAGACCTTCGCGCCGCGCTCGGTGTCGATCGCGCCGAGCAGCTGCCCGAGTTCGACGTGGTCCTTCGGTGCGAAGCCGTCGAACTCCGGCCGGTTCCCCACCTCCTTGAGCACGACGTAGTCGTCCTCGCCGCCGGCCGGTACGCCGTCCTCGATCACATTGGGCACGGCGAGGTGCGCCTCGCGCAATGCAGCTTCGGCGGCGGACTCCTCGGCTGTCGCGGCTTTGACCGCCGCGGCGAGTTGCTTCGCCCGGGCCATCAGCTGAGGGCGCTCCTCGGGGGCCGCCTTGCCGACCCGCTTGCTGGTTGTGTTCTGCTCGGCCCGGAGGGTGTCGGCCCGCCCTACCGCGTCCCGACGCCGGTCGGCCGCTGCCAGCAGTGTGTCCACAGTGGATGGATCCTCACGCCGTGAGGCCTGGCTGGCTCGGACGAGGTCGGTGTCCTCGCGGAGGAGGCGCAGGTCGATCACTCCGCCAAGGCTACCGGCGCCGACCCACCGCCCGGCCTGGAGTCGGGGAGGATGGGCGGCATGAGGTTCCTCAACGACGTAGCGCCGGCGTACGACCTGACGTACTCCGACGTCTTCATGGTTCCCGTCAGGTCCTCGGTCGGCTCCCGGCTGGACGTCGACCTGAGCACCGCCGACGACGTGGGTACGACGATCCCGGTGGTCGTCGCCAACATGACGGCGATCGCCGGCCGCCGGATGGCTGAGACGGTGGCGCGGCGCGGCGGGATCGCCATCATCCCGCAGGACATCCCCGCGCAGGTGGTCGGCGAGGTGGTGCGCTGGGTCAAGGACCGGCACCCGATCTACGACACCGCGATCACGTTGCCTCCGACGGCAACGATCGGCGCGGCCCTGGCCCTGATCACGAAGCGGGCACACGGCGCCGTCGTGGTCGTCGACGGCGAGCGCGTCGTCGGCATCGCCACCGAACACGACATGGCCAGGCAGGACCGGTTCACCCAGCTGCAGGAGGTGATGACCCGGGACCCGCTCTGTGTCGACGGCGGTGCCGATCTGGCCAAGGTGTTCGAGCTGCTCGCTGACGCACGGCTGCATGCCGCGCCGGTGGTCGACGCCGGCCGGCTGGTCGGCATCATGACCCGCAAGGCAGCGCTGCGCTCGGCGCTCTATGCGCCGGCGTTGGACGCCGCCGGCCGTCTTCGGGTCGGCGCGGCGGTGGGCATCAACGGCGATGTCCGCGCGAAAGCGCAGGAATTGCTCGGCCACAGTGTCGACGTCCTCGTGGTCGACACCGCCCACGGGCACCAGGACAAGATGCTGGATGCGCTTCGGGCAGTCCGGGCGGTCGCCGAGCAGACACCGATCGTGGCCGGCAACGTGGTCTCAGCCGGCGGCACCCGTGAGCTGATCGACGCCGGGGCGGACATCGTGAAGGTCGGTGTGGGGCCCGGCGCCATGTGCACCACGCGGATGATGACCGGGGTCGGCCGGCCGCAGTTCTCCGCCGTACTCGAGTGTGCTGCGGCGGCCCGCGAGGCCGGCCGGCACATCTGGGCCGACGGCGGCATCCGCTATCCCCGCGACATCGCCCTGGCACTGGCGGCCGGCGCGGCGAGCGTCATGATCGGCTCATGGTTCGCCGGAACGTACGAGTCCGCCGGGGACATGCGCAGCGACGGCTCCGGGCGGCTGTACAAGGAGAGCTTCGGGATGGCCTCGGCCCGCGCGGTCCGCAACCGGACCCGGGAGGCCAGCGGGTTCGACCGAGCCCGCAGTGCCCTGTTCGAGGAGGGAATCAGCTCCTCGCGGATGTTCCTCGACCCGCAGCGTCCCGGTGTCGAGGACCTGCTCGACCAAATCGTCGCCGGGCTGCGCAGCTCCTGCGCGTACGCCGGCGCGGCATCGCTGGAGGAGTTCCACCAGCGAGCGGTGGTCGGCCTGCAGAGCAGCGCGGGGTACGACGAAGGCCGGGCGCTGCCGACGAACTGGTGACCGCTCACTCCGGTGCGGTCGTGATGCCAAGCAACCGATCCACGTAGCGGCGCAGGCCCGCTCCGTGGGCAGGCGCTATGGACAACCCGGCCTGGATCAGCTGCGTGTGGCCCAGGTAGGCGGTGTAGGCCAGCAGCCCCCGATCCCGTGCCTGGGCGGGCGAGAATCCCAGCCTGCGGAAGAGCCCGGCCAAATAGCCGACCCTGCGTTCGGTCACGCGGGTCAGCACCGGTGCCACCAGCGGATGGTTGCCGCTCGCCAGTACGGCGGCGTCGATGACGTCCTCCTGCGCCAGCATGATCGCCGTGGTCAAGAGCAGGCGGAGACGCTGCAGCGGATCGGGTTCCCGATCGACGCGCACGATCACCGCCTCTGTGTGCTCCTGCTCCCACAGGTCGAGCGCCGCTTCGATCAGCGCCTCCCGGTTCGTGAAGTGCCAGTAGAAGCTGCCCTTCGTGGTGCCCAGCCGCCGAGCCAGTGGCTCTACTGCAACCCCGGCCAGGCCGCTGTCCGCAATCGCGGCCAGGGCGGCCCTCGCCCAGTCCGTGCGGGCGAGACGCCGCGAGGGGGTTGCCATCGCCATACGGTAGCGTAGGGTTCTCGACCATACGGCACCGTACGGAGGTACCCATGAGAAGCGTCCATGAACGCGTGCTCGCCGCACCGGCCGCAACAGTAGGTGCGTTCCTGGCTCGGCTTGGCAGTCGGACTGACGTGTTGTGGCCGGCCCCGGCGTGGCCGCCGATGCGCCTCGACCGGCCGCTCACAGTCGGCGCCGACGGCGGTCATGACGGGATCCGGTACGTCGTGAGTGCGTATGAACCCGGTCGGCGGGTGGAGTTTCACGTTCATCCGGTGACCCGGCTGGACGGCTTCCACGCGTTCGAGGTCGAGTCGATCGATGAGCGGAGCTGTGTGCTGCGGCATGTGCTGGTGGTCCGACCCCGTGGCCGGATGCGCATCTTGATGCCGCTCGTGGTGCGTTGGTTGCACGACGCGGTGCTTGAGGATCTGCTCGACAACGCCGAACGCGCGGCCACCGGCTCCGTCGCCCGGCCGTACCGTTATTCGGCATGGGTGCGGCTGTTGCGCTGGCTCGCCGCGCGTCGGCCGCGTGCGGTGCCGAATCCGAAGGGCCGCATCGCCCCTGCTGCCGACGTGGTCGAATGGCCAGGTGATCCAGATGACCCGACACCGGTTCGAGGAACTCGTGTCCGACGCGCTGGACGAGGTGCCGGCTGAACTGACCCGGTTGATGGACAACGTCGTCGTACTGGTGGAGGACCGCAATCCCGACGAGCCGAGCCTGCTGGGACTGTACGAGGGGATCGCGCTCACCGAGCGGGGGTGGGACTACGGCGGCCAGCTGCCCGACCGAATCTTCATTTACCGGCGCGCGCTGCTCGACGTGTGCGACACCGACCAGGAGGTCGTGGACGAGGTCGCGGTCACGGTGGTGCATGAGATCGCTCACCACTTCGGCATCGACGACGAGCGGCTGCACCAGCTGGGGTGGGCCTGAGCCGAAATCCTCGACCGGCTGCCACACCATGATCGTGAGGCTAGATTGGACGGTTTGCGCGTCATCCAGCCTCACGATCATGAAAACGCCACCACCCACGGTGCCCCACCGGCTCGCACCGGCGTACCTCCACCCCGCACCACTAGTAACGTCGGGCGGGTGGGTGACAAGCTGCCGATCAAGATGCTGCACGACCGGGTGCTGGTCCGGATGCCGCGCGAGGACGGCGAGCGCAAGTCCACCGGCGGCATATTGATCCCCGCCACCGCCCAGGTCGCCAAGCGGCTGTTCTGGGGCGAGGCAATGGCCATCGGTAACCACGTACGGGTGATCAAGGTCGGTGACCGGGTGCTCTTCAGCCCGGACGATCAGCACGAGGTGGAGGTCAGCGGCGAGGATTTCCTGATCCTGCGGGAGCGCGACATCCATGCCGTTGCCGCCTCGCGGATCGAGGAGTCCACCGGGCTGTACCTCTAAGGCTCTATGGACCTCTAGGGCTCTTATGGCTCCCCCCCCGCGACGATCATGAAGATGTGCGGCCCGAAATGTCTGAAACGTCCATCTTTGAGTGACCGGATCTCCATGATCGCTGGTGTCTCAAGGTGCGGGAGGGCCCACCGGCCCGACGGTCAGGCGACTGACTGTGTGATGGTGCCGGTACAGAGGCCGGCGACGGCCGCTGCGGGCAGCGTGATCGTGAGTGTGGGGTTCCAGGTGGCGAAGTTGTTGCCCACGTCGGCGGTCAGGGAGAAGGCGGTAGCGGGGGTTGTCAGCGCGGTGGGGGAGTGGCGACCAGCGGCTGATCGGGCGTGAACAGCGTGCCGAGCGTCCCGGCCGTCTGCAAGCCCGACGCGTAGCCGACGTTGGCTTTTGGCGATGATTTCAGGGGCGGGCCATGACCGAGGGGGCGGGGTGGGGCGGAGCTGAACGGTCACTAGGTCATTGACCGCGGCCCTCGCGCAGCCGGGATAGCCAGGCCGCGGCGTCGGTGAACGCCGCGTCGGTAGCCGTCGGGGGCACCGACTTCACCGGTACGGCGTCGGCGCGGGCATAGGAGCCCAGGTAGCGTACGTCGGCGCAGATCCGCCGCAGCGCCATCAGCGCCTGACTGACGCGGGCGTCCAACAGGTGCCCTTCGCAGTCGAGGGTGAAGCAGTAGCGACCCATCCGGTCCTTGGTCGGGCGTGACTCGATCCGGGTCAGGTTGATCCCTCGAACGGCGAACTCCGTCAGCACCTCCAGCAGCGCGCCGGTGTGGTCGTCGGCGATGAACGCGACCAGGGAGGTCTTGTCGCGTCCGGTCGGCTCCGGCGGGGGACCGGGCCGTGACAGCAGCACGAACCGGGTCACCGCATCCGGTACGTCGGCGATCCCGGTCGACAGCGGCGTCAGCCGGTAGCGCTCGCTGGCAAGCGGGGCGGCCACCGCGGCGTCGTACGCCCTGTGGGCCACGCCCGCCGCGGCCTGGGCCGTCGAGTTCGTTAGCACGATCTCGGCACGGGGCAGGTGCTCACGCAGCCATCGCCGGCACTGCGCCTCGGCGTGTGGGTGGGTAGCGACCGTCTCGATCGCCTCGCCCGTCGTGCCCGGCCGGACGAGCAGGGCGAAGCTGACCGGGAGCAGGATCTCCCGGGTGATGAGCAGCGGCTCGCCGCTCGCCAATTCGTCCACTGTGGACGGCACGGATCCTTCGACCGAGTTCTCAAGGGGTACGACGGCGGCGTCCGCCTCACCGTCACGTACGGCGTCGATGGCAGCCGATACCGACGGTTGGGCCAGCAGGGTGGCCCGTGCAGCCGCGGGGAGTGTGCGCAGCGCCATCTCCGCGAACGTTCCCTCCGGCCCGAGGTAGGCGAACCGGGTCGGCGGTACTCCAGGCATGGCGGCGATCGTAGTTATCACTGCCGAGGGCACATCATTGGAGGTGTATCCGGTCGCTCTTCTGGCCAACGGCACATCCACTGAAGAAGTGTCAGCAGGGAAGGCGCCGGGCGACCGCATCGCGGCGGATAGACCGGCGGCCGGCGGGCGTCGGTGGGTGCCGATCGCCCGGCGCCGTCGGGCACCGATTGCCCGGCCGGCAGCGGGTGAGGGACCATGCCCTGTGCCCCAGCCACCCGACTCGTTCCATGATCTCGGTTTCGCCCGGGCGGACACCGGTCGGGTCGCCCGGACCGGGAACGCCGAGGTGATCTACGGCGCCGGGAAGACCGCCGATCAGGTGGTCACGCTGGTCGCCGCACTGCGGGCGGCGCATCCCGGCCATCCGGCGTTGGTCACCAGGGCAACCGACGCCATGCGGTCGGCCGTCGCGGATGCATTCGCGGAATCCACAGTGGACGACGAGGCCGGGGCAGTGGCAGTCGGCCCGCTGCCGGCTGCCCGCGGCCGGGTCTGTGTGGTGAGCGCGGGTACGTCCGACGCCGCCGTGGCCGTCGAAGCCGCGTTCGTAGCCCGCGTCTTCGGGGCCGGCGTGAGCAGTGTCAGGGATGTCGGCGTGGCCGGTGTGCACCGGCTGCTCGCGGTGCGCGACACGCTGGACTCTGCCGACTGTCTGATCGTCGTGGCCGGGATGGACGGGGCGCTGCCGAGCGCGGTCGGAGGGTTGACCGGCGTACCGCTCGTCGCCGTACCGACGTCGGTGGGCTACGGCGCGTCGTTCGGCGGGGTTGCCGCGCTGCTGGCCATGCTCAACTCCTGCGCGCCCGGCGTCGTCGTCTGCAACATCGACAACGGCTTCGGCGCCGGCGTCTTCGCCGCACGGGTCGCTCGTCGCGCGCATCCACGGGGAGCGGAGGAGCCGTGATCGGCTGGCTGGACTGTGCCGCGGGCGCCAGCGGCGACATGCTCCTCGGCGCTCTCGTGGACGCCGGGGCTCCGCTGGACGCCATGCAGGAGGCGGTCGACGCCCTCGGGGTCGAGCCGGTGCTGCTCTCGACCGGCCACGTCACCCGGCAGGGCATCGCTGCGACGAAGGTCGACGTGAGCGCACCGCGGTCCACCGTGACGCGAACCTGGGCGAACATCCGTGGTCAGTTGGAAGCCGCGGACCTTCCGGAGCCGGTACGCCGTACCGCGCTGGACGCGTTCGCCCGGCTGGCCCGCGCCGAGGCCACGGCGCACCGCACGAGTCCGGAGCAGGTGCACTTCCACGAGGTCGGCGGCCTGGACGCGATCGCCGACGTCGTGGGGACAGCGGCGGGACTGCACGCACTCGGTGTACGGCGGCTCACCGCCGGCACGGTGGCGCTGGGCAGCGGCATGGTCCGCGGTGAGCATGGACTCGTCCCGGTGCCCGGCCCGGCGGTGCTGGCCCTGCTCCAAGAGGTGTCGGCCCCGGTGTGGGCGGGTCCGGCGCCGTACGAGATGTGTACGCCGACCGGCGCGGCACTGCTCGCGGCCGTGGTCTCCGAATGGGGTTCGCTGCCGCCGATGACTGTGCTGGCCGTCGGAGCCGGCGCGGGCAGCCGAGATCTCGACGAGGTGCCCAACGTGCTGCGACTCGTGCTCGGGGAGCCGATCGAGTCCGGCCGGCCGGGGGCGGCGGTCCTCCTGGAGACGAACGTCGACGACCTGGATCCCCGGCTGTGGCCCGACGTACTGGAGAGCCTGCTCGCCGCCGGCGCCGGCGACGCGTGGTTGACGCCCATCCTGATGAAGAAGGGCCGGCCGGCTCACACGCTTCACGTCCTGTGTGGTGAGGATGTTGCCGACAGCATCCGGGGCCTGATCTTCCGGCGTACCTCGACCATCGGGCTGCGCCGGACGGAGGTGTCCAAGCACGCCCTGGATCGGGAGGAGGGCGTCGTACGCGTGGACGGCAAGCCGATCGGTGTCAAGATCGCCCGCGACGGCGGTCGGGTGGTGAACGTGAGTGTGGAGTTCGACGACGTCCGCCGGGTCGCCGCCGAGTTGCAGCAGCCCGTCAAAGAGGTGCTGCGTGCGGCGACCGCGGCGGCACACCGCGCACACCCCACGGGCTCCCGGTGATGCCGCCCGGACGACACGCGGGCAGCCATTGCTACGCGTCGGGCAGTTCTGCAGGCATGCTGCACGAGTAAATGACGTTCCCTGGAGGCAGCATGCGCCGCACCGTACGACTGATCGCCGTCACGACTGGCCTGGCACTTGCGGCAACCGGCTGTCTCGGGGGCACTAGCGAGGAGCAGACCGATACCGAGCGGGGGGCTGAGGCCACCGAGGTCACCCTCACGATTGCCGCCAACGCCGTCTCCGGTGGCAAGAACGCCGAGGAAGCGGACTGGATCGAGAACTACGTGATCCCCGAGTTCGTCGCCGCGCAGGAGGCCGAGGGGGTCGACGTGACAGTGGAGTTCCAGTCCTCCGGGGTCGACGACGAGGACTACAAGAGCAAGATCGCCCTCGACCTGCGGACGGGCAGCGGCGCCGACATCGTCTCACTGGACGGCATCTGGGTCGGCGAGTTCGCCGAGGCCGGTTACATCCTGCCGCTGACCGAGGTCGTGGGCGACACGGTCGAGGAGTGGGACGGCTGGGAGCAGATCCCCGACGCGGTGCAGGCCAACATGTCGTTCAACGATGAGCGGTACGGCGTACCAGCGGGTTCAGACGGTCGGGTGCTGTTCTACAACAAGGAGCTCTTCGCCCAGGCCGGGCTGCCCGAGGACTGGCAACCCACCAGCTGGACGGAGATCCTCGACGCCGCCCGCGCGCTGCAGGGCATCGACGGCGTCACCCCGATCCAGCTCAACGCCGGTACGGCGATGGGCGAGGCGACCACGATGCAGGGCGTGTTGCCGCTGCTGGTCGGTACCGGGGAGCGGATCTACGACGAGGACGGGGGCACCTGGCAGGGCAACACCCAGAACATCCGCGATGTCCTGGGCTTCTATCAGACTGTCTACGGCGAGGAGCTCGGTGACCCGACCCTGCAGCAGGAGGCGCAGGGCAGGGACAAGTCCTTCGCCGAATTCGCCGCCGGGACGATCGGCATCCTGATGGAGGGTGACTACTTCTGGCGCTCGGTGATCGAGCCGACCCAGGGCGTCGCCCCGATGGCCAACCGCGACGAGGTGGTCGGATTCACCAGGCTGCCGGCGATGGAGCCGGGCAGCGGCATCGAGGAACAGGACTTCGTGAGCATGTCTGGCGGCGGCGGCCGGGTGCTCAACCCGGCGACGGAGTTCCCACAGCAGGCGTGGGAGCTGCTGACGTTCATGAACTCCGCCGACGCGACCATCGAGCTCATCGGTGACGGTGCCCGGCTCACCCAGCGCGAGGACGTCAACTCAGAGATCCTCGCCGACGACCCGATGCTGTCCTTCATCGCCGAGGAGGTCGTACCGCTGTCGGCGTACCGGCCGGGCCTGGCGGTGTATCCGCAGATCTCGGTGGCGCTGCAGCAGGCGACGCTGGACGTGGTCACCGGGATGCCCCCGGAGGAAGCTGCCGCGAAGTATCAGCAGGCCGTGGAGGCGGCGCTCGGCGGCGCAGACGATATCGCCAGCGACTGACGGTGGCACAGAAGACCGAGCTGCCTCCGGCGGAGCAGCCGGCTCCGGCGGCCAAGCCCCGGTCGAAGCCGGCCACCGACGTCGCCGGCCTGGGCCGGGGGCGGGCAGCCGCATTCGTCGCGCCGGCGATGGCGCTCATCGCGGTCTTCCTGGTGTTCCCGGCGTTGTGGACGATCTACATCGGGATCACGAACTACCGGCTGACCGGCGTACAGGCCCGAGAGCCGGAGGTCGTCGGGGTCGACAACTACGTCAGGGCGCTGGGCGACCCGACGTTTCACAATTCGCTGTTCCTGACGCTGATCTTCGTACTTTTCTCCGCGGTCATCGGGCAGAACCTGCTGGGCTTCAGCCTGGCCCGCTCGCTCTCCACGCTCCGGCCGGTGCTGCGCCGGGTGGTCGAGTCGCTCGTCCTGCTGGCCTGGATCATCCCCAGCTCGATCGTCGCGTTCCTCTGGCTGGCGCTGCTCGACAGGGACGCCGGCACCCTGAATGTCCTGCTGCAGACCTCGGGCTTCGCCTGGCTGATCGAGTACCCCCTGGTCTCGATCATCATCTTCAACATCTGGCGGGGTACGGCGTTCTCCATGCTGCTGTACTCCGCCGCACTCGCCTCGGTTCCGCCGTCGCAGTTGGAGACGGCGCGGCTCGTCGGTGCCTCGCGGTGGCAGACGCTGCGTGACGTCGTGTTCCCACACATCCGCGGGCACGTGCTGACCAACACCCTGCTGATCAGCCTGTGGACCTTCAACGACTTCACGCCGTTCCTGATCACCGCCGGCGGCCCGAACGGCCGCACCGAAATCCTGCCCGTCTACATCTACAACACCGCCATCACCGGTGGGCAGATGGGCTACGGGGCCGCGGTGTCGCTGATCATGCTGGTGATCAACCTGATCATCGCGGTTTTCTACCTGCGCCTGCTCCGGGAGCGCCGATGAGCCGCCTGTCGAGCGCAGCGAACTGGGCGCAGCAACGATGACCACGGTTGCGACAGAAGCCAATCGGGCCGCCCCTGAGCCGCCGCGTCCGGCTGCGGCACCGCTGATGACTCCGCGCCAGGTGGTCGGGCGGATCGGCTTCTACACCCTGATCGCGTTCATCACGGCGTTCTTCGCGCTCCCGATGTTGTGGCTGTTGTCCACCCCGTTCGACGACACCCCGGGGCTCGCGATCTCCGTGCCCGACTTCACGCTGAACAACTTCCGCGACCTGCTGGACAACCCGTACGCGCTCGGTTCACTTCTCAACTCGATCTTCCTCGCGGTCGGTACGGCGCTGCTGGTCGTTGCTTTCGCGGCGCTGGCGGCGTACTCCCTGTCCCGGGTCCGGATCCCCGGACGAGACATGCTGCTCTACGCGCTGCTCCTGCTGTCCTCCATCGTGACTGGAACCGCGGCGATGGTGCCGATCTTCCTGATGATGTTCCAACTCGGGCTGATCGACAGCCAGATCGGCGTGATCCTGGTGCTGACCGGTGGTCTGCTGCCGGCCGCGATCTTCATCCTCAAGGACTTCG
>JACCZY010000084.1 GCA_013695685.1 Geodermatophilaceae bacterium | reverse complement strand
ATCGGCTACACGCCCGGCACCCGCAACGCCGGGCTGTGGACGGTGACCACGGACGACGCGCATGCGTGGGTGGAGGCGTACTTCGAGGGCATCGGCTGGGTACCGTTCGACCCGACGCCGCTGGGCGGCGGCCGCGGAATCGAGCCGGCCTGGGCGCCGCGGGTCGACAGCAATCCGAACACCCCGACGACATCGGCCAGCAACACCGCCTCCCGCGGAACCCAGGCCGGGCCCACTGTGCAACTCGAGCCCGAGATCGCGATCGACCCGAGCAGCGGGAGCGACGGCACGTCCCCCGGGGTGCTCGACCCGGTGACCACCCTGGTCTGGCTGCTCGTCGCCCTCGCCGTCGGTGCGGTGGTCACTCCGGCCGTCCTGCGGGTGACCACTCGGCGAAGCCGGCTGCATGCGGCCGGCGGTGCCGGCGTCGCCGCGGCGCACGCGGCCTGGGACGAGATCCTCGACATGGCCGCGGATCTCCGGGGTACGACGGTGCGCTCGGAGACACCCCGGGCGGTGGCCCGCAGGCTGGCCCGCGAGCACTCCTTCGACGAGCCGGCGGCCGCGGCCATCCGACTGCTCACAACGGCCGAGGAGCGAGCCCGCTATGCGCCTGGGGGGCAGGCCGGCGTCCAGGGCGACCTGGCAGCGGCCACCCGCACGGTCACCAGGGCGATCCGGCACGACGCCGGGCGACGGGATCGGCTGCGGGCCGTGGTACTGCCGGCGTCGTCACTGCGCCGGCTGGGTCAACAACTCGACGGTCTGCGTGGCCGCCGCGGCAGGTCGGTTCGAGTGCGCTATTCGTCGTAGCGGCGGCGGAAGCGCTCTTCCAGCCGGCTCTTCAGCGGCGTCTTGCGGGGCTTGCGCTCCGGACCGGCGGGCTGGCGCCCGTCGACCGGGCGCATGTCCGCCACGCCGGAGAGCTGCTTGTAATTGAGGACCGCATAGCCGGCGCCGGCGAACATGACCAGGAAGCCGAAGACACCCAACGCGATGGTCGGACCGACCGCTCCGCCGACGAGCATCGCCAACCCGAGGATGACGAGCACTATCGACAGCCGGAGCTTGCGCTTGGCCCGCGTACGCAGGTCGGTCGAGCGCACTGTCGATGCGAACTTCGGGTCGTCGTCGATCAGCGCGCGCTCGATCTGCTCGAGCAGGCGCTGCTCGTGCTCAGAGAGCGGCACGGCGATCCTCCCGGTAGTGCATCAGCTCGACCGGCGCTGCCGGTCGAGTGAGAAGCGGGAGCGGGTGAGTACCCGCTGGTGCTAAGGATACGAGCCGTTCGGGCTGGGCGAAAGGCGAACGGGTGAGCGAGGTTGTTCCGGTTTGGCTACAGCTGGCTGTCATCGGCCGGGCGCATCCCCTCCGGAGGGCCCGCGGCGCGGGCAGAACGCGTCGACGGGGACAGTGGATCGATCAGTGTAGCCGGGCGGACGGTGCCCGCGCCGAAGCGTCGCGCCGCCCGATCCGCCGCCTGATCGGCGTGGCGCCACCCGCGGTCACGGGCGCCGAGCAGCAGTTGGACGGGTGCCTCCGCGGCCGGCACCAGACCCTCCGCTCGCACTCCGACGAGTCGTATCCGCGCCCGGTCCAGACCCAGCGCGTCGTAGAGCTGGCCGGCCACCTCGAAGATCTCCTGGCCGACGTCGGTGGGGCTACGCAGCGTGCGGGAACGGGTCAGCGTCGTGAAGTCGTGGAAGCGGACCTTGATGCTGACAGTCCGCGACAGCGCCCCAGCCGATCGCAACCTCCCAGCCGTGCGCTCGGAGAGCCGCAGCAGCTCGCGGTGGATCACCGCGGGGTCGTCCACGTCGGAGCAGAACGTCTCCTCCGAGCCGATGGACTTCTCCGGCTCGTGCGGTACGACGACGCGCTCGTCGCGGCCCCAGGACAGCGCGTACAGGTGCGCACCCAACGCCGGTCCGAGCGCCCGCTGCAACGTCGGCAGCGGCGTGTGCGCGACCTGCCCGACCGAGCGCAGGCCGAGCCGCGTCAGTTGCTCCTCGGTCTTGGCGCCGACTCCCCACAGCGCCGAGACCGGCAGCGCGTGCAGGAACCGGATCACTGTGTCGTCCGGGACGACCAACAGCCCGTCGGGCTTGCAGCAGGTGGAGGCGAGCTTGGCGACGAACTTCGTGGAGGCCACCCCGACCGAGCAGGTGATGCCCTGCTCGTCCTCGATCCTGGCCCGGATCCAGACGGCGATCTCCCGGGGGTTGCCCAGCCGCCGCCGGGCACCGGCCACGTCGAGGAACGCCTCGTCCAGCGACAGCGGCTCGACCAGCGGGGTGATCGACCGGAAGAGTGCCATGATTCCGGCGGACGCCTCGGCGTACAGGCGCATGTCGCCAGGGACGATGACGGCGTGCGGGCACAGCCGTCGTGCCCGCCCCATCGGCATCGCGCTGTGCACTCCGCAGGCGCGAGCCTCATACGTCGCCGACGTGACCACGCCGCGGTTCCCGTCGCCTCCGACGATCACCGGCTTGCCGCGCAGTTCGGGGCGCCGGCGCACCTCGACGCTGGCGAAGAAGGCGTCCATGTCGACATGCAGGAACCGGCAATTGTGATCATCGGGGTTGTCCACGAACACTCCGAACTCGAACTGATGTTCGACCATGCTACCGCCCCTCGCACGGCGATCAAACTGCCGTCGTGCCGCACCCCGTGTTGCGGCATCGGCGGCGGCGGGACCCCACCCCCGCAGCAGACGGTCAGGCAGTCATGGCCATCTGCAGGTTCTCGTCGATGGCGGCGAGGAACTCCTGCGTGGTGAGGTACGGCGTATCGCTGCTGACGAGCAGCGCGAGGTCTTTGGTCATCTGGCCGGCCTCGACGGTCTCGACGCACACCCGCTCGAGCGTCTCGGCGAACGCTGTCACCGCCGGCGTGCCGTCCAGCGTGCCGCGGTGGGCGAGCCCGCGGGTCCACGCGAAGATCGACGCGATCGGGTTCGTCGAGGTGGGATTGCCCCCCTGGTGCTCGCGGAAGTGCCGGGTCACCGTCCCGTGCGCCGCCTCGGCCTCCACCGTCTGCCCGTCCGGGGTCAGCAGCACCGACGTCATCAGACCGAGCGAGCCGAAGCCCTGCGCGACGGTATCGGACTGCACGTCGCCGTCGTAGTTCTTGCACGCCCACACGTAGCCGCCCTCCCACTTGAGCGCAGCCGCGACCATGTCGTCGATCAGCCGGTGCTCATACGTCAGGCCCGCCGCCGTGAAGTCGGCAGCGAACTCCGACTCGTACACCTCGGCGAAGAGGTCCTTGAACCGGCCGTCGTACGCCTTGAGGATGGTGTTCTTGGTCGACAGGTACACCGGATATCCGCGGTTGAGCCCGTAGCGCAGCGAGGCGCGGGCGAAGTCCCTGATCGACTCGTCCAGGTTGTACATCGCCAGCGCCACGCCACCGCCGGGGAACCGGAATACCTCCATCTCCAGCGGCTCCGACCCGTCGGCCGGCGTGAACGTCATCGTCAGCGTCCCCTCTCCCGGTACGACGAAGTCGGTGGCGCGGTACTGGTCCCCGAAGGCATGCCGGCCGATGATGATCGGCTTGGTCCAGCTGGGCACGAGCCGGGGGATGTTGCGCATGACGATCGGCTCGCGGAAGATCACCCCGCCGAGGATGTTGCGGATTGTCCCGTTGGGCGAGCGCCACATCTTCTTCAGGCCGAACTCCTCGACTCGTGCCTCGTCCGGCGTGATCGTCGCGCATTTGACCCCTGCGCCGTGCCGCTTGATGGCGTGCGCCGCGTCCACCGTCACCTGGTCATCGGTGGCGTCGCGGTGTTCGATGCCCAAGTCGTAGTAGTCCAGCTCGACGTCGAGGTACGGCAGGATCAGCTGGTCCTTGATGAACGACCAGATGATCCGGGTCATCTCGTCGCCATCGAGTTCGACGACGGGTTTGTCAACCTTGATCTTCGCCACGAGTCTCCCTTCGATCTAGCGGCTTTTCGCGATCCTGACCGACCCGAGCGCCAGCTTCAGGAAGAGCTTGTACGACGCGACCCCCTGGAGTCCGTATCGAGTGTCCCAGACTCAGAGGTCTGCGATGTCGGCTTGCTTGGCGCGCACGGCCTCGGCGGCCTCGCGCAGGCCGGCCAGTTCGGAGTCGGTCAGCGGCACTTCAACGACGGACTGAACTCCGCCGGCACCTACCGAGGCGACCACCCCGAGGTACACCGCCGAGATGCCGTACTCGCCATCGACCCACGCGCACACCGGCAGCTGCGTACCGGTGTCCTTGGCGATGTTCTGCACCATCCGCGCCGCCGCGGCGGACGGGGCGTAGTACGCCGAACCGGTTTTCAGCAGCGCGACCACCTCGGCTCCGCCGTTGCGGGTACGGGTGACGAGTTCCTCGATCTGCTCCGCCGAGAGCAGGTCGGTCAGCGGCTTGCCGTCCACCTCGCACCTCGACGGGACCGGCACCATTGTCTCGCCGTGCGAACCCAGCGTCAGGCAGGAGACAGACCCGACCGGAACCTTCAGCAGCTCGGCGACAAAGTTGGCGAATCGCGCGGAATCCAGCATGCCAGCCTGCCCGAGCACCCGCTGCTTCGGGAAACCCGATGCCAATTGCGCCAGCGCGGTCATCTCATCCAGCGGATTGGACACGACGACGAGCACCGCGTCTGGCGAGGTCTGGGCGATGTTCTCGGCAACTCCCCGGACGATCTTCGCGTTGGTCTCCAACAGATCCATCCGGCTCATCCCGGGTTTGCGGGGTAACCCCGCGGTGATCACCACGACATCGGAGCCCTCGGTGCCCTCGTAGGACCCGCCGCCGACGCCCACGACTTTCGTCTCGAAGCCCTCGATCGGGCGGGACTGGTTGATGTCCAGAGCCAACCCCTCGGGCTTGCCCTCGAGGATGTCGGTGAGCACAACGGTCTCGAAGATGTCGAACTCGGCCAGCCGCTGGGCCGTCGTCGACCCGTAGAAGCCGGCGCCCACGACCGTCACTTTCCCTCGGTTACCCATACCGGCGAGGTTATCGAAGCCGGGTTGGCCGGGCTAATCAGCCGGTACGGCGATGGCGGCGGCCGCGAGGGCGACGCCGAGGAACCCGAAGCACAGCACATCGATCGGCCGGCTGCGCACGACCAGCCACCCCGCGCGACGGGCCGGCAGCACGAGGCGCAGTACGCCCGCGAGGACGGCCGCAGCCCCCACGATGGTGAGGCCGCGCCGCCAGTACTCGGTTGCGATCAGGCCCATGCCGACGAGGACGACGAGCCAGACCAGGAGGAACGGCGTCTGCCGCGGCACAGTCACCGCACCGTCGGCGCCGCGGCCCTGGCGGTCCTCATAGCGCCTCGGCGCGGTCGACGACGTTGGTCAGGAGCATCGCCCTGGTCATCGGGCCCACACCACCGGGCATCGGGGCGAGGTACGCCGCCACGTTCCGCACGTCGGGGGCGACGTCGCCGACGAGACCCTGCTCGGTGCGGGTGATCCCGACGTCCAGAACGGCGGCCCCGGGACGCACCAGATCGGCGGTCACGAGTCGCGGCACTCCCGCCGCCGCGACGATGATGTCGGCTCGGCGCAGGTGCTGGTCGATATCCTTCGTGCCGGTGTGGCACAGCGTCACTGTGGCGTTCTCGATCCGTCGGGTCAGGAGCAGACCCAGGGGCCGTCCCACGGTCACCCCGCGGCCGAGCACCGTCACCTCGGCGCCGGCCAACTCGACGCCGTACCGCTGCAGCAGCACCACGATGCCGTGCGGCGTACAGGGCAACGGGCCCTCCTGCCCGAGGACGAGCCGGCCGAGGTTCGTAGGATGCAACCCGTCGGCATCCTTGTCCGGGTCCATCAGTTCCAGCACGCGATTGGAGTCCAGTCCGCGGGGCAGCGGCAGCTGGACGATGTAGCCGGTGCAGGCCGGGTCGGCGTTCAGCTCGGTCACGACTGCCTCGACGTCGGCCTGCGACGCGTCGCCCGGAAGTTGCCGTTGCAGGCTAGCGATCCCGACCTTGGCGCAGTCCGCGTGCTTGCCCGCCACGTACGCATGGCTGCCGGGGTCGTCGCCCACGAGCACCGTGCCCAGCCCGGGCACGATGCCCCGCTCGGCGAGCGCGGCCACCCGCTTGGCCAATTCTTCTTTGATAGCGGCCGCAGTGGCCCGCCCGTCCAGGATCGTCGCAGTCACGCCGCAGAGTCTCGCAGAACGCCGCCAGGTCAGTGCGTGAAGTGCCGGGTGCCCGTGACATACACCGGGACACCGGCCAGCGCGGCCGCGGCGAGCACCTCGTCGTCGCGGACCGAGCCACCGGGTTGCACGATCGCGCGGACACCAGCGTCGAGCAGGACCTGCAACCCGTCGGGGAATGGGAAGAAAGCATCCCCGGCGGCCACCGAGCCACGCGCCCGGTCTCCGGCCCGGCTGACCGCCAGCCGGGCGGCGTCGACCCGGTTGACCTGGCCCATGCCGATGCCGACCGTCGCACCTGCCGAGGCGAGCAGGATCGCGTTCGACCGCACCGACCGGACCGCCCGCCAGGCGAACCGCAGATCCTCCAGCGTCGCGGCGTCCACCGCGGCACCGACGGCCAGTATCCAGCCGACGGGGTTGTCGCCGCCGGCGTCCAGAAGATCCGGCTGCTGCACGATCATCCCGCCGCTCACCTGGCGCAGCTCCGGACCGGACCCGGTCGGTGGCGCACAGATCAGTACCCGGACGTTCTTCCTGGCCGCGAGGATCTCGACGGCTCCGTCCTCATAGGACGGTGCGATGATGACCTCGGTGAAGACCTCGGCCACCCGCTCGGCCATGGCCCGGCTGACCGAGACGTTGGCCGCGATCACACCACCGAACGCGGAACCGGGGTCGCAGGCGTGCGCTTTACTGTACGCGTCGGCGACGTCTCGGCCCATCGCGATGCCACAGGGGTTGGCGTGCTTGATGATCGCAACGCAGGGACCGTCCTGGTCGTATGCCGCCCGCCGCGCGGCATCCCCGTCGACATAGTTGTTGTACGACATCTCCTTGCCGTGCAACTGCTCGGCGTTCGCCAGGCCTGGCGGCTCGCCCTGGCGGACGTACAGGGCCGCCCGCTGATGCGGATTCTCGCCGTACCGCAACATCTCCGCGCGCTCTAGGGAGACGTTGAGGTACGGCGGCAGGTCCTCCGCTGTGACCGGTGACGGCGCGCCGGCGAACCACTCCGCCACCGCCGCGTCGTACGCCGCGGTATGGGCGAACGCCTCCGCGGCCAGGCTGCGCCGGGCCGCCAGATCGAAGCCTCCACTGTGGACGGCCGAGACGATGTCCGGATA
>JACCZY010000195.1 GCA_013695685.1 Geodermatophilaceae bacterium | reverse complement strand
TACCGGCGATGCTCCACTATGGACGGTCAGTCGGCGGGCCGGCTCTCCGGGACCTTACGTTCCACCAGCGGGCGGTCATCCTCAAGGAGCTGGCGACGAAGCTCGGCGCGGACAAGGAGGAGTTCTACGCGCTGTCAACGAGGACCGGCGCCACCCGGGGGGACAACGCCTTCGACATCGACGGCGGCCTCGGCACGCTGTTCAGCTACTCCAGCAAGGGCCGCCGCGAGCTGCCGAACGACACCATCGTCCTGGACGGGCCGGCAGAGCCGGCCGGCCGCGGCGGCACGTTCCTCGGCCAGCACGTCTACACGTCCCGGCTCGGGGTGGCCGTGCAGATCAACGCGTTCAACTTCCCGGTGTGGGGCATGTTGGAGAAGTTCGCGCCAGCCTTCCTCGCTGGCGTGCCGACGATCGTGAAGCCGGCGAGCCAGACGGCGTACCTCACCGAGCTGGTGTTCCGCCGGATGATCGCGAGCGGCCTGCTGCCGGCGGGGTCGGTCCAGCTGCTCTGCGGCAGCGCGGCCGGTGTTCTGGATCACCTGGGCAGCCAGGATCTGGTGTTCTTCACCGGCTCCGCCTCCACCGCGCAGAAGCTGCGCTCGCACCCCGTCGTGCAGGCCGAGGCGGTCCGCTTCAACGCCGAGGCGGACTCGCTGAACTGCTCGATCCTCGGACCCGACGCCGTCGCCGGTACGCCGGAGTTCGACCTCTTCGTCAAGCAACTGGTGACTGAGATGACGGTCAAGGCAGGACAGAAATGTACGGCGATCCGCCGCGCGCTCGTGCCGGCGTCGGCAGTGAGCGACGTGGTCGAGGCGACCCGGGAACGGCTGGCGAAGGTCGTGGTGGGCAACCCGGCCACCGACGGCGTGACGATGGGCGCGCTGGCCAGCCTCGGGCAGCGCGAGGAGGTGCTGCGCTCGCTCGAGGCGCTCACCGGCGCCGGCCGGCTGGTGGTCGGCGACCCGTCCGATTTCAGCGTCGAGGGGGCGAGCGCCGAGCGCGGGGCCTTTCTCCCGCCGCTGCTGCTGGTCTGCGACGCGAACGCCGCAGCTCCGCACGACGTCGAAGCATTCGGCCCGGTGAGCACCGTGCTGCCATACGACTCGATCCCCGACGCCGTTGCGCTCGCCGCCCGGGGGCAGGGCAGCCTGGTCGGGTCGGTCGTCACACACGACCCCGAGGTGGCCCGCGAGATCGTGCTGGGTGTCGCGCCGTGGCACGGCCGGATCCTGGTCCTCGACCGGGATTGTGCGAAGGAGTCCACAGGACACGGCTCACCGCTGCCCAACCTCGTGCACGGCGGCCCGGGCCGTGCCGGCGGCGGTGAGGAGCTGGGCGGGATCCGCGGGGTGCTGCACCACATGCAGCGCACCGCCGTACAGGGCAGTCCCGACATGCTGACCGCGGTCGGCGGCCGGTGGGTCACCGGGGCGCAGCGTCGCGACGACGGCGTACACCCGTTCCGGAAGAACCTGGCCGAGCTGCGGATCGGCGACACGATCCAGGCCGGTCCCCGGGAGGTGACGCTGGCCGACATAGAGCACTTCGCGGAGTTCACCGGGGACAACTTCTACGCGCACATGGACGAGCAGGCAGCTGCGGCGAACCCGTTCTTCGGCGGCCGGGTGGCGCACGGGTACTACATCGTGTCCCTCGCGGCCGGGCTCTTCGTCGACCCCGACCCGGGTCCGGTGCTGGCCAACTACGGCGTGGACAGTCTGCGCTTCCTCACTCCGGCCAAGCCAGGGGACGCCTTGAGCGTCACGCTGACCGCGAAGCAGATCTCGCCGCGGGCCGGCGCCGATTACGGCGAGGTGCGCTGGGATGCGGTGGTCACGAACCAGGACGAGGCAATCGTGGCGACCTACGACGTACTGACCCTGGTCGCCAAGCCGGAGCCCTCCGACGAGGCGTCGTTCTCATGATCATGATCTGGAATCAGGGAAAACCCCGGATTCTGCACTGATGCGCGGTCGTGACGGGTGCGACGTATCAGGATGAGCCGCTCGCTGCTCTGTCTTAGGTCCGGCGAGCGCGCCGGATGCCATCCGCCCGGACGCTGACACGTATCAGGGCACCGGCCTATGATCTGCCACGCTGACTGATCAGCAGGGAGGACGACGTGGCCTACCCTCCCGGCACGGACTTCGCCGGGTTCACCCTCGACCGGGTGCTGGGCACCGGCGGGATGGGCACGGTCTACCTCGCCCGACACCCCCGCCTTCCACGTTGGGACGCCCTGAAACTGCTCAGTCCCGAGCTGTCTCACGACCCGGACTTCCGCCGCCGGTTCGAGCAGGAAGCCGATCTCGCCGCAGGGCTCGACCACCGGAACATCGTGGCGGTGCACGACCGCGGCTGCGACCGCGATCAGCTCTGGATCGATATGCAGTACGTCCAGGGCATCGACTGCAGCGAGGCGCTGGAGCAGTACGGGCCGATGCCGGCCGAGCAGGCTCTGCGCATCGTGACCGAGGTGGGCAAGGGCTTGGACTATGCCCATCGGATGGGGCTGCTCCATCGCGACGTCAAGCCCGCGAACATCTTGCTGGCCGAGTCCTCAGATCCCGAGGAACCCGGACGTGTCCTGCTCAGCGACTTCGGCGTGGCCAAGGCGGTCGACGCCGGTCACCGGCTCACCAGCACGGGCAACTTCGTCGCGACCCTGGCCTATGCCGCCCCGGAGCAAATTCAGGCCTGGCCGCTCGACCATCGGGTCGACGTCTACGCCCTGGGCTGTGTCCTGTACGAGTTGCTCACCGGAACCGTGCCGTTCCCGGGGAATTCGCAGTTCGAGACGATGCACGCCCACCTGAACACCGCGCCGCCCCGGCCCAGCGAGTGGGTGCCGTCGTTGCCGCGAGCCATCGACGACGTCGTGGCGACGGCGATGGCGAAGGACCGTGACCAGCGCTTCGGAAGTTGCCGCGATCTGACCACCGCCGCATGGGCGGCGCAGCGGCCCGCTCCCGCTCCGATGGCGGTCACGGCGCCGGTAGCGGTCACCGTGACGGCCCCCGTACGCCCGGTGCCTCCTGAGCCGACCGCCACACCCCCGAGCACGGCACCGGTGC
>JACCZY010000185.1 GCA_013695685.1 Geodermatophilaceae bacterium | reverse complement strand
AGGCGGTGATGAAGATGATCGGGGTCAGCTCGGACTGCCAACGCTGCCGGATCAGCGCGGCGGTCTCGAATCCGTCCATGGTGGGCATCCGGACGTCGAGCAGGATGACGGCGAAGTCTTGAGCCATCACGCAGCGCAGGGCGGCCAATCCGGAGTCGGCTTCGACGATGGGGTGGCCGAGCGGCAACAGCACGGACTTCAGCGCCAGCCGTTTTGCTGCATTGTCGTCTACCAGCAGGATGGCGGCGGGTGAGGCGTTCATGACGCTGGGGGCGCGGGAACCGGCAGCCACGGACCCAGGACCGCGAGAAGTTCGCCGGTGTCGATGGGTTTGGGAACGTAGTCGGTGGCGCCGGCATCGAGGCAGCGTTGGCGCTCGCCGGACATCACCTTGGCGGTGACGGCGATGATAGGCAGGGTCTTGAACTGATCGAGCGCCCGGATCTCGCGAATGGTTTCGTAGCCATCCATGATCGGCATCATGATGTCCATGAGGACCATGTCGATGTCGGGTGTGCGCTGCAGCGTGGCGATGGCGTCGGCGCCGCTCTCGGCGACTGTGACGTCTGCCTGACCTCGTTCGAGCAGCGCTGTCATGGCGAAGATGTTGCGGAAGTCGTCGTCGACCACGAGGACTCTCGCCCCGGCGAAGGATCTGTCGTCCAGGCGGTTCGGCCGGTGAGAACCGGGTTGCAGGCGCGGCTGCTGGGGAGGCGGAGCGATGACTGTGGGGATCGAGTCAGGTGACCTGGTGGCGAATCGGCCCATGGGAAGGTAGACGGTGAAGGTACTGCCGTGACCTTCCGTGCTGGCCAAGGTGATCTCACCGCCGAGCAGGCCGACCAGTTCACGACTTATCGACAACCCCAGGCCGGTGCCCCCGTAGAGGCGAGCGGTGGTGCCGTCGCCTTGGGCGAACGGCTCGAACACCCGCTCCTGTTGCTCGATGCCGATGCCGATGCCGGTGTCGGAGACGGAGATGGCGAGGACCGACGGCGCCGCCGCGAGTGACTCGATCCGCCGGCTCCAGCCGTCGTCGGCCGGGCCGATATGGACGTGCACCTCACCGTTGGAGGTGAACTTGAACGCGTTGGCGACCAGGTTCTTGAGGATCTGGTGGAGTCGTTGCGTGTCGGTGACGATGCTCTCAGGGCTGTCGGGTGCAAGTTCGACCGAGTAGCCGACGCCCTGTACTTGAGCGACGTGCTCGAACTCGCGGAGAAGCGAGCGGCGAAGCTGTCTGACGGAGACGTCGATCATCTCGACCGTGACGGTGCCGGACTCGGCCTTGGCCAACTCAAGAATGCTGTTGAGCAGGACCAGCAGGTCGTTGCCCGACGCACGGATGACGCTGGCGTATTCGACCTGCATGGGAGTCAGGTTCTGGTCGGGGTTGTCTTCGAGTTGCTGGGCGAGGATCAACAGGCTGTTGAGTGGAGTGCGCAGCTCGTGCGACATGTTGGCGATGAACTCGGACTTGTATTGGGACGACCGGGACAGTTGGCCCGCCTTTTCCTCGACCAGGCGCTTGGACTGCTCGACCTCTTGGTTCTTCTGCTCCGCCTCGATGTTCTGCTCGGCGAGGAGCTTGGCCTGGCGACCGAGATCGGCATTGGACTCACGTAGCTCTTCTTGCTGCGAGCGGAGCTCCAGAGCCAACGACTGTGATTGCTCGAGCAGGTTCGCGGTGAGGGTGTTGGCTTCGATGGTGCTGAGGACGAGGCCGATGCTTTCCGGCAACTGGTCGAGGAACGCCTGATGGGTCGCACTGAACGGGGAGAACGAGGCGAGCTCCACCACAGCGCGCACAGACCCCTCGAAGAGAACCGGCAAGACGATGATGTTGAGCGGCGGGGATCCACCGAGCCCCGAGTTGATCCGGACGTAGTCGCCAGGAACCTCGGTGAGCAGAATCCGCTTCTTCTCCTTGGCGCACTGGCCGACCAGGCCTTCACCAAGCTTGAAGGACGTCGAGAGCTGCCTGCGCTCCTCGTATCCGTAGCCGGTCTCGAGCTGCAGCATTGGTTCCCCGCCGTCTGACGGGGTCGTCATCGAGTAGAAGACGGCGTGTTGGGCCGAGACGAGCGGCGCGAGCTCAGAAAGGATCATGCTCGACACCGCGGCGAGATCGCGCTGGCCCTGGAGCATGCGGGTGAAGCGTTCCCGGTTGGTCTTCAGCCAGTCCTGCTCGATGTTCTGCCTGGTCGTCTCCCGCAGGTTGCGGATCATCTCGTTGAGCTTGTCCTTCAAGACGGCGACCTCGCCGCTGGCCTCCACCCGGACCTGCCGGGTGAGGTCACCCTCGGTCACCGCGGTGGCCACCTCGGCGATGGCCCGCACCTGGTTGGTGAGGTTGGCAGCCAGCTGGTTGACGTTGTCGGTGAGGTCCTTCCAGACGCCGCCGACCTCCTTCGACTGAGCCTGGCCGCCCAGCTTGCCTTCGACTCCGACTTCCCGGGCGACTCGCGTCACCTCGCCGGCGAAGGCGTTGAGCTGGTCGACCATGGCATTGACGGTATTCTTCAGCTCGAGAAACTCGCCCTTGACGTCGATCGAGATCTTCTTGCTCAGGTCGCCGTTGGCCACCGCGGTGGTCACCTCGGCGATGTTTCGGACCTGGCCGGTCAGGTTCCCGGCCATCAGGTTGACGTTGTCGGTGAGGTCCTTCCAGACACCGCCCACCTCGATGGTGACCGCTGCAGCCTGACCGAGCTTGCCCTCGGTCCCGACCTCGCGGGCTACCCGCGTCACCTCGCCGGCGAAACCGTTGAGCTGGTCGACCATGGCGTTGATGGTGTTCTTCAGATCCAGCATCTCGCCGCGGACGTCGGCAGACACCTTCTTGCTCAGGTCGCCGTCGGCGACCGCACCGATGACCCGCTGCATCTCGCTGGTGGGCCGCACCAGGGCATCGATCAGGCTGTTGACCGATTCGACGCTCCCGGACCAGCTCTGCGTCCATCCCCCCAGTACCACCCGCTGGGAGAGCTCGCCCTGCAGGCCCACTACCCGGCTGACCCTGGCCAGCTCCGCCCCCAGTGCCTGATTGGCGATGATGACGTCGTTGAACCCGTCGGCAACCTTGCCCGCCACACCGGTCCAATGCAGCGGCATCCGGGCGGCGAAGTCACCACCCTTGACCTGGGCGAGGACGCCCAGCATGACCGCGGCATCGAAGGTGTCGGTATTGACCACCGATGAATCTGACATTCACGCCTCCAGCGGAAGGGACGGTTCGCGGGCCAGTGCCGACAGCCGTCTCTGGTGGTGACATCGGCACGCCAGTCCTGGAAGTTGACTACTGGCTCGAGGCCGGTCCACGCGACGAACCGGACGAAGGGGACGGTCGTTAGCATCGGCGGATGCCCGAGCCAGCGGTACCGCGCGACGCGGCCACGGTTCTGCTGCTGCGTGATGCAGCAGCCGGCCTCGAGGTGTACCTCCTGCGTCGGGTCAAGGGCATGCCGTTCGCCGGCGGGATGACCGCCTACCCCGGTGGCAGCGTCGATCCGCGCGACGCGGACGCCGACATCGGGTGGATCGGCCCGCCGGCAGAGGTGTGGGCTGACTCCTTCGGCTGCACGCAGTCGCTGGCAGGGGCACTGGTGTGCGCCGCCGTACGGGAGACGTTCGAGGAATCCGGGGTGCTGCTGGCGGCGGCCGGCGATGAGGAGGTGGTCGTCGCGGCCGACGCCGACTGGGAGGCCGAGCGCCAGGCGCTGCTGCGCCGCGAGCAGTCGCTGGCCGAACTGCTGACCAGGCGGAGGTTGCGGCTGCGCGCGGACCTGCTTCGGCCGTGGGCGCACTGGATCACGCCTGAGGACGAGCCGCGTCGCTACGACACCCGCTTCTTCGCAGCGGCCCTGCCGGCCGGCGTCAGTGCCCGCGACATCTCAGGGGAGGCCGACGAAGCGGTTTGGGTGACTGTCGCGCAGGCGCTGGCGCAGAACGAAGCGGGAACCCGGGCGATGCTGGCGCCGACGCTCTACACGTTGCGCGACATCGCCGCGTACACGCGCGTCGCCGATGTCCTTGCCGCGGCACCTCCTGGCCGCCTGGATACGGTGCAGCCCAGGCTGGAGTACGACGTGGACGGCGAGTTCGTGGTGATGCCCGACGGCAGCCGGATGCGTCCCCCGATCAGGCTCGGGCGCGGCCGGTGACCGACCATCCGGCGTACGACGAGGTGCGGCAGGTCACGCCGTACGCCGGCGTCGTCGTTGCCCGCAACCCAGGCCCGATGACCCTGGATGGGACGAACACCTGGCTGTTGGGGGACACCGACGGACTGGTGGTCGTCGATCCCGGCCCGGACGACGCAGTGCACCTGGAGCTGGTGGCCGACCGCGGCCGGATCGAACGGGTGCTGCTCACCCACCGGCACGCCGACCACAGCGAAGGCGCGCGCCGGCTGTACGAGCTCAGCGGTGCGCCGGTGTACGCCTCCGATCCTGAGCACCGGCACGGCGGCGGCGGGGACCTCGTCGACGACTACGTGATCGAGGCCGGTGGCCTGCGGATCACCGTGCTCACCACCCCGGGTCACACCAGCGACTCGGTGTCGCTGTTGCTCGACGACGGATCGACACGGGCGGTCTTGACCGGTGACACGATCCTCGGGCGGGGGACGACGGTGGTGGCCCATCCCGACGGCCTGCTCGCCGACTATCTCGCCTCGCTGCGCCGCCTCGCCGGCGTCGGCGACGCGATCGTGCTGCCTGGGCACGGTCCCGAGCTGCCCTCGATCGTCACGGCTGCCGAGGAGTACCTCGTCCACCGCGCGGAGCGCCTGGATCAGGTGCGGGCTGCATTGGACCGGCTGGGACCGCGCGCGTCCCCCCGGCAGATCGTGGCGGACGTGTACGCCGATGTCGACCGGTCGGTGTGGCCGGCCGCGGAGCTGTCGGTTCGCGCTCAGCTGGACTACCTCAGAAGCCGTCCGGCGCGCTGACCACGCGCAGCGGCGTGTGCCTGGCGAGTACGTCGAAGTCCCGATCACGGTGCAAGAGCGCGACGTCGTGGCGGATCGCCACTGCCGCGATGACGCAGTCGAGCACCGATCGCGGTGTCTCCCCGGCCCGGCGGCACTGCCGATACAGGCCGGCCGCGCTTTCGACGTCGCCGGGCGAATCCTGTGAGAGCTGCTCGCAGCCGGCCAGCATCCGAGCCAGCCTGAGTGCGTCGTCCTCACCGCTCGGGCCGATCAGCAGCTCCAGCAGCACGGCATCGGTGGTGGCAGCGCTGCCCTCGGCCAGTTCATGACGCACAGCTCGGTGCACCGGGCTGTCCGTCGCCCGCAAGAACTCGACCCAGGCGGAGCTGTCTAGGAGGACAGTCATTCAGCCGCTGCCCACTTCTCGGCCGTACCAGCAGCGATGCCAGTTCGGATCGCTTCCAGGTCGCCGTCCCAGCCGGTCCCTTCCATGGACAGCTGTTCGGCTCGGGTCATCGGCTCGACGTAGAGCCTTCGAAGTGCGTATTCGACCGCCTCTCGCTTGGTCCGCAGTCGATAGCGTCGCATCACCCAGGCGAGGAGGTCATCGTCGATGTCGATGTTGGTCCGAGCCACGAACACCACCGTACACCTCGTTATGTAGAGAGGTGCCTCGCTGCGCCTACGGGTCGGGTGCTTTCTGCCGGCGGTTGCGGCGAGGGGTGGCGATGGGGTCGATCCAGGCCGGTGGGGTGAATTCAGGGACGCCGTCGGTAGCGACGTGGATGGTCCAGTGGTCGCGGTGGACGACGGCGTGATGGTGCCCGCAGAGCAGGACGCCGTTAGCGAGGCTGGTCTGTCCGCCGTCGGCCCAGGACACGATGTGGTGCCCGTCGCACCAGGCGGGCGGTCGGTCGCAGCCCGGGAAGGCGCACCCTTGGTCGCGCAGGTTCAGGGCGCGGCGCAGTGATGCGGTGAACAGCCGTTGGGTGCGGCCGAGGTCCAGAACCTGCCCCGCGGTGCCGAGGA
>JACCZY010000174.1 GCA_013695685.1 Geodermatophilaceae bacterium | reverse complement strand
CCGCCCACCTCGCCGGAGCGGACCTGATCCTGCACGCGGGCGATGTCTGCACAGCCGATGTGTTGGACGAGCTGACCGGCTTCGCGCCCGTGCGGGTGGTGCTTGGCAACAACGACGGGTCGGACGTCGCTGCCTGGGGTGCACCGGAGACCCTGCAGTTGAAGTTGGCCGGTCTGCGGGTGGCGATGATCCACGACAGCGGCCCGACGGCCGGCCGCCACCGGCGGATGCGCCGCCGGTTCCCCGCTGCCGATCTCGTGGTATTCGGCCACTCGCACATCCCCGTGGATGACACCGCAGCCGAGGTCGACGGCGGCGTACGGCTGTTCAACCCCGGCTCACCGACCGACCGGCGCCATCAGCCGCACGGCACGATCGGCGTACTGGAGATCACCGGCTCGCAGCTGCGAACAGCCATCGTCCCGGTCACCTGAGCGCAGGCAACCCGACCTCCCAGGAGGCGGCTCAGTCGGCGCCGCCGGCGGCGGCGAGAACGGCGGCGAGGGCGTCCCAGCGGGCGATCTCGCAGCCGTTGGTCCGGCTGAACGCGCTGGTGACCTGCGCTCCGTCCAGCGTGCCGGTCACGGTGGCTGTCTCAGGCCCGCCGTAGATCTCGGTGCACGCCTGATCGGGGTCTGGGGGGCCGAACACACCTGCGGCTGCGGCCGCTGCAAGGCCGTCGCAGGCCGCAGCCGGGTCGGGATGGTCGCCGCCTGCGGGCTCGCAGCGCAGGGTGTACGTCGTGATGGTGCCGCCGCCGTCGTCGACGGCCACGGTGAGCTCCGCGGGCAACGGGGTGCCGGGCGACGGTGGAGTCGTGGTGGCCGGCGGATCGCCTGGATCGTTCGAGGCGGGGTCCTCCGGTCCGGCTTCCCCGGTTGCGCCTCCGCCGTTGCTGCCGCTGCCCCCGCCGCCTACACCGCCGCTGCTGCCCCCGCCGCCTCCGCCGTCCGAGGCCGGGGTGGCGCAGCCTGCCAGCACAAGGACGCCGAAGGTGGCAGCTGACAGGACGGTGCGCGTGACGTGGCCCATCGGAGTTCCCCTTGCATCGGCATCGGCGCTCACCAGGTGTGACGCACCGCAGGGCGCAGCGGTTCCCTCGTTGGGCAGGTCCGGTCAGGGTGACTGCACGATCGTCGGCAACGGGCTGGGACACTGGCGGAGTGATGCCAGGCAACGAGTCCCCTTCAGCCGCCGCCTCGGCGGCGGTCGGCAAGGACGCGAACGGGCCGGGCCACGACGAGGCGCAGATCGCCGAGCCGGCACAGCCGGCAGCGGTACCGGTCCGGCCCTGGTATCACGGTCTTCGCCCGGCGGTGGGGGAGGCAGCCGCAGCCGCGCGATTGGCGCTCCTGCTCCTGCTCGCCGGTCTTCCGGTCGGAGTGCTCTGGTGGGTACTGGCACCCCGCCGGGCCTACGACGTTGCGGCCGAGGGCGCCTTCGCGGTAGTGCCGGACTCGGAGGCAGCCGTCGGAGCCGACGGGTGGTTTGTGATCCTCACCGGGGTGCTCGCCCTCGCCGCGGCTGCCGTGGCTTGGCGGCGGGAGGAGCACCGCGGACCACAGATGGCGGTGGGACTCGCTGTCGGCATGCTGCTGTGCGGACTGCTGACCTGGCAGGTGGGCGCGCTGCTCGGCCCGGGACCCTCGGCCGCGGCGCTGGAGGACAGCGGCGCGGTCGTCCTGGGGCCACTCGGTGTCCGGGCCTACGGCGTTGTCGTGGCTGGCCCGTTCCTGGCCGTGGCCGGATACCTGCTGGCGGTGTGCTTCACACCGCGCGACGACCTGCGTGCTGTCGGCGAACCGGCGCAGCCCGGTGACGACGCACCGCGGTCAGTTGGCTGAGCGCGGAACGCTCAGCTCGATCAGCGGTACGGGCACAGCCCGGAGCCTGCGCACGATCGTGGTCTCCCGGCGCAGCAACCTGGCCTGCATCTGCAGCCGTCGCACGGTCGAGGACTCGGCCAGCAGATCTTGACGGTCCTCCAGGCTCAGCAAGGCCGCCGAGGCCACCAGGTAGGACAGCACCGTCGGGTCGTCGGGCAGGTCGAAGGCATCGGTCTCACCGCCGTGCAGGCGGGAGACATCGCCGAGATACCCGTCGAAGAGCGCGCCGACTCGTGCGGCGAGCAGGCCGGCCTCGGCGCCTGGCTCATCCTCGGGGTCGAGCCAGCGTACAGACCCGGTGAGATAGGGCTGGCTCGAGTCGTCGATGTCCAGCAGCTCGAAGCGCTGCGCACCCACCCCGATGACGTCGTATCGGCCGTCCGGGTGCGGATTGATCCGGCGGACCTGCGCCGTACAGCCGACCGTGTGCAGCGCCTTGACGTTGCCCGCTCCGACCTCCCACCCTTCGCGGATGGCGACGACTCCGAAGCGCCGGGCCTCGCCGTCAGGCAGGGTCAGAAGGTCACGGACCAGACTGCGGTAACGCGGCTCGAAGATGTGCAGCGGGAGGAGGACGCCGGGAAACAGCACGGTGGACCCGAGCGGAAACAACGGGATCCTGTCCGGCACGGACCGACCCTACGGCGATCGGTGGCAGTGGGGGCTGCGTACGCTTGATGACGACCCCAGCTCGCCGTCCAAGGATCAGCCATGCTCCAGCTCATCGATCTGCGCGACCGCGACCTGACCACCCGGTCCCTGCGGGCGATCCTGCCCCGGGCGGCGACGGACGTCGATGCCGCCGTGCACACGGTCCGCCCGCTGTGTGAGGACATCCGGGTGCGCGGCGAGCAGGCCATCCGGGAGATCACCGCGCGGCTAGACCGGGTCCAGATCGACCGGCTGCGGGTTCCGGGGGAGCGGATGCGGGCCGCCTTGGCAACGCTGAGTCCTGCGGTCCGAGCGGCACTGGAGGAGTCCATCGCGCGCGCCCGGCGGGTGCACGAGAATCAGCGCCGGCACGACGTGATGACACAGGTGGTTCCCGGCGGCACCGTCAGCCAGTGGTGGCGCCCGGTCAGTCGGGTCGGCCTGTACGTTCCGGGCGGGCTGGCCGTCTACCCCTCCAGCGTCGTCATGAACGTCGTACCGGCCCAGCTTGCCGGGGTCGCTGCGCTGGCGGTGGCCTCGCCACCGCAACGGGAGTACGGCGGGGATCCTCATCCGGCCATCCTCGCCGCCTGCGCCCTGCTCGGAGTGGATGAGGTCTACCGGGTGGGCGGCGCGCAGGCGATCGCGATGTTCGCCTACGGCGCCGGCGAGTGCGACCCGGTCGATCTCGTCACCGGTCCCGGCAACGTCTACGTCACTGCGGCCAAGCGGCTGATGCGCGGCGTGGTCGGCATCGACGCCGAGGCCGGTACCACCGAGATCGCGGTTCTTGCCGACGACAGCGCGGACCCGCGCCACGTTGCCGCGGACCTGATCAGCCAGGCCGAGCACGATCCTGGCGCCGCCTCGGTGCTGGTCACCGACAGCGAGCCGCTGCTGGCCGCCGTCGAGGCCGAACTGGCGGTCCAGGTGGCGCTGACCAAGCATGCCGACCGCATCCGCACCGCGCTGACCGGCCAGCAGTCCGGCGCCGTACTGGTGGCCGACGTCGACCACGGCCTGCTGGTAGTGGACGCCTACGCCGCCGAGCACCTGGAGATCCAGACCCGCGACGCCCGGGGAGTCGCCGGCCGGGTCCGTAACGCCGGAGCGATCTTCATCGGGCCGCACTCACCGGTCTCGCTCGGGGACTACTGCGCGGGGTCCAATCACGTGCTGCCGACCGGTGGCTGCGCCCGCCACTCCTCCGGCCTGTCCGTGCAGACCTTCCTGCGCGGTATCCATGTAGTCGAGTACGACGAGGCGGCACTGCGCGGGGCCGCGCCGCACGTGCTCGCCCTCGCCGACGTCGAGGACCTGCCGGCGCACGGTGCCGCTGTCACCGCGCGGATGTGACCGACCTTCCGATCCGGCCGGACCTGCGCGGAGCGACGCCGTACGGCGCACCCCAACTGGACGTCGCCGTCCGGCTGAACACGAACGAGAACAGCTACCCACTGCCGGCGGGGCTCGTCGCCGACATCGCCGCGGCGGTTGGCGCCGCAGCCGCGGGTCTGAACCGGTACCCCGATCGCGAGGCCGCCTCCCTGCGTGCCGATCTGGCGGGCTACCTCGGTCTCGGACTGACTGTGGACCAGGTGTGGGCGGCGAACGGGTCCAACGAGGTGATCCAGCAACTGCTCCAGGCATTCGGCGGGCCCGGGCGCAGCGCGCTGGGGTTCACCCCCACGTACTCGATGCACCCGATCATCAGTGCCGGCACCGGTACGGTGTTCGTCGACGGCCGGCGCGAGGCGGACTTCGCGCTCACCGCCGCCCATGTCGTCGATCAGATCCGGCGGCACCGGCCGGATGTGGTGTTCCTCTGCTCGCCGAACAACCCCACCGGTACGGCGTTGGGCCGCGACGTCGTCGCCGCCGCATACGACGCCACGGAGGGGATGGTGATCGTCGACGAGGCGTACGCCGAGTTCGCTCGGCCGGGTACGCCGAGCGCGCTGGGCCTGCTGCCTGGACGTCTGCGGCTGGTGGTGACGCGGACGATGTCCAAGGCGTTCGGCATGGCCGGGTTGCGGCTGGGCTACCTGGCCGCAGATCCGGCCGTCGTCGATGCGGTGCGGCTGGTGCGACTGCCGTACCACCTCTCGACCCTGACGCAGGTCACCGCCCGGGTCGCGCTGGCTCACGCACCCGCCCTGCTGGAGACCGTGGCCGCCGTCATGGCGCAGCGGGACCGGATCGTTGCCGCGCTCCCGTCGTATGGGCTGATCTCGGTGCCCTCGGACGCGAACTTCGTGCTCTTTGGCGGGATTCCCGACGCCACGGTGCTGTGGCAGGCGCTGCTGGATCGCGGCGTACTCGTCCGCGACGTCGGCCTGCCCGGCTGGCTCCGGGTGACCGCGGGGACGGAGCCGGAAACGTCGGCTTTCCTCGCCGCTCTTGGTCGCACGACGGCCGGCTAGCCCAGCAGAGGAAAAGTTCGTTATCGTACTGTTACAATCTCTGTCAGTCACCGTCGCATGCGCCATCAGCTGTCACGTGCGGGAGATCCCCGCCCTGTCCTCAGGAGCGACCCATGCGCCTCTTCCGAACTCTCGTCGTCGCAGCCGCCACCGTGGCGACTACCGGCCTCATGATTACCCCTGCGCAAGCAGCGCCCAATGACCCTCTCTACGCCCAGCAGTGGGGACCGCAGCAGGTCCGGGCCGAGCAGGCCTGGGCGACATCGACCGGCCGCGGTGCGGTCATCGCCATCGTCGACTCCGGCGTCGACCTGAGCCACCCCGACCTCAAGCGCAAGCTCGTCAAAGGCGCAACCTTCGTCGACTGCAACCCCTCCTGCGGCAACGGCGACTGGCGGGGACCCGACGGCGAGCCGGACGACAGCGATGAGCACGGCACCCACGTTGCCGGGATCGCGGCGGCGGCAACGGGTAACCGGGTAGGGATCGCCGGCGTCGCACCCGACGCGAAGATCATGCCGGTCAAGGTGCTCGAAGAGGGCAGCGGCTCGTTCACAGACATCGCCAACGGCATCCGCTGGGCGGCCGACAACGGCGCCGACGTGATCAACCTCAGCCTCGGCGCCGTGCAGGGCCTCCAGATTCTCGTGGTCGGTGGCGTGATCGTCGAGGTGCAGGATGCGATCCGCTACGCCAACTCCCGAGGCGTCGTCGTCATCGCCGCGGCAGGAAACGACGCCGTACCGTTGTGCAACACGCCGGCCTTCGACTTCGGGGCGATGTGCGTGGTGGCGACCGACAAGCGGGAGGCCCGCGCCGGCTACAGCAGCGGCGGAGTGGACCCGGAGTTGCTGACGGTGTCCGCGCCCGGCGGATCTATTCTGCCGATCTGTGGTGAGGACGTGCTCTCCACCGTGCCCACCGGCACCGGTGGCTCGGTGACCTGCGGTTACAGCGATGCCTACGACGAGTACGCCGGAACGTCGATGGCAGCGCCGCATGTCGCCGGGGTCGCCGCCCTGCTCGCGGCCCAGGGTCGACCCCTGGACAACATCTATCGGACGTTGCTGAACACCTCGCGCCAGCCCGGCACCGACGTCCGTGGTGTCTTCACGCCCGTGTTCGGCTACGGGATCGTGGACGCAGATGCCGCGGTCGCCGCGCCGGGAGCGTAGGGGGGGTGAGTCGCTGGTCAGTCACTGGTCAGAGCCCCTCGGCAAGTACGAAGGAGATGACGAAGCCGAGGGCGGTGGCTAGTGCGCTCGCCGGCCTGCCCCGCTCGAAGGCTTCGGGCATCAGCGTGTCGGCCAGGCTGGCGAGCACTGCACCACCGGCGAAGGCCAGGGCGAACCCGAGCGCGCTGTCGTCCACTCCGCTCAGGGCGCCGTAGCCCACGACGACGGCGATCGTGAGCAGCAGCGCCGCGGCGGACCAGATCCCGATGGCGAACCGCGGCGACCGATCCGCGTCGCGCATCGCGATGGCCCCGACCAGTGCCTCGGGGAAGTTGCTCGCGAAGATGGCGAAGAGCAATGCGAGGCTGCCTGCGGTGATGCCGGTGTCGGCGGTAGCGAGAAGGGACACGCCCAACGCGGTGTTCTCCGGCACCCCGTCGAGGGTGACGGCGGCGAGGAGGGCGTAGCCGACCACCGAGCCGGACGGACCGCCCGGGCGGCTCCGATCGGCAGATTGGGCCACCTTCTCGCTCTGGTCAGCCTCCGCGCCGGCCAACGACTGCGCGACCCCTGCAGGTGCGGGTACCTCCTCCGGCTCTCCGCCGCCCGCGGCGACCCTGCTGTCCAACCACGTGTTGACCACCACGAACGTCGTCGCCCCGACGAAGAGGCCGCCGGCGGCGGGCAGCACGCCGGCGAGTTCCACGGCGTCCGGAAAGAGTTCGAAGGCCAGCGCACTGATCAGCGTCCCACTGGCGAAGGCGAGGAACACACCGGTCACCCAGCGGGGTGGATGCCAGTACGAACCGAGGATCCCCCCGAGCACCAGGGCGCTCGACCCGATCACCCCAAACAGCGCAGCGCTCAGCATTCGCGCAGCCTACGGACCCGCGTCGCGAGTGGCGCTTCGGGCGTGCTCCACGAGCTGACACGAAACCGGTCACCAACAACAGCCCAAGTGCCGAAGACCTGTCGTTCGTGACCGGTTTCGTGGTGGGAGGGCCGAGCGCTCGGCGCCGGCCGCCGTCCGCGCGGGTTCATCGAGGGGGATCAGTTTCTCCGGGCACCAGCCGATGAAGGAGGTTGCAGACGGAGGACGAATGGGTTGGGTGCATCGACATCGCGCTGAGAACCCCCGGCGGGAATGCGTTGCTCACCCACGGGGCGGCGCCCGCAATGGGTGCTGGACGAGGCCGCCGGCCGTGACCGGACCACCGAGCCCTGGCGTGCCTGGTCTCCGGCAGCGCCGGGTCGCCGGCGGAGCGGGGTACGGGGCGTCTGGACAAGGGGAGTTGCCGCAGTCGCCTGCCTGCTGGCTGCAGGTCTGTTGCTCGGGCAATGGTCGTTCGGCCCGCTCTCGGCTGCGCCACCCCGCAGCGGTCCACCGCCCGGCTGGGAGGAGGCCCCTGCCCGGATCGGGGTTGCTCCCGCTCTCCCAGGTGCCCCGGGGATGCATCGGTTCGCCGCCGCGCAGCCAGACGGCCTCGGCCCGGTGACGCACTCGCCGTGCCGGCCCATCCACTACGTGGTGCGACCGGACAACGCGCCACCCGCAGGGGCCGCGCTGATCGAGGAGGCCTTCTCCCGCGCGGCGGTCGCGACGGGTCTGCACTTCGTCGCCGACGGCGCCACCACCGAACCGGTCACTGCGCAGCGCGACCCGTACCAACCGCAGCGGTACGGCGACCGGTGGGCACCCGTCCTGGTGGCCTGGGCGACGCCGACTGAGGTTCCGCACTTCGGCGTGGACGTCGTCGGCGAGGCCGGCAGTCAGCGGATGGGCAGGCCGAATGGGCAGCAGGTCTACGTGAGCGGGCAGGTGTACCTCGACCCATCCAAGCTGCAACACATCATCGACACCGCTGGTCTGGTGGCCGCGCGGGCGATCATCGAGCACGAGCTCGGACATCTGGTGGGGCTGGCCCATGTCGATGACCCCACCCAGCTGATGCACCCCCGCGCCCAGGCCGCTGTGAGCGGCTACCAGTCCGGCGACCTCGAAGGGCTGGCCCGTCTGGGCGCCGGGGAGTGCGTTCGCGATCTCTGACGCTGCCCCCCGCACTCCGCGGCCCAGCTATGCACCGGCCAGGAATGGCGTGATCACGTCGGCCGACCGGGCCGGCTCCTCCAGCAGGAAGAGGTGCCCGCCGCCATGCACGACGTACAGCCGGGCGTCGGGAATCCGCCAGGTGAGGATGCGGGCGTTGAGCAGCGGCACGATCGGGTCGTCGTCGCCGGCCATCACCAGCGTCGGCTGCGGCAGCCGGTGCAGCCACGGCAGGCTGCTCCACCCCTGGATCGCGTAGAGCTGGTGCAGGTAGCCGGTCAGCGTCGGGGGGGCGGTGAACCGCGCCCCCGTCCCGTGCAGCAAACCCCCGGGATCGGAGCGGGCGCGTCCGCCGTACAGCTCGCCGGCGATCTGCCGGAAGTACGCCGGGTCGCGGTAGCGCCGGGGTGTCATCATCTTCGCCAGTACGGCGGGAGAGCCGGGTACGCCGCCGACGCCGGGCATCGTGGCGGCCAGGACCAGCCGGCGGACCCGCTCAGGTGACTGCCGGGCGAGCTGCTGGGCGATCGCGCCGCCGAGGGAGACGCCGAGGACGTCCACCCGGTCGTACCCCAGAGCGCCTGCGACCCGGTCGACGACCCGGGCGATCGCCGGCATCCGGCGGGGCCGTCGCCAGGCGCTGGACTGCCCGGTGCCCGGCGCGTCGAAGGCGATGGTCTGGATGCCGCGTGGGACCAGGTGCCGCTCGAGCTGGTCCCACATGCCGAGGTTTCCGCCGAGGCCCATGATCAGCAGCAGCGGTCGCCCGTGGCCGCGCACCGACGTACGGATCGACAGCCCGTCGACGACGATGTCGACAACGCTGCCGCCCCGGACCTCAGGTGAATGCACTGACACCGGTGATGTCCCTGCCGACCAGCAGGGTCTGGATCGTCTCGGTGCCCTCATAGCTGTGAATGGACTCGATGTCGGCCATGTGCCGCATGACGTGGTGGTCGAGCAGGATCCCGTTGCCACCGAGCAGGTCGCGCGCCTCCATGATCACCAGCCGAGCCTTGCGGGTGTTGTTCATCTTGGCCAGTGACGCGATCGTGTCGGTGAGATGCCCCTCCTCCATCAGCCGGCCGAGCCGCAGGCAGTACAGCTGCATGGCAGTCACCTCGGCGAGCATCTTGACCAGCTTGTCCTGCACGATCTGGAAGCTGACCAGCGGCTTGCCGAACTGCATTCGTTCCTCCGCGTACGTCATGGCGATGTCGTAGGCCGCCGTGGCGTGGCCGAGCGCGCCCCATGCCACGGCGTTCCTCGTGGCCGCCAGCACGCGGCCGGTGTCCTTGAACGAGAGGGCGTCGGGCAGCCGGCTGTCCTCTGCGACCCGGACCCCCCGCAACTGGATCTCGGCCTGCCAGACCGCCCGCAGCGAGCCCTTTCCGGTCATCACCCGCGCGTCGTAGCCGTCGGCGCCCTTCTCGACCAGGAAGCCCTTCACCTGCTTGTCCGCGGTGTCGCGCGCCCAGACGACGATCACGTCGGCGATGGTGGCGTTGCCGATCCACTTCTTGTCCCCGTCGAGCACCCACGAGTCACCGTCGCGTCGGGCGGAGGTCTCCAGTGCGACCGAGTCCGACCCGTGCAGCGGTTCGGTGAGGGCGAACGCCCCGATCGCCTCCAGCGCGGCCATCGGCGGTAACCAGCGCTGCTTCTGCTCCTCGGAGCCGAGCATCGCGATGGAACGCATCGCCAGTCCGGCCTGTACGCCGAGGAACGTACCCAGGCTGCCGTCGCCCCGGTTGAGCTCGAGGTTGACCAGTCCGTTGGCGATCGGGCTCATGGGCGGGCAGCCGTAACCGACGATGCCGTCACCGACGACGCCGAGTTCGGCCAGCTTCTCGATCAGCGGCCAGGGAAACTCCGCACGTTCCCAGTAGTCGTTGATGACCGGCAGCACCTCATGGTCGACGAAGATCCGGGTCCGCCGCCAGTAGTCCACCTCCTCGGCGGTGAGCTGGTCAGCGATCAGGAAGTAGTCGGTTCCGCGGGACTTGCCCAGCCCGGTCACGTCAGGTGGCGAAGACGTAGGTGCCGGGCGCCGCGACAAGCGGCGGGTGGTCGGTACTGCCCAACGCGGTCGGCGCCGGCTTCTCGGCCCCCGAGTGCGACGCCAGCCAGGGCACGAAATCCTGCCACCAGCTGCCCTGCTCCTGGCTTGCCTCGGCGAGGAACTGCTCCGGGTCCTCGGGGTTGTCCTCGCCCACCCGGTAGTTGCTCTTGGGGTTGCCCGGCGGGTTCACGAGGGCGGCGATGTGCCCGCTCGTCGACAGCACGAACCTGGTGCGTCCGCCGAGCAGTTGCGCACTGCGGTAGCAGCTCACCCAGGGGCAGATGTGGTCGGCGATGCCGGCGACGACGTAGGAGTCGACGGTGACCTTGGCGAGGTCCACCTGGCTGCCCAGCGCCGTCGCGGTCCCCTCGACGAGCGCGTTGTCGATGGCGAGTTTCAGGAAGTCCGCGTGCAGGGCGGCGGTGAGCCTCGTGGTGTCGGCGTTCCAATAGAGCACGTCGAAGGCGGGCGGGGCCTTGCCGAGCAGGTAGTTGTTGACCCAGTAGTTCCAGATCAGGTCGCCCGGTCGCAGCCAGGCGAACACCTCGGCCAGGGACCGGCCGTCCAGGTAGCCGGTACGCCGGGACTTCGCTGTCGCTGCCGCGACGAGTGCGGGGCTGGTCACCGCCGACATCAGCCCGGCTCTTGACTGGTCCAGCAGCGTCACGCCCAGCGCGAACCCGGCCAGCCGGTCCTGCTGGCCGGTGTTGACGAGGTGGCCGAGCAGGAGCGAGGAGATGATGCCGCCGGCGCACAGCGAGAACAGGATGCTCTGCTCCACCTGGCAGATGCTCTCCACGGCGTCCATCGCGTCGAGGACCGCCTGGACGTACGTGTCCAACCCCCAGCCGGCCTGCTCGGCACCCGGGTTGCGCCAGGACATCAGGAAGACCTGCTGACCGGACTGGACGAAGTGCTCCACCATGCTGCGCCCGGGTGCCAGGTCCGCCACGTAGTACTTGTTGATTGTCGGCGGTACGACGAGCAGCGGGATCGGCCGGACCGTGTCGGTCTGCGGGACGTACTGGATCAGCTCGAAAACCTCGGTGAGCAGCACCACCTCGCCCGGCGTGACAGCCAGGTCCAGCCCGACGTTGAACGCATCGCGGTCGACCATGCTCGGGACCCGCGGCGGCAACGACATGTCCTTGGCGAAGTTGACGACGCCACGCAGGTAGCTGCGCCCGCCGGTGTCGAGGGCGGCCTTGAGCGCGGCCGGGTTGACCAGCGGCGCGTTGCTCGGAGACAGCGCCTCGATCAGGTTCTCGCACGTGTTCGTCATCCGCTCGTGGTCGCGCCAGTCCAGCTCGGCGTCGCTGACCAGCGCGCGGGTAGTCGCGGCGGTGGCCAGGTAGGCCTGCAGCATCCGGCGCAGTATCGGGTTGCCCGACCAGGCCGGATCGGTGAACCGGCGGTCCTTCTTCCCGGGCGCCAGGTCGGAGCGGCCGACCGCCACCTTGGCCAACTCCCCGGCGGTATCTGCCGCCCGACGCGCCACCACTCCCGGCCTGGCGACCAGCCGCAGCGCCATCCGGGCGCCGGCCGCGCCAGGGACGAGCCGGCGCAGCGGGCCGAGCGCGGCGTCGATGAAAAGGCTGTCCAGCGGAGCGGCGACGTCGGCGTTGTCGCCGCCGAGCCCCCGGTCCGGCTCTGCTCCGGTCATCCGTGGACCGTGCCACAGGGCAGCCGCTGCCGCTACCGCCGCCGTAGTTACTGGCGCAGTGGCGATCGCGCCTACGATCGGGTGATGGACAACAGGACCGGCCGGGTGCAGCGCCAGACCAGTGAGTGCAAGGTCCACGTTTTCATCGACATCGACGGTCAGGATGCAATCGTCGATGTCGCCACCGGGGTGTTCTTCTTCGACCACATGCTCGGCCAGCTGGGCAAGCACGGCGGCTTCGGTCTCAGCGTGCAGACCGAGGGCGACCTGCACATCGATGCGCACCACACCGTCGAGGACACCATGATCGCCCTCGGCGAGGCATTCGCGCAGGCGCTGGGGGACAAGGCCGGCATCCACCGTTACGGCGATGCGCTCATCCCGATGGACGAGGTGCTCGTGCAGGCCGCGGTGGACCTGTCCGGCCGGCCGTACTGCGTCCACGTGGAGCCCGACGGCATGACGCCGATGATCGGCCCGGACTACCCGACCAGCCTGACCCGACATGTGATGGAGACATTCGCGTTCAACGCCAGGATCGCCCTGCACATGCGGGTGCTCGCCTCCGGTCGCGACGCGCACCACATCGTGGAGGCCCAGTTCAAGGCGCTGGCGCGTGCGCTGCGGGCGGCAGTTGCGCTCGACCGCCAGACGGCCCGCGTACCCAGCACGAAGGGGCTCCTGTAGGTGGCCGTGCCGATCCTGCTTCTCGCCCTCGGCGGTTTCCTGCTCGGGGGGGCGTGGGCGACGCGTAATCGCAGCGTCGTGCTGGCCGTGGCACTGACGCTCTGCGCCGTCGCGGCCGTCGTGACGGCGATCCTGAGGTACCCGTGAGCCTGCCCTCCGTCGTCATTCTCGACTACGGGTCCGGGAACCTGCGCTCGGCCGAGCGGGCGTTGCGGCGCGCGGGGGCGGCGGCGGAGGTCAGCTCCGACCTGGCGGCCGCGCGGCGCTGCGACGGCCTGGTGGTCCCCGGCGTCGGCGCCTTCGCCGCCTGCATGCAGGGGCTGGAGCAGGTGGGGGCGGCGAGCATGATCGGTGACCGCCTCGGCGCTGGCCGGCCGGTGCTCGGAATCTGTGTCGGCATGCAGATCCTCTTCGACAGCGGCGAGGAGCACGGCGTACCAGCCAAGGGGCTCGGCGTCCTGCCCGGAGAGGTTCGCCGTCTGCGCGCCGACGTGCTGCCGCACATGGGCTGGAACACCGTGGTCCCGGCCGCGGGCAGCGCGCTGTTCGCCGGCATCGATCCGGACGCGCGCTTCTATTTCGTGCACTCGTACGCCGCGGTGGCCGGCGACCTGCCAGGCGACGCGGCGGTGTCCACCGCCAGGCACGGTGAGACGTTTGTGGCAGCGGTCGAGCGGGGACCGCTCAGTGCCACCCAGTTCCATCCGGAGAAGTCCGGTGACGTCGGGGCGGAGCTGCTGACCAACTGGGTAGGGGGATTGCGATGAGCAAGGAGCGGGCCAAGCGCCGCGCCGAGCGGGAAGCGGCCGGCGCCGCCGGCGGTACCGGCCCGGCGCGGGAGCGGGCCGAGGC
>JACCZY010000160.1 GCA_013695685.1 Geodermatophilaceae bacterium | reverse complement strand
ACCCTGACCGGGGTGGACGGGTCCACGGTGGCCGCGCTGGAGGAGGGTGGGGTGGTCATCCCGAAGCTGTTCCGGCGCTTGGTGGAGTTCCACGGCAACCCAGGCCGCGACCTCGCAGATTTCAATCACTGGTTGGCGACAGACAAGCCCGAGCAGATCGTCGATCTCGACGACAACACCAACTTCACCCACCTCGACAACCTCGTCGAGGTCACCGGAGACCAGGTACGGCTGACCCGACCCGCGCACCGCCTCGTGATCATCTCGGCGAAGGGGCGCCAGGGTCGCTGACTACGCCGCCATCGAGTTCTCTTCCCGCGCACGGCAGATCGGCCCGACGAGTCCACCGATCAGCGGGAGCCGCCGCGACCCCACAGAACCTGCGGCGAACCGCACTGACCGACGATAACTAACACCTATCAGAGGTCAGGATGCTTCGAGTCGCAGGGGAGCCCGCGTCGTGGGTTGTGGCGCGTGAAGCCTCCCCTCGTCAAGCGGTCCCTTCCACCGGCCGGCTCTACAGCTGCCCCGTAGGCGGGCAACACCTCTAGGAGAGATCTCCAGGTGGAACCGGCGTCGGCAAGGGCGTCGGTGAGTTCGGCCAGCTGGTCGACTACGTCACGGTGGGCGAGGTCCTTGCCAGGGCACCGCGACGCAGTGAACGGCCGGGAGGGGTGTTTCGCTGGCCCTCTCCCGGACCGGGCTGAGCTCAGGGGACCGAGCTACCGGTCGAGCCGTCGCGGCCGCCGGGCTGGTGTCGCACCGAACCACGCGACCGCGACACCGGCGAGCGCGCCGAACAGGTGGGACTGCCAGGACACGCCCGGCTGCCCGGGCAGCACCCCGAGCGCCAAGCCGCTGTAGGTCAGCACGACGATGCCGGCGATGACCACATCGAGCACCCGGCGGGTGCGGACGCCGCGCGCGACGAGGTAGGCGGCGATGCCGTAGACGAGGCCCGAGGCGCCGATGTGCAGCGTGCCCGCCGGACCGAGGACCCACACGGCGAGGCCGCCGAGCACCGTGATCAGCGCACAGATGAGCCAGAAGCTCCTCGTGGTCACGGCGAGGAGCAAGCCGAGGACGAGCAGCCCCGCGCTGTTGGCGAGCAGGTGCCCGAAGCCGGCGTGCAGGAAGGGCGCCGCGACCACACCGGTGAGCCCGTCGACATCTCGCGGTTCGATCCCCAACTGGTCGAGCCGCTGGCCGAGCACCGTGTCCACGCCCTCAGCGATCCACATCAGCCCGAGCAGGACGGCGACCGGGACGATTCCGGCGGTCAGTACCGACCCGATGCCCCGACGCGGTGGCGCGCCTGTGCTCACGTAGCAAGCCTAGTTGCGGTTGCGTGCATGCAGCTGGGGTGTGAGGAGGTCGTCGACCAGTTCCGCGAGGTGCTGGGGCGAGCCGTGTCCGGCCTGCCGGATCTGGGTGCGGCAACTGAACCCGTCGGCCAGCACCGGTGTCTGCGGGCCCGCGGCGCGGATGGCGGGGAGCAGGGTGTGCTCGGCGACGGCCATCGAGACGTCGTAGTGACCCTTCTCGAAACCGAAGTTTCCGGCCAGCCCGCAGCAGCCCTCGATCATCGTCGGTGCGGCGCCGATGGCCTCCAGAACGCTTCGGTCGGCGTCGGTGCCGAGGTCGGCGTACTGATGGCAGTGCGGCTGTACGAGGACCTCGCCAGGCCCGGCGATCCCGCCCAGCTCGGTCGGATGTGCGGCGAGGATCTCGGCGAAGGTACGAATCGACGTCGACAGCCGCTCGGCGCCGGCGTCACCGGGCAGCAGCTGGGACAGCTCGGAGCGCAGCATCGCCGCACAGCTGGGCTCCAGGCCCACGACCGGTACGCCGGCAGCCAGCCAGGGGCGGACGGCGGCGATGCTGCGTCGCAGCACCCTGCGGGCGGCGCCCACCTGCCCGGTCGTCAGCCAGGTGAGCCCGCAGCAGACCGGCCGGGTGGGCGCCTCGACGGCGTACCCGAGCCGCTCGAGCACCCGCACCGCGGCCCGGCCCACCTGCGGGTCGAAGTAGGTGGTGAACGTGTCCGGCCACAGCAGGATCCGGCCGGCAGGCGATCCGCCCGCCGGTGGGGGGCGGTGGTGCAGCCATTGCCGCAGGTTCTCCGGCGCCAGTTCGGGGATGTCCCGCTGCGCGGCGATGCCCCCGGCCCGCTTCAGCACGGCCGCCGGGAGCCGCCGGCTGGTCACGGCATTGACCAGCCGCGGGGCCCGGCCGGCCAGCCGCAGCCACCGCGGCAGGGCGCCCATCGAGTAGTGCGAGGCCGGGCGCAGCCGGCGGCGGTAGTGCTGGGCGAGGAACTCCGACTTGTACGTCGCCATGTCGACGCCGACCGGGCAATCGCGCTTGCAACCCTTGCAGGACAGGCACAGGTCCAGCGCCTCGCGCACCTCGGTGGAGCGCCAGCCACCGCCGACCAGCTGGCCCGAGGCCATCTCGAACAGCAGCCTGGCCCGGCCGCGGGTCGAATGCTGCTCGTCGTGGGTGACCCGGTAGCTCGGGCACATCACGCCGCCGGAGGCGCTCACGCACTTGGCCACCCCGACGCAGCGCCGCGTCGCCGACGGGAAGTCACCCCCGTCGTGAGCGAAGGCCAGCGCCGTACCGGACGGCAACGTCGGCGTACCGAGAAACACCCGCAGGTCGTCGTCGATCCGGCGCGGCCGGACGACCGCGCCGGGATTCATCCTCCCGTCCGGATCCCAGACGTCCTTGAACCGGGCGAACGCCGTGATCGCCTCGGGCGGGTACATCCGGTTCAGCAGCTCCGAACGGGCCTGCCCGTCCCCATGCTCGCCGGACAGCGAGCCGCCGTGCGCGGCGGCGAGGTCGGCCGCCGCCTCCATGAACGAGCGGAACGCCCGTACGCCGTTGCGGGTGAGCAGGTCGAAGTCCAGCCGGGTGTGGATGCAGCCTTCGGCGAAGTGCCCGTACATCGCCCCGCGCACCCCATGTTCGGACTGCAGCCGGTGCAGGTCGCGCAGGTACGCGGCCAGCCGTTCCGGCGGTACGGCGGCGTCCTCCCAGCCGGGGTAGGCCTCGGCGCCGACCGCGGTGCGCGTCGCGATGCCGGCACCGTCCTCGCGCAGCCGCCACAACGCCCGTTGCTCGGCCGATGCGGTGAGCACCACCGGGTTGCCGCCCAGAGTCCGGGCGGTGTTGGCGAACCTGTTGGCGGCGGCGAGCGCCTCGGCCGCGGTCTGCCCGCCGCCGGAGAGGTAGAGCCAGGCCCGGCCCGCCGGCAACATCGAGCTGGCCGTCTCCTCCGGTCTCGCCGCCCGCAACGCGTCGATCAGCTGACCGTCCACGCCCTCGACGGTCAACGGCCGGAGCTCGAGAAAGCCGAGCGCGGCCTCGGCGGCGGCGTACACGTCGGGGAACCCGACGACGGTCAGGGCCCGGTACGGCGGCGTCCGGACGAGCCGGACGGTCGCTTCCAGCACGGTGGCGCAGCCACCCTCGGTACCCACCAGCGCGCGAGCGAGGTGGCCGTCGTTCTCCGGCAGCAGCGCGTCCAGCGCGTAGCCGGACACCCGTCGGGGCAGCCGCGGCAGGCCGGTCCGCAGCGTCGCCGCAGTCTCCTCCCGCAGCCGCGCGAGCCCGGCGTAGATCGCGCCGACCGGTCCGGCCTGCGCGGCTCGCTGCCGCCACTGGTCATCGGTGGTGGGACCCACGGTCAACCGTGCACCGCCGTACGTCAGCACATCGAGGTCGAGCACGCTGTCGTCGGTCTTGCCCCAGGCCACCGAGTGCGACCCGCAGGAGTTGTTGCCGATCATCCCGCCGAGCGTGCAGCGGTCGTGGGTGGCCGGGTCCGGGCCGAACCGCAGGCCGTAGGGCGCCGCCGCCTCCTGCAGCCGGTCGAGCACCACTCCGGCCTGCACCCGGGCCGTGCCGGCCTCGGGATCGACGTGCAGCACCCGGTTCATCGACCGGGTGAAGTCAAGGACAACCGCGGTGTTCACCGCGGAGCCGGCCACGCTCGTGCCCGCGCCGCGCGGGAGCACCGGGGCGCCGTACGTCCGGCAGACCGCCAGCGCCGCCTCGACGTCGTCGGCGTCCAGCGGCTCCACGACCGCGATCGGGACGTGCCGGTAGTTCGAGGCGTCGGCGGCGTAGACCGCGCGGGTCGCGGTGTCGGACCTGACCCGGCCGCGGACGGCGCCGGCCAGGTCGGCGGTCAGCGCCTGCGTGTCCGTCATCGGTAGGGAGGCTAGGTGCTCGGTGTGTCCCGCGCTCCGGCCGCACCGTCATGCGCGTGCCCGTGTCCGCCGCCCGGGCGCAGGACCGGGTCGCCGGCGCGCAGCGGGGCGGCGTGGTAGCGGCCCTCGTGCGCCAGCACCGGCCGGGTGTCACCGGCCAGCTCCGGGTGCTTGGCCTCCAGCCGCTCCCGCTGCGCCCATTCCCGTCGCAGCTCGGTCACGTGCTCCCGGCTGCCGTCGTGGGTGCCGCGCCAGGTCTGCGGCATGAACTCCCGGGACCGCCCCGCCGAGGCCTGCCCGCCCAGCGCCGGCGCGGACGGCACCTTCGCGCTGTCTCCGCCGCAGTCCGGGCACGGCGGGGCTGCGGCGGCCACCGGCTGGATGACCTCGAAGCGCCGGCCGCAACCGCAGCGGTAGTCGTAGATCGGCACCGGCTACCAGTTCTCTATCGACTTGGTGAGGATGTCGGCGATGTCGTCCTCGGTCACCGACCGCGGGCAGGTCGCCAGCAACCGCTGCTGCTTCATCGTCCCGGGCACCAGGTCCGGGACGTCGCTCTCGTCGTAGCCCACTCCCCCGATGCCGTTCGGGATCCCGATGTCGCGCATGAGATCGATCAGCACCGAGGGCAGCTGTTCGGCCGGGTCGTTGTGCGTGTCCTGGTCCGGTGCCAGCAACCGGGCCGCTCGCAGGTGGCGCTCCGGCGCGCTCTGGAAGCTGAAGCGGAACGCCTCCGGGGCGGTCAGGGACACCGACTGTCCGTGCGGCACCATCGGCTCGTCCTGCGGGTAGCCGGCCGGGCGGTAGTCCTTGACCATGCCGGCGATCGGGTAGGCGTTGGCGTGCGGGATGTGGACGCCGGAGTTACCGAAGCCCATGCCGGCGAACGTCGCGGCCATCATCATGTTCGACCGGGCCTCGAGGTC
>JACCZY010000138.1 GCA_013695685.1 Geodermatophilaceae bacterium | reverse complement strand
GCGAACACCGGCTGGTCGAGCAGGCCGCTCATGTCGTAGCCGTACTTCGCCTCGACGGCGGCGGCGAATGCGGCCAGCGCCTCGGCCCCGATCCGGGCGGCGGTCCCCTCGACGACTACCAGCTCAGCGTCGCTCGTACACTGCGCGGCGACAGTGCAGCGCGGGTCGGCGCGCAGATTCCTCGCCTTCAACGACTCGCCGCCGGTGCTGAACTGCACGGTGCCGTCGAGCCACACCGCCCACACCGGCATCAGGTGCGGTCTGCCGCCCGTGCTGACGGTGGACAGCCAGTAGTTGCGCGCCTGGGCCAGCCGCTGCTCCGCGTAGGAGAACGGCAACAGCGTGCCGCCCGCGGCCGGTACGCCGTACCCAGGCATGAACGGACGGTCCGCGACCGGCTGCACGGCGGGGAAGCCTACGCCCTCACCACGCATCGGCCGGCATGCGGGGAAGTGGACCTCTCGATCGAGCGGGAGACGTCCACTTCCCCGCATTTCGCCCGCCAACGCCGGCCGCCTCGCTACGGCGACGGGACGCGGGCGTCGTAGCGGCGGAACGACGGCACCACCAGAGCGACCACCAGCATGGCCGCGACGATCAGCACACCGCCGCTGACCAGGGCGACCTCCGGCGAGCTGACCGCCGACATCCCGCCGGCGCGCAGGTCACCCAGCCGCGGACCGCCGACGACCACGACGATGAACACGCCCTGCATCCGGCCGCGCATCTCGTCGGGAGCGGCCGTCTGCAGGATGGAGCTGCGAAACACGGCGCTGACCATGTCGGCGCCTCCCGCGACCGCCAACCAGAAGACGGCCAGCGGGAGCGACCCGGTGAGTCCGAACAGGGCGATGGCGGCTCCCCAGACCACGATCGACACCAGGATGACCAGTCCCTGCCGGTGCACCCGGGCCAGCCACCCCGACAGCAGCCCGGCGAGCAGCGCCCCGATCGCGGCGCCGGCAAAAAGCCAGCCGAGCGCGTTGGCGCCGCCGGCGTACGTGGTGGCCGCCAGTTCGGGGAAGAGCGCCCGCGGAGCACCGAAGATCATCGCGATCAGGTCCACCACGAACGTCATGAGCAGGATCTGCCGGCCTCGCAGGAACGCCAAGCCCTCCCGGACACTGCGGAATGGGCCGGGACGGACGGCGTCGGGGTCTGATCGCTCGGGTGGCATGGATGGAAGGTGCACCAGCAGGATCAGGGCAACCGCGAATCCGACGGCGTCGATCAGGTAGGTCCATTCGAGCCCGCCGGATTCGATCAGCAGGCCGGCGATCAGCGGCCCGATTATGACCCCGGCCGAACTGACAGTCATGTTCAGAGCATTGGCCGAAGGAACCTGCTCGAGCGGCAGCAGTCTCGGTATGACGGCGCTGCGCGTCGGTGAGTTCACCGCGAAGAAACCCGACTGCACAGCGACGAGGACCCACAGCGACCACAGCGGCCCACCGCCGGGCAGCAGCGCCTGCACCCACAGCAACACGCTGGTGACCGCCGTACCCCCGGCGGTGATCAGCAGCAGCACCCGCCGGTCCATCGCGTCGGCGATCGCGCCGCCGAGCAGCCCGAACACCACGAGGGGGACCAGGGCGACGATGCTGGTGATGCCGACGTCGAGGGACCGGCCGGTGATCTGGTAGACCTGCGTCGGCACCGCGACCAGCGTCATCGTCGTACCGATGACCGTGATGACCTGGCCGAGCCACAGGCGGCGGAAGTCCCGGGAGCGTAGCGGGCTGACGTCGACCGCCAGCCCGCGCAGCACCCCCAGCGCCCTCCTCACGGGCGAGTCACGGTGCCAGCCGTTCGACCAGCCAGCCGCCGTCACTACGCCGGTAGCGGAGCCGATCGTGCAGCCGGTCGGTCTGGCCTTGCCAAAACTCCACCGTCAACGGGACCACCCGAAACCCGCCCCACCGGTCGGGCAGGGGGACCGTCTCCGGGTACGCCAGCTCGGTCCGCCGCCAGGCCTCATCCAGGTCGGCGCGGCCGCCGATGACCCGAGACTGCGGGCTGGCGAAGGCACCCAGCTGCGAGCCGCGTGGCCGGGATCCGAAGTAGCGCGTCGACTGCTCCCGGCTGACCACGGCGACGTCCCCCGTCACGACCACCTGACGGGACAGCGCGATCCACGGGAACACCAGGCTCGCCCGCGGGTTCGCGGCCAGGTCCGAGCCCTTGCGAGAGTCGTAGTTCGTGTAGAACACAAGCCCGGACGCGTCGTACTCCTTGAGCAGGACCGTCCGCGCGCTCGGCCGCCCGTCCGCGGACGCGGTGGCCAGCACCATCGCGTTGGGTTCGGGCAGCTCCGCCCGTACGGCGTCGGCCAGCCACCGGCCCAGCTGGGTGGTCCAATCGGCGGCGAGGTCGGCCTCGACCAGCCCGGCTGCCACGTAGTCGCTCCGCATGGCGGCCAGATCAGGAACCCGGCGTTCCCCGTCGGTGGGCATTCTCGCGCCTCCTGTCGACGATCCGCCGGTGTGCAGCCGGTCACGAGGGCAGTGCCTGGTGCAGCGCCCGGGATAACCTCTGTGCTGGGGCCACCGGTCCCCAGGCGACATCAGGCGAGGTTAGGAGCCCACAGCGTGCCCGACGACTTCAAGCCCGGATTAGAGGGGGTAGTCGCCTCCGAGACCGAGATCGCCGAACCGGACAAGGACGGCGGTGCACTGCGCTATCGGGGTGTCGACATCGAAGATCTCGTCGGCCACGTGACCTTCGGCAACGTCTGGGCACTGCTCGTCGACGGCAAGTTCGGCCCGGGCATGCCGCCGGCACAGCCTTTCCCGATCCCGGTGCACACCGGCGACGTCCGCGTGGACGTGCAGGCCGCCCTTGCCATGCTCACCCCGATCTGGGGGTTCCGGCCGCTGCTGGACATCTCCGACGACCAGGCCCGCGACAACCTGGCCCGCGCCGCGGTCATGGCGCTGTCCTACGTCGCGCAGTCCGCTCGCGGGATCGGCGTACCGGCCGTGCCCCAGGAGGAGATCGACAAGTGCAACACCATCGTCGAGCGGTTCATGACCCGCTGGCGCGGTGACCCGGACCCCAAGCACATCGCCGCGGTGGACGCCTACTTCGTCTCCGCCGCCGAGCACGGCCTGAACGCCTCGACCTTCACCGCCCGCGTCATCGCCTCCACCGGGGCGGACGTGGCGGCCGCGCTGTCCGGGGCGATCGGCGCCATGTCCGGCCCACTGCACGGCGGCGCCCCGTCACGCGTGCTGCACATGCTCGAGGAGATCGAGCAGACCGGCGACGCCGACGGCTACGTGCGCACCCTGCTCGACAAGGGCGACCGGGTGATGGGCTTCGGCCACCGCGTCTACCGCGCCGAGGATCCCCGGGCCCGCACGCTGCGGCGTACCGCCGAGGAGTTGAAGGCGCCTCGATACGAGGTCGCTTTGGCGCTGGAGCAGGCGGCGCTGGCCCAACTGCAGGAACGCCGGCCGGACCGGGTGATCCAGACCAACGTGGAGTTCTGGGCGGCCATCGTCCTGGACTTCGCCGAGGTGCCGGCCAGCATGTTCACGTCCATGTTCACCTGCGCCAGGACGGCGGGCTGGTGCGCGCACATCCTCGAGCAGAAGCGCAACGGACGGCTCATGCGCCCGTCGGCGCGATACGTCGGCCCAGAGCCCCGCAAGCCCGAAGACGTCGACGGTTGGGACGACATCCCGCACCACTGAGCCCAAACCTCGGCGAGTGCGGGGAAATCACCGTCTCAACCGTGGATGAGACGTTGATTTCCCCGATGTGATCATGAGTCGGCAGAATGGCTCGTCGTGGACGTCACCATTCCCAAGGACCTGCTGCCCCGCGACGGACGGTTCGGCTGCGGTCCGTCGAAGGTCCGCCCGGAGGCGTTGACCGGCCTGGCCGCTGCCGGGGCCGCGCTGATGGGTACGTCGCACCGGCACGCGCCGGTCAAGAATCTGGTCGGGCGGGTGCGCCAGGGTCTGGCGGAGCTGTTCACACTCCCCCACGGCTACCAGGTAGTGCTCGGAAACGGCGGTACGACGGCGTTCTGGGACGCCGCGGCGTTCGGGCTCGTGCGTGAGCGCGCGCAGCACCTGAGCTTCGGTGAGTTCAGCGCGAAGTTCGCCGCTGTCACCGCCGGGGCGCCGTTCCTCGGCGAGCCGTCCGTACGCCGGGCCGATCCCGGCACCCGGACCACGCCGCTGGCCGAGCCCGGCGTGGACGCCTACTGCTGGGCGCACAACGAGACCTCCACCGGTGTGATGGCCCCAGTCGAGCGGGTCGACGCCGCCGACGACGGAGCTCTGGTCCTCATCGACGCCACGAGCGGCGCCGGGGGGCTGCCCGTCGACGTCGGGCAGAGCGACGTCTACTACTTCGCACCGCAGAAGTGCTTCGCCGCCGACGGCGGTTTGTGGATCGCACTGTTCAGCCCGGCCGCGTTGGAGCGGGTAGCGCAGATCGCGGCGAGTGGCCGGTGGATGCCGGCGTTCCTCGATCTCGCGACCGCCGTGGACAACTCGCTCAAGGAGCAGACGTACAACACCCCGGCCGTAGCCACCCTGTGGCTGCTTGCCGACCAGGTCGACTGGCTGCTCGGTCAGGGCGGCCTGGACTGGGCGGTACAGCGTACCGGCGAGTCGTCGTCGCGGCTCTACGGCTGGGCGGAGGCCGCGGCGTACGCGCGCCCGTTCGTGTCCCAGCCGGCACACCGGTCGCTGGTGGTGGGAACCGTCGACTTCGACGACTCCGTCGACGCGGCGGCGCTGGCCGCGGTGCTGCGGCGCAACGGGATCGTCGACACCGAGCCGTACCGCAAGCTCGGCCGCAACCAGCTGCGGATCGGCATGTTCCCGGCCGTGGAACCCGACGACGTCACCGCATTGATCCGCTGCATCGAGTACGTCCTGGACTCGCGGTGATTCCGCCCCGACCCGGGCGCGTCGAAGCCGGCTGCGGCCAGCGGCTGTCGTAGGGTCGGCGTGCCGGCAGCGTCCGGCTGCCACGGTCACGAACGCCAGTCGAGCAGGCCGGGTGCGAGCAGGCTGGGAGGAAACGACATGCGCCCGTTGCGCTTCGTCGCCCTCAATGAGGAGGGTACCCATCTGGTGCTCGCCCCCGATGTGCCGGAGGCCATCGACAACGGTGAGCGCTTCCTGGTCCCGGTGGACGACCGGCTGCGCGCCGGGGCCCGTGGCGACATGAGCCGGCTCGGCCAGATCGAGATCGAGCTGGAGAGCACACTGCGTCCCCGCGACATCCAGTCCCGGATCCGGGCCGGTGAGACCCCCGAGCAGGTAGCTGCGGTGGCCGGCGTACGGGTGGACAGAGTCCTGCGCTACGCCTATCCCGTGCTCCAGGAGCGGGAGCGGCTGGCGCAACAGGCCCGCCACGCCCGCGTCCGGCTCGCCGACGGGACGCCGGCCGGTGCACTCGGTGAGTTCATGGTCGAGAAGCTCTCGTTGCTGGACTCCGACCACCGCCTGGCCGGGTGGGACGCCCGCCGGCTGCCAGATGGCAGCTGGGAGGTCCTGATCAGCTGGTCGGTGGGCAACCGGCAGAGCGTGACCCGCTGGTGGTACGACGTGAGCGCCCGCACCGTCACCCCGGCCGATGCCGAGACGTCGGCGTTCGCCGAAGGCCCCCGCTCCGGCCAGTCGGTGATCGTCGCCCCCCCGGCCGAGTCGGCACAGCGCACGTTCGCGGCCGTCGGCGTACCCCCGGCGTACGACGCCGGCTACGAGGCAGTGCACAACGGCTCGGTCACGGTCGAGGAGCGACCGAGCGTCAATCCCGGTCCCGCGCCGCCGGTGAGCGACGACGAACGCGACCACCGCGCCCGCATCCCGTCCTGGGAGGACATCGTCTTCGGCGTACGCCGCAAGCGCACGTAGCTCAGCCGTCCTGCGCCGGCGGCACGCCGACGTCGAGAGCCGCCTCAGATTCGCCGAGCTTCGAAATTCACCGCCGCCGAAACTCGGTGTCGCCGTGTCGGTCGGCCGGGCTAGCCTGCCTGAGCCATGTCAGTCGAGCAGCCCACACCGAAGTCGGGGCAGGGATTCCGGTCCCTGTGGCGGCTGCGTACCTATCTGAAGCCGTATGTGGGTCAGATGCTCGTCATGGGAGTGGCGGCACTGGTCACCGTACTCGCCGAACTCGCCGTACCGCTGGTCTCGGCGGCCGTCATCGACGGGCCGGTGGCCCGCGGCGAAACGGCAGGACTGTGGGCACTGGGTGCGCTCGCGATCGCGCTGGGGATCGGCGAGGCGGCGTTCGGGTTCGTCCGGCGCTGGGTGCAGTCCTTCTGCATGCTCGACATGGAGACGAACATCCGCAACGACCTGTACGCCCACCTGCAGCGGCTGCCCGTCGCCTACCACGACCGGGCCCAGACCGGTCAGCTCGTGACCCGGGCCACGAGTGACCTGACCACGATCCGACGCTTCCTGGGCTTCGGGATCATCTTCCTGATCGTCAACGTCACCCTCTTCGTCGTGGTCACGGTGCTGCTGCTGCGGCTGTACTGGCCGCTCGGACTGGTGGTCGCGCTCAGCGCCGTCCCGGTGATAGTGCTTACGGTGCGCTTCGAGCGGGAGTACATCGTGGCCTCCCGCCAGTGCCAGGACCTCGAGGGCGACGTCGCCACGGTGGTGGAGGAGTCCGCCGTCGGCATTCGCATCATCAAGGCGTTGGGCCGCCGCCGGCAGATCGGCGGCCGGTTCCTCCGCGAGGCGGGACGGCTGCGGAGGGCGTCGCTGGGCAAGGTGCGGATCCTGGCGAAGTTCTGGAGCATCCTGGACATCGTCCCCCAGGTGCTGCTCGGCATCGTCCTGCTCTTCGGCGCCCTGGCTGTCGCCGCGGGCGACCTGAGCCTCGGCAGCCTGGTCGCGTTCGTCGCGCTGGTGGTCATGCTGGCGTGGCCGATCGAGGCCCTGGGCTGGATCCTCGCGATCGGGCAGGAGTCGGCCACAGCCGCCGACCGGCTCTACGACGTCTTCGACACCGAGCCGGCCGTCCAGGATCTGCCTGGGTCGGTCGATCTGGGTGATGTGCAGGGGCGGTTGCGGTTCGAGGCGGTGAGCTTCCGCTTCCCCGGCAGCGTTGAGGACGTCCTGCGCGATGTAGACCTGACGATCGAGCCGGGTGAGACCGTCGCGCTCGTCGGTGCCACCGGCAGCGGCAAGACCGCGCTGACCGCACTCGTCCCCCGCCTGTACGACGTCACGGCGGGGCGCATCACCCTCGACGGGACTGACATCCGCGACGTCACGTTGAGCAGCCTGCGCCGCGTGGTAGCCACCGCGTTCGAGGACCCGACGCTGTTCTCCGCGAGCGTGCGGGAGAACCTGGCGCTGGGCCGGATCGACGCCACCGACGCGGAGATCGCCGAGGCCATCGACATCTCCCAGGCCGGCTTCGTCCATGAGCTGCCGTGGGGACTGGCCACCCGGATCGGTGAGCAGGGGCTGTCGCTGTCGGGCGGCCAACGGCAGCGGCTCGCGCTGGCCCGCGCCGTCCTCGGCCGGCCCCGTGTGCTGGTGCTCGACGACCCGCTGTCGGCGTTGGACGTCTACACCGAGGGCCTGGTGGAGGAGGCGCTGCGCCGGGTGCTGGCAACAACCACTGCGCTGGTGGTCGCCCACCGGCCCTCGACCGTGCTGCTCGCCGACCGGGTAGCGCTGCTGGAGAACGGCCGGATCATCGCGGTCGGCACGCACACCGAGTTGCTGGACGGGGTTCCGGCGTACCGGCAGATTCTGTCCGCCGACGCACTCCCCGACGCGGAGGCGGCGGACAATGCCGCCGACGCAGATCTCGACGAGGACCTCGACTCCGAGGTTCAGGTGGGGGCGTCGCGATGACGACCGCTGTCATGCCTCCAGACCCGAGCCCGGAGCCGAAAGCCGCTGAGTCGGAGTGGCGTGGCGTCGCCTCCGAGGACGCCGCCGAGATCAGCGTGGCCGGCGGCGTCTTCCTGCGCGAGCGGAGCCGGCGGCTGCTCGGATCACTGGCCCGGCCGCACAAAAAGGCTCTCTGGACCGTGGCGGGGGCAGTGCTGCTGCAGAACGCCGCCGGCATGGCCGGTCCCTACCTGATCTCGGTCGGGATCGACGACGGCATCCCGCAGATCCTCGCCGGTGACGGCTCGAGCACGCTGATCATCGTCTTCGCCCTGTTCATGCTCTCGGCCGTGGCGCAGGGCCTGCTGCGCTGGTTCTTCTTCACCCGCAGCGGCTACGTAGGGCAGGCGATGCTCTTCCAGCTGCGCCGCCGGGTGTTCAACCACCTGCAGGAACTGTCGCTGTCCTTCCACGAGAAGTACACGTCCGGGAGGGTCATCTCCCGGCTGACCAGCGACGTCGAGACCATCGGCGAGCTGCTGGACGAGAGCTTGGACGAACTCGTGATGGCGGTGCTGTCGATCGTGTCGATCGGCGTGATCCTGCTGGTGCTGGACGCGCCGCTCGCCCTGGTCGTGCTGCTCAGCTTCCCACTGCTGCTGGTGATGTTCCGCTGGTTCGGCAAGAACTCGACGCTGAGCTACCGGCGTACCAGGGAGACCGTGGCGCTGCTGATCGTGCAGTTCGCGGAGTCACTCGGCGGCATCCGGGCGGTGCAGGCGTTCCGCCGCGAGCCACGCAACCAGGAGATCTTCGAGGAGGTGGCGGAGGACTACAAGGCTGCCAACCGGCGGGCCTGGCAGCTGATCGCCGTCTTCGAACCGGGCATCATGCTGCTCGGCAATCTCACCATCGGCGCGGTCCTTCTGTACGGCGGGTATCGCACCATCATCGGCGAGATCGAGGTCGGCGTACTGGTGGCGTTCCTGCTCTACCTGCGCCGCTTCTTCGCACCGATGGAGGACCTGTCGGTGCTTTACAACTCCTTCCAGTCCGCAACGGCGGCGCTGGAGAAGCTGTCCGGCGTACTGGAGGAGACGGCGACGGTGCCGGCGCCGGCACAACCCCGGCGACTGGACTCGCCACAGGGCACGGTGCACTTCGATGCCGTCCGCTTCGGGTACCGCTCCGGGGCCGAGGACGCGGTAGTGCTGCCGCGGCTGGACCTGACGATCCCGGCCGGGCAGACCGTCGCCCTGGTGGGCGCTACGGGCGCCGGCAAGTCGACGCTGGCCCGGCTGTTGGCCCGCTTCTACGACCCGCACGAGGGTTCGGTCACCGTCGACGGGGTGGACGTGCGTGACCTGACCGACGCCGATCTGCGCCGGGCTGTCGTGATGGTGACGCAGGAAAGCTTCCTGTTCTCCGGCACGGTGGCGGAGAACATCGCACTTGGCAAGCCGGATGCGACGCGCGCGGAGATCGAGGACGCCGCCCGAGCCATCGGGGCGCACGGATTCATCAGCGCCCTGCCGGAGGAATTCGACACCGACGTCCGCAAGCGCGGGGGGCGGCTGTCGGCCGGCCAGCGGCAGCTGGTCTCCTTCGCGCGGGCATTCCTCGCCGACCCGGCTGTCCTGATCCTGGACGAGGCGACCTCCTCACTCGACGTGCCCAGCGAGCGGCTGGTCCAGCGGGCACTGCGGACGATCCTGACCGACCGCACCGCGCTGATCATCGCCCACCGGCTGTCCACAGTGGAGATCGCCGACCGGGTCCTGGTGATGTCCGACGGGCAGATAGTCGAGGACGGGGCGCCCGCCGACCTGATCGGCGGCTCGGGCGCCTTCGCCGACCTGCATCAGGCCTGGTTGCACAGCCTGGTCTGACCGGTTGAAATCGCGCCGCTGCAGTACGCCAAGGGGCGCCAAGGGCGGACCGGGGGCAGTGCGGCTCGCCGCTCGAGGCGTCAGACCAGGCTGGTCCAGCGCGGGGCGTAATACTGACCGCGTGATACTGCTTCTCGCGTTCTCGGTCATCCTGCTGGTCGGGGTGTTGATCTCCGGGCTGGCGCATCGAAGCGTGCTGTCAACCGCGGTGCTCTTCCTGCTGGCCGGGTTCCTGCTCGGCGACGGGATGCTCGGCGTGGTCAGCCTGCGGGCCGAGAGTGACCTGGTCACGGTGCTCGCCGAACTCGCGCTGTTCTCGGTGCTCTTCACCGATGGGCAACGGGTGGGGTTGCACGACTTGGCCGCCGCGTGGCGGCTGCCGGGTCGGGCGTTGCTGCTCGGGATGCCGCTGACGTTCCTCATCACCGCCGGGTTGGCGGTCGCGGTGGCCGGGCTGCCGTTGCCGGAGGCGCTGCTCGTCGCCGCCGTCCTCGCCCCCACCGATCCGGTGTTCGCCGCCGCGATCGTGGGCCGGGAGGAGGTGCCGGGCCGGCTGCGGCATCTGCTCAACGTGGAGTCCGGGCTCAACGACGGCTTGGCGCTTCCCGTCGTACTGGTGCTGCTGGCCGTCGTCGGCGGTCCGGACGTCGAGTACGCCGCCCTCGCCGGCGAACTCGGGCTGGGCGTGGTGATCGGGATAGTGATACCCCTGATCGCCGTGGTATTGCTGCGCAGCAGATTCAGTGCGACTACCTCGAAGTACGAGTCGCTGACCTTGGTCGCGGTCGGGTTGATCGTGCTGTCGCTAGCGGAACTGACTCACGCCAACCTGTTCCTGGCCGCGTTCGCCGCCGGGATCACCCTCGCGACGGTGGCCCCCGAGTTGCGCGATTCGTTCCACGAGTTGGGTGAGCTGATCACCGAGTTGCTTAAACTGGTGGCGATCCTCGTCTTCGGGGCGTTGATCTCCCCCGCGTTCCTGGGCGAGATTCCGGTGCTGGGCTACGTGTTCGCGCTCCTGGCGCTGGTCGTGGCCCGGCCGGTCGCGATCACCCTGTCGTTCCTGGGCAGCGGACTGCCCTGGCAGCAGCAGGCTGCGGTGGCGTGGTTCGGACCGAAGGGGTTCGCCTCGGTGGTCTACGGGCTGATCGTGCTGGACAGCAACGCAGCCCGGGCCGACGAGATGTTCCATCTCGTCGCGCTCGCGGTAGTGCTGTCGATCCTCGCCCACTCCTCGACCGACGTCCCGATCGCACACTACTTCGCCCGCCAGCGCGCGCGGGAACGGCGACCGAGTCGTGAGAGCGCCACGCTAGAGGGCGATCTCGACGGCACGTCCGGCGGGCTGCCCGCCGGCGAACCCGAGATGCGACAGGATTAGCGGCTGTGCGGGTTCGACCGACAGGTACGCCAGGAGGTTTACGTGCACGAGCGCAGTGATCGGCAATGAGTCGCTGGACCCGCCTGCGGCAGAGCTTCTGGTTTCTGCCGGCCATGCTGTGCGCGCTGGCCCTTGTCCTGGCCGAGTCGCTGATCTTCCTCGACCAGCGGCTTGAGGACGTCGACCTGGGACCGCTCGGCGTCCTGATCACCCGAGTCGGTGAGTCTGGCAGCCGAGACCTGCTGGGCGCCATCGCCGGGTCGATGCTCACGGTCGCCTCCACCACGTTCTCGATCACGATCGCCGTGCTGGCGCTGTCGTCTTCGACGTACGGGCCTCGGCTGGTCCGCAACTTCATGGCCGACCGCGGCAACCAGTTCGTGCTCGGGATCTTCGTCGCGACCTTCCTGTACAGCCTGCTGGTGCTGCGCTCGGTCCGGGTCTTGGACGAGGGCGGCGAGGACGCATTCGTTCCGCACCTGGCGGTCAACGTGGCGGTGCTGCTGGCAGTGCTGGCCATCGGGGTCCTGGTCTACTTCATCCACCACATCAGCGACTCGGTGCAGATCTGGACGCTGGCCCGGCAGGTCCGCACCGATCTGCTCACTACGGTCGACCGGCTGTACCCGGAGCAGATCGGCCGGGACTCCCAGGACGTCGAGGACGCACGAGGCGCGCAGGACACCCCGAGCAGACTCGAGGTCGACGGTGCGCCGGTGGCGTCGCAGCAGACCGGGTACGTGCAGGGCGTCAACCATGAGGACCTGCTCACGTTGGCCGGCAAGCACGACCTGGTTGTCTCGCTGCGAGTCCGACCCGGTCACCACACCATCGAGGGCACCACGCTGGCCGTCGTGTGGCCTGGAAGCCGGCTGGACGACGACCTGCTCGAAGAGATCGGCGAGGCCGTCCGGATCGGCCAGGCCCGCACGCCGCACGAGGACGTGGAGTTCTCCGTCCTGCTGCTGGAGGAGATGGCCGTACGGGCGCTGTCCCCCAGCACCAACGACCCGTACACCGCCCTCAACGCCCTGGACGACCTGTCGGCGGGGTTGGTGCTGCTCGCGGGTCGCCGCCCGCCCTCCCCGTACCGCTACGACGGGCAGGGACAGCTGCGGGTGGTGGCACCCGGGGTCGTGCTGACCGATCTGCTGGACCACCTGCTCGACGCCATGCGCCTCTACGCGATCGAACACCCCTCCGTGCTGCACCGCACCCTCGAGCTGGTGCAGCAGGTCAGTGCCGCCAGCGGGCAGCCGGCGGTGTGCAAGCGGATGGACACCCAGGTCCGGAGGCTGGTCGAGGCCTTCGCGCTGAGTTCCCCTCAGGGCTGTGACGCGGAGGAGCTCGGCGGGCACGCCGACCGGGTCCGCCGCTCACTCGTCGGCTCCGCCGTCGGTGGCCAGCCGTAACGGCGGCAGGCCAACGACCTCGAAGGTCGCCGCCGCCAGACCGATCCCAGCGTCGTCGAGTTTCCCGAGCACCTCACGGGACATCTCGTCCTTGACATCGCGTACGCCGTACAGGTCAGTGAGGAAGCGAACTGTGAGTTCCAGCCAGTTGTCGGTGAGCCGCAAGTAAACTTTCGGCTCCAACTCCGCGCCGCGCACGAAGTACTGGCGCTTCATCGTCTCGAGCGCCTCCGTGGGCCGCTCGCCCGAGGCCGTGTGGCGGCGCGCTGCAGCAAGCAGGATCTGCTCCGCGGCGTGCCGGTCGTCCCGGTAGGCGATCGGCAGGGTCAACTCTTCCCACAGGTACGGGAAGTCGCGGGTGTAGTTGTAGACCGCCTGGTCGAACACCTTGTCGTTGGTGACGGTGACGACCCGCCCGGTGTACTGGCGGCTCTGCACCCACTGCGCCGGGTCGGCCCCCTGCACCGACGGTGGCTGACCCATCTCCATGATGGTCGTCTTGATGAACCCGAGCGCGATGACGTCACCGCGCACGCCGCTCATCGTGATCCGGTCGCCGACGTTGAACGTCTCCCCGCGCAGAATCACGACATAACCGGCGACAGCCGTGATGACCTTCTGCAGGGCGAAAGCCAAGCCTGCGGCGACCAGCCCGAGCCCGGTCGCCAGCCGGGCCGGATCGTCGAACCAGACCGACAGCACGCCCAGCAACAGCAGCAAAGCGAAGCCCAGGTTGAGCACCTGACGGGTCCAGAACCGGGCCCGTTCGCCTCCGAGCCCGCGCTGCAGGAGGCGCGACAGCCCGCGGGCGACCCACCGTAGGACCACTAGGACGAGCACGAGCCCGACCGTCAGCAGCAGCTTGATGCCGTTCTCCTCCGACAAGAACAGCAACTGGATCTCCTGGCCGAACAGCTCCACCGTCATGCGGTCAGTCTGCCGACCAACGGGCGCGGGGTCATGAAATCCCGGGCGGATCGGTGATCTCGATGTGCACCGCCCGGAACTGTGCGGGCGTGGCCTGGAGCACCCGTAGCCGGGGCTCGACGACAGTCAGGACCCGATCGACCAGGAGCGGCTGCAGCACCGTCAGCCGGGCATCGCCCAACGTCGCATCCAGCGCGCGACGGTCGCCGCCGAGCACGACCGCATCCAGCCGCGCTACCTCCGGTAACAGCACGCGGGTGGCAGTATCCGCTGCGGATGCGTAGGCCTGCTTGGCCTGGTTCTCCCGGCGCCGGGCGAAGCGCTGCTGGGAGGAACCGCCGGCCGCCGACCTGCCCTGCACCAGGCGGGAACCGACCTTCGAGGCGACCAGCTCCGATCCGAGGAACACCCCCGCCGCGTAGCCACCTTTGCGGACGAGCAGCACGCCCACCCGCCGCTCCCGCAGGACGTGCTCGACCATCCCGCCGTACGGCGCCGCGGGATCGACATCGAGCGGCGGGAACGCAACGGTGCACACCGCCGTCGCCCCGTCCACCGCCCGGACCTTGACGCCTTCCGGTCGGGAGTCCCATGTCAACTCGCCGTGTCGCCCGGCGAAGCGTCCGAGCCACCCCTCGAGCCGCTCCGCCGTGACCTCCACCCGGCGGGTCACCCGCTGCCCAGATGGTAGGACGCGATGGCCGCCGCCGTAGCGACGTTGAGCGAGTCGACGCCGCCGGCCATCGGAATCCGGACCCGTACGTCGGCCGTGGTCAACGCGGCCTCGCTCAGACCCGGCCCCTCCGCGCCGACCAGCAGGGCGACGCGGGGATGCCTCGACGGATCGAATTCGGACAGGGGCAGCGCACCGGCACACGGTGTCAGCGCGACAAGACTGTGCCCGGCGGCGCGAACGGCACTCAAGTCCTCCGGCCAACGCGGCAGTGTCGCGAACGGCAGCCGGAGAACATGGCCCATCGACACCCGCACCGAGCGACGGTACAGCGGGTCCGAGCACCGGTGAACGAGCAGCACGGCGTCGACCCCCAGGGCTGCTGCGTTGCGGAAGAGGGCGCCGAGGTTCTCGTGGTCGTTGACGCCTTCGAGGATCAACAACCGATCACCGGTCAGCAGCTCCTCGGCCGCGCGAGGTCTGCCCCGGTCGGCCACCGCGAGTACCCCGCGGTTGAGGTGGAAACCTACGACGTCGGACATGACCTGCGGCGTCACGACGTACACCGGTACGTCCACAGCGGACAGGTCGCCGCGGAGGTCGTCGACGCGTGCTGCCACACCGAGGACGGCGCGGACCAGGTACGGCGACGCGAGCAGCCGACGGACGACGACCACCCCCTCGGCGATCACCGCCCCCCGCCCGCCCGGACGATCCGGCCTGCGGTCGGCGACCGTCAGGTCCCGGAAGTCGTCCAGCCGCGGATCGCTCGGGTCCTGGATGACGTGCGGGTCTGCCACCGCTGGATCATGCCCGCAGCGACGGTACGTCGATGTCGCGGGTCATCCAGACCGAGGCGGCGAGCCGGCGGTGGTGCGTGACGAGCAGGAGGGTGCCGGGAAAGCTGTCCAGGGCCTGCTCCAGCTCGCCGGCGAGCACTTTCAGCAAACGTCGTCTTGCCCACGCCGTTCGGTCCGACCACGGCCAGCCGCGCTGCTGCGTCCAGTGACAGGGAAACCCATCCGGAAGCCGGCAGTCACAACGATCGGGATACGACGCGACGCCTGCGCCGGTGAGCTCCCTTAGGGTGCCTGGGTGACGATGCTCGAGCCGACGCGGCCCACCACGCGGCGGATTCGGGCAGCCACCCGCCCCCGCCGGGGTGGCGGAGTGCTCATGCTGCCGCCCTGGACCCGCGCGCCGCTGCTGTCCTTCGGCCAACCGGCGGTCATCCTCGCTGTGCTGGGCGCGGCGGCAATCCTCGCCTGCGCCAGTTCCTCGGCGGCGCTGTTCCTGTCCTCCGCGGCCTCAGAGTCCCTCCGTGTGCAGCTCGCCGCAGAGTGCGACGACGCATCCTATCCGGAGCTGCAACAGCTGGGCACCAGCGGATTCAACCGGGGCCAGGAGCCGGACGCCGGCCGGGACGAGCGAGTCGCCGCCGCGATGACCGGCCAGGGCCTGTCACAGCCGTACCGGTTGGCGCTCACTCCCGGCACCGTCGCCATCGGCGCCAACGATCAGACCACGCTGAGCCGGATGTTCTACCGCGACGGCGCGCCGGACCAGGTGAACATCCTCGACCAGGTGCCGGGCGAGGGGCTGCTCCTCCCGGCCGGGGCGGCACAGCGACTTGACGTGACAGCTGGAGACACCGTTGCAGCTGGCCCGGCCAGTTTCGCCGTGGTCGGCGTCTATCAAGACCTTTTCAGCGAGCAGACAGTCCGGCCGTACTGGTGCTCCTACACCGGACTGTTCCTCAACCAGGCATCCCTGGACCCGCCTCCGCCTGCCCTGGTGATCGTCACCGACAGCGCCCTCCTCGAGGACCTGCAGAGCTCGTTCGATGCAGGCCTGCAGTCGGAGTCCTTCGACCGGTCCTGGATCGCACCCATCGACACCATCGGCCTGACCCTGTCCGAGGCCCGGCAGATCGTGGAACAGCGCGACCGGGCGTTCGAGCAGGCCGAGATAGCAAACCAGTTCGGGCGGCGTGGCGAGACCGGCCTGCTGCCGGAGCTGGTCGACCGGACCACGCTGATTATCGACGGCCTGCGCGGTCCAGTGGTTCCGATCGCGCTCGGCGGCAGCATCCTGGCGCTCCTGCTCGTCGCCGCGGCCGGCAGCTACTGGGCCGACCGACGGGTTCGCGAAGTGCGGCTGCTGTCCAGCCGGGGCGTCGGTCCGGCTGCGCTGGCCGGGAAGGCCGCGCTCGAGTTGGCGATACCGGCGATTGCCGGCACCGTGCTCGGGTGGGTCCTGTCCCGCTGGCTGATCAAGTCCCTCGGTCCCAGTCCCGTCGTCGACCCGAGCGCGCCGATCCAGGCGGCGCTGACGGCGGCCGTCGGCCTGCTCATCGGACTGGTCCTGTTGGCAACCGTGGCGGGCCTGCGCGCCCGCGGCTCTACCGAGCGCACGATCGGCGTCAAGCGATCCTGGGCGAGCCGGCTGCCCTGGGAGGTGCTCTTGCTCGTCGCCGCGCTGGTTTCCTGGCTGCAGTTGCGCAACGAGGACGGCGTCGTCATCGAGAACAACGTCGCGCAGGTCAACCTGCTGCTGGTGTCCTTCCCGCTGCTGTTCCTGGCCGGGGCCGCGGTTCTCGTCGTGCGATTGCTTGCCGCCCTGCTCCCGCTGCTGCGCCGCCGCGCCGGTCGGTGGCGACCGGCGCCGTACCTCGCGGTGAGCCGGGTAGCGGCGTCCCGGTTGGTCAGCGCCGGCCTGCTGGCGGCGGTCAGCATGCCGATCGGCGTTCTGGTCTACGCCTCGACCCTCACCGACACCACGGAGTACACCCTCGCGGCCAAGGCTGGAGTGGTAGTCGGCAGCGACATCGCCGTCATCTCTGTGGACCGCCCTACGCGATCCGCCGCCATCGACGCTGTAGGCACGATCGTCGCCCGCTATCCGTACGGAAGCACGGACGGGCAGGACGTCACGGTCCTCGCCATCGACCCCGAGACCTTCTCGGACTTCGTCTACTGGGATGACCGGTTCGCCGACACGTCGCTGCCCGACCTGCTCGCTGCGCTGGCCGAGGACGATGCGTCCCCCGGCGTGAACGCGCTGGCGATGGGCCTCCCCGATGAGACGCTCACGGTCACGCTGGGAATGCGTGACGTCGAAGTGGACGTGGTCGGGAGCGCGGACACCCTCCCCGGCCGACGTGCCACCGATCCGTTGCTCATCGTCAGCGCCGACGAACTGGGTGAGATCGACCGCACAGCGGGCAGGTTCACCGAGATCTGGTCAACCTCGACCGAGGCCGCCGTCCGCGAGGCGCTACCGGAGGGCATCCGGGTGCTCCGAGTCCAAGGCACCGACACCGTCTTCCGGGTGGCGAACTTCCTGTCTGTGACCTGGACGTTCGGCTACCTGCAGGCGCTGGCCGCCTTTGTCGGCGCGGTGGCCATCGGCGGGCTGCTGCTGTACCTGGAGACCCGACAACGAACCCGGATCGCATCCTACGCATTGGCCCGGCGGATGGGGCTGAAGCCGGCCAGCCACCTGCGCTCGCTCGTGATCGAGCTGGGCCTGCTGCTCGGACTCGCGTTCGTCGTGGGTGCTGCGCTGGCCTCGTCCGCGGTGCTGCTCGTCTACCGGATGCTGGACATCGATCCGACCCGACCGCCCGGCCCACTGCTCACCGCTCCGGTGATCACGGTGATCGCCGCCGCGGCCGCCACCCTGGTCGTGGCTCTGCTCACCGCGGCGTACGCGCAACGCGCGGCCAACCGCGCCGACATGGCCGAGGTGCTCCGACTTGGCGCCTAGACCTGCCGTGCCCAGCGGTTACGACGACGAGTGGTTCGACGCCCCGACCCTCGACACCGACGTGTCCGCGATGCCTGCGGCAGTGTGCCGGGGGGTGCGCAAGGTCTACCGGACCGCAGACGAGGAGGTGCTGGCGCTGGCCGACGTGGACAAGGACTTCCCGAGCGCGCGGGTGACGTCGATCGTCGGACCGTCGGGATCGGGCAAGTCCTCGTTGCTGCGCATCCTGGCCTGCGTGGACCGGCCCACCGAGGGCTCCGTGCTGATCGCCGGGACGGAGGTCGCCGGCCTCGGCCCGCGCGGACGGCGGATGCTACGGCGTACGTCGGTCGCCTACGTGTTCCAGAACCCGATCGACAACCTGGTCGAGTATCTCGACGTCACCGACCAGATGAAACTCGCCGCGCGGCTGCGGGGGCAGCGGCCGACCGAGGCGGAGATAGACCGGCTGCTGCGCACGCTCGGACTGGAACAGCGAGCCAACCACAAGCCGGTACAACTGTCCGGTGGTGAGCAGCAGCGGGTGGCAGTGGCGTGTGCGGTGATCGGCCACCCCGCGATCGTGGTGGCCGACGAACCGACGGCGGAGTTGGACAGCGCGTCGGCCGAACGGGTGCTGCAGGCTGTGCACGACCTGCGCGAGGAGGGCGTGGCCTTCATTCTCTCCTCGCACGACCCGGCGGTGGTGGCGGCCTCGGATCACCTGCTAAGGCTCGACCACGGCCGGGTGGCGGAGTCATGGTGAGCGACGCCTGCGGAGCGAACCAATGAACAGGGTGAGCGACGCCTGCGGAGCGAACCGATGAACAGGGTGAGCGACGCCTGCGGAGCCGTCGTCGCCGGGCGAGGGCTGAGCAAGACCTACCGACGCAACGCCGAGCAGGTGCACGCACTGCGTGACGTGCATCTGACGTTGCACGCGGGCGAATTGGTGGCGCTGGTCGGGCCGTCCGGCTCCGGCAAGTCCACGCTGCTGAATGTGCTGTGCGGGTGGGAACGTGCCGACGCCGGCGTCCTGACCTGGGGTGCTGAGTTGACCGGGCGGCACGCGGAGGAGATGTCCTGGGGCGAACTGGCGCTGATCCCCCAGGCCCTGGGCCTACTGGAGGATCTGACGGTGGGCGAGAACGTCTCGCTGCCAGGCCGGCTCACCGGCAAGGGGGACCGGGGCGGCAAAGCCGCGCGTGAGCTCATGACCTCGGTCGGGATCGCCCATCTCGCCGACCGTTACCCGACGCAGGCCTCCCTGGGCGAGCAGCAGCGCTGCTGTGTCTCCCGCGCCCTCCTGCTCAGCCCGAGGATCGTGCTGGCCGACGAGCCGACCGCACACCAGGACGCCGACTGGACCGAGGTCATCTTCACCGCGTTCCGCCAGCTGGTACGCAACGGGTCGGTCTGCCTCATCGCCACTCACAACCCCGAGACGTGGCAGTACGCCGACCGCATCCTGTCGATGCACGACGGCGAGCTCCGTGAGGGCGCTCCGACGCCCGCGCACTAGCTGGAGCACGACGCCACCGGGGAAGATCAACTCGGGCTTGTGGTTGCCGAAACGTGCTGCCCGGCAGCCATTTCCCCGAGTTGATCATGAAACCCGGCTAGAAGTCGCTGCTCATGACGACCTCGCCGGCCTCGTCGCGGATCTCGAAGCCGCTGGCATCCTCGCGCAGCACGCTGGCCTGCAGGTTGCACAGCATCTCGGCGTTGCCGATAGCGACGAACGTCCCGGCCGGCACTTCGCCGCCGTCCTCCCCGAGCACGAACGCCTCGTACACCTTGCCGGCGGCCAGTCCGGCGGTGGTCAACTTCACCTCGACGCCCCAGGTGTGGTCGATGAGACCCGCCTCGGCGGTGACCTGCTCTAGCTCGGCAGCCACCTGTACGGCGACGGCCTCCACCGGCACCTGCGGCGCACGGTTGCTGAAGGTCGTGATGCCGACGGCGACGGCGACCACCAGCGCGGCCGCGGCGGCCAGCGCGGTGATGGACGTGATCAGGCGGGTCCGGCGGCGGCGAGACTCCTCGGCGGCGATCGCCTCGGTGACCCGGCGCTGCAGCGCCGGTGGGGTCGGACCGCCGGTGACCGTCCGGCGCCGCGCGCCGGCCAGAGCGTCGGCGACCGGCTGCAGTTCGGCGAGTTCGGCCTGGCACAGCTCGCAGGTGGGCAGGTGCGCGCGGACAGCTGCCTCATCGGACAGATCCAGCTGCCCGAGCGCGTAGGCGCCGAGCGACTCGCGGATTGCCCGGTGCGGATCCTCGGTCACAACGTCACCTCCATCTCATCCAGTACGACTCGCAGCGCCTTCAGTCCGTAGAACACCCGGCTGCGCAGGGTGCCGACGGGGATCCGCAGCTCGGCCGCCACGTCGGCGTACGGGCGATCCCGGAGGTAGGTCTCCGTCAAGGCGTGACGGTGCTCCTCTCCGATCCGCTCCAGCGCCTCCTCGACCACCCACTCGTGCGTCATCCGGTCAGCATGGTCGGCGACGGGGTGTTTCGTCTCGTCCGGCTGGTCGGTCAGGCCGCGAAGCCACGGCCGCGCCCCGACCGCACGATGGTGGTCGACCACGACGTTGCGGGCGATCGCGAACAGCCACACCCGCAGGCTCGCCAGCGCAGGATCGAACCGGTCGGCCGCGCGCCACGCCCGCAGGAACACCTCCTGCACGAGGTCCTGTGCCGCGCCGTCGTCTCCGGTGGCGCGGACGGCGTACCGGTAGAGCTCGCCACCGTGGGCGTCGTAGGCCAGCCGGACGTCGGCCTCGGTAGCCATCGAGGGTGGGGCGGCTCTGCGGTGGCCGGACCTCACCAGCCGCAGCCCCATCGGCCTCCTCTCCCGACTCACGCCGACGCGTCATTGCTCTGTGTACGGCGCACAACCGCGCTGCGTTCACTGATGCGGTCAGGCTCGGCGAAAGGCGGTAGCCGCGGCGGTACGGCGATCTGCCGCGACTGAGCGACCAGGGTCCCGGTGCTGTCCCAGATGGCCACCTCCTCGTCGCTGAAGCCACCGCCGATCAACCGGCGCGAGCCTCTACCTGACACCAGCCGGGAGCGGGCACGGCGCGGATGAAGACCTGCATGGCGATCGTCGGTGCCCAGCCGTACCGGCCCATCGCGAAGAGCACCGGCGGGCAGGCGTCGCAGAGCAACACGAGCGCGAGCGGGTCGATCGGCCGCCCGTCGGTGAACCGCAGCCACAGGTTGAGCAGCGGCTGCGACCCTGGCGTACCGGTGAGCCAACCCGAGGATTTCGGATCGAAGGCGTAGTCGAGCACCGTCGTCAGGCCCGGCGGCGTCGGCCCGGCCCCGCGCATGGCCATGCGCAGACAGTCCTCGGGTGCGGCGATAGGCGGCGGGACGGAGTCGGTCCACACGGCCTCTCCAACACCCAGTGTCGCCGCCGTCACCTGCATGTCAACGCTGGGCGGGCTTTCGCCCACGCCTAAGGTCACACGAGACGACGACACCGTGCGGCCCGAACGCAGCTGCTGGACGGACACGGCGGATGCTCCGGCCGGGAGCGGCCGAAGGAACGTCGCCGAGACAGCAAGCGGATCGGGATGACCGCCCTCAGCCAACGCCGCGCGTACGCCGATCGCCATCAGGTAGCCGCCGTTGAGCAGGCCCTCTCCCACACCCCAGACCGTCCAATGCGGCGGCGTACCGGCCGTTGCCCTGTGCTCGGACCGCGGTGGCGGCGTCGAAAGCGTGCGTCACAACGGGCAGCGTGCCAGGCTTGACGACATGGACTACACCCACCTCGGCCGCACCGGCCTGCGCGTCAGCCGCCTCTGCCTCGGCACCATGAACTTCGGCCCGGAGACCTCCGAGGAGGACTCGCACGAGATCATGGACCAGGCGATCGAGCACGGCATCAACTTCTTCGACACCGCCAACGTCTACGGCTGGGGGGAGAACAAGGGCCACACCGAGGAGATCGTCGGCAGCTGGTTCGGACTGGGCGGCGAGCGGCGTGACCGCGTCGTACTCGCGACCAAGCTGTACGGCGACATGGACGAGTGGCCGAACAACGGCAAACTGTCAGCGCTGAACATCCGCCGCGCCTGCGAGGCATCGCTGCGCCGGCTCAACACCGACTACATCGACCTGTACCAGTTCCACCACGTGGACCGAGACACCTCCTGGGACGAGATCTGGCAGGCCGTCGAGGTCCTCGTTGCCCAAGGCAAGATCCTGTACGCCGGAAGCTCCAACTTCGCCGGCTGGCACATCGCGGCCGCCAATGAGGCAGCCGCCCGGCGCAACTTCCTGGGCCTGGTCAGCGAGCAGTCGATCTACAACTTGCTCACCCGCGACGTCGAGCGGGAGGTGATCCCGGTCTGCGAACACTACGGCCTCGGGCTGATCCCGTGGAGTCCGCTGCACGGCGGGCTGCTGTCCGGCGTTCTCAAGAAGGAGCGCAAGGGCAAGCGCCGCAGTGCCGGTCGGGCCAAGGAGTTGCTCAAGGCCAACCGCAAGGCGATCACGGCGTACGAGGCGCTCTGCGACGAAATGGGTTCCGATCCGGCCGAGGTGGGGCTGGCCTGGCTGATGCACCAGCCGGTGGTGACCGCGCCGATCGTCGGGCCGCGGACCCTCGAGCAGTTGGACGGTGCGCTCAGCGCCGCCCGGCTGTCGCTGGACACTGACGCACTCGACCGGCTGGACGACATCTTCCCCGGCTACGAGACCGCCCCGGAGGACTACGCCTGGTGAGCCGGTAGCCGACCGGGAATCAGGTGCCGACGGTGTGGATGCGCAGGCCCAGGGCGTACAAGGCGTCCTCCACCCGGAGCCGCTCCACGTCCCGGGTCATCCCCCTCGGCAAGGTGGCCAGGTCGTGGTCGATGTCGAGGGCTCGGCACAGCTCGACGAGCACGTCGTCGTAGGCCAGCTGCGTCCCGTGCTGTCGAGCCCATGGTGCCCCGGGCGGCAGCTCGGCCAGCAGTCGCGACAACCTGCGCAGGTCGTCGACGAGCTGCCCGGTGGGCCGGGTGGCCGCAGGCGGCGCCGGCCCCCGCTCACGCACGCGGTCGATCAGTCGCCGGCCGGCGCGCATCAGGTAGCCGCCGAAGAGCGGCGTGCCCAAGACGATGACGAGCAGGACGCAGAGGAGCACTGTCTCGCCGATACCGCCCCCGCTGCTGGGCATGGCCCACCGTAAGCCGCCTGTGCCGCCTCAGCAAGGGAAATCAGCTGTCGACCCGGTCGGCCGGGACTGATTGGCGGCTAGAGCTTCACCGCCGGCGTACGCAGCTGCAGGTGCGGCCGCCGCGTGACGTGCGCCTCCACCCGGAGGCCGCTCTGCACGGCGAGCCGGGCACCGATGGCCGCGGCGGCGAGGACGCAGCATAACCCGCCGATGATGATGCCGGATCGAGCCCCGAAGTTCTCCGAGAGCCAGCCGACGATCGGTGCACCGATCGGGGTGCCGCCCATGAAGAAGAGCAGGTAAAGCGCCATCACCCGGCCGCGCATCGTGGCGTCGGTCCCGAGTTGCACCGAGGAGTTCGCCGCGATGATAAACGTCAGCGCCGCCGCCCCGGTCGGGACGAGCAGGATCGCAAAGCTGGCGAACGTCGGCATCACCCCGGCAATCATCTCCAGTACGCCGAAGACCATCGCCGCCCCGATCAACAGCCGCAGCCGTGGCCGCTCCCGGCGACGGGCGGACAGCAGCGCCCCGGTCAGCGAGCCGACTGCGACGCAGCTGCCGAGCAACCCGAACGCGGCCGCGTCGAGCTTGAACACTTCGCGGGCCATCAACGCGGTGGTCAGCTGGAAGTTCAGGCCGAACGTGCCGACGATGAACACCAGCAGCATCGGCAGCATCAGATCCGGTCGGGCGCGGACGTAGCGCAGCGCCTCGCGCAGCTGGCCCTTCCCGCGGGCGACCCGGGTGGTCCCGAACAGCTCAGCGGGACGCATCCGGGTCAGCGCGAAGAGCGTGACCCCGAAACTGGCGGCATTGATGAAGAAGACCGGGGCGGTGCTGAACGCTGCGATCAGCAGACCGGCCACGGCAGGGCCGACGAGGCGAGCGGCGTTGAACGTGGAGGAGTTCAGCCCCACGGCGTTCGTCAGGCGTTCCGGGCCTACCAGTTCGGAGACGAAGGCCTGCCGGATGGGCGTGTCCAACGCCGTGGCGATACCGAGCCCGGTAGCCAGGACGTAGACATGCCACAGGGCGACCACGTTGACGAGGTCCAGCACCCCGAGGACGAGGGCCAGCAAACCCATCGATGCCTGAGTGGCGAAGAGCAGCGTCCGCTTGTCGTAGCGGTCGGCGAGCATTCCGCCGTACATGCCGAAGACGAGAATCGGGCCGAACTGCAACGCGGTGACGAGGCCGAGCGCGACGCCGCTGCCGTTCGACAGTTCCAGAACCAGCCAGTCCTGGGCGACCCGCTGCATCCAGGTGCCGGTGTTGGAGACGAGGCTGCCACTGGCGAAGAGCCGGTAGTTGCGCACTTGCAGGGACGCGAACATGCCGCCGTGCTTCGGCGCCCTGACAGGAGCTGGTGGAGAGATCACGAGCCTGAGATTATGAGTCTGATCATGAGTCGACGAGGCGACCGATGACCTCACTGGCCGCTTGGAGGATGTCCCGCTCTCCCGTACTCAGCTCGGCCAGCCGCTTCGACAACCACGCTTCGCGCATCCGGATCTCCTCCTGCAAGAAGTCCGCTGCCGCGGGGGTGAGGCTGACGATGACCTGCCGGCCGTCGGTCGGGTGCGGTGTACGCAGGACGAACCCGCGCTCCTCCAGGGCACACACCACCCGCGTCATCGAGGGTGGTTGCACCTTCTCGTGCGCGGCCAGCTCACCGGGGGTCAGCGGCCCCTTGGCGTACAGCGTGGACAACGCCGCGAGGTGGGTCAGCGTCATCGACGTGTCGGCCCGCTGGGAACGCAACCGGCGTGACAACCTCATCACCGCCAGGCGCAGGTCGTGCGCCAGGGCGGGAGGGGTCGCTGTCTTCACCGGCACGATCGTTAGCTTACCTTACGATCTCGTCCCCGACCACTGAGTCGGGGCGCCCTCAGCCCGCTCCCAGCAACGTGCTCAACGGGTCGATCGCGAAGTAAACGACGAACAATGCAGCGGTGACCCAGAGCAGCGGGTGGATGTCCCTGGCCCGTCCGGCCGCCGCCCGCAGCACCACCCAGGCGATGAAGCCGGCCCCGATGCCGTTGGCGATGGAGAACGTGAACGGCATGACCACGATGGTGAGGAACGCGGGCAGTGCGATCGAGAAGTCGGACAAATCGATCTGCCGGATCTGGGTGATCATCAGTGCGCCGACGATGACGAGCGCGGCCGTGGCCGCCTCGAACGGGACGACCTCGACCAGCGGGGTAAAGAACAGTGCGACCACGAACAGCGCCCCGGTCACGACGCTGGCCAGACCGGTGCGGGCGCCGTCTCCCACGCCGGCCGCCGATTCGATGTACGTGGTGTTAGATGACGCACTCGCTGCACCGCCGGCCGCTGCTGCCAGCGAGTCGACGAGGAGCACCCGCTGAATCCCCGGCAGCTGCCCGTTCTTGTCCAGTAAGTTGCCCTCGGCGCCGACCGCGACGACCGTTCCCATCGTGTCGAAGAAGTCGGTCAACAGCAGCGTGAAGACGAGCAGCAGCGCCGTCACGACGGCCACCCGGTCGAAGCCGCCGAACAGGGAGAAGTTGCCGAGCAGACTCAGATCGGGGATGCGTACGACGTCCCCGGGCACCGTCGGCGTGTTGAGCTGCCAGCCGAAGCTGGTCACCACACCGTCGGCGTCGGTCACCGCCGGGCCGATCTTGGCGATCGCCTCCACGACGATGGCGACCACCGTCGTGACGACGATGCCGATCAGGATCGCCCCCCTGACCTTCTTGGCGACCAGCACGCCCATGAGCAGCAGCCCGAGGCAGAAGATGAGCAGCGGCCAGCCGCGGAGCAGCCCGCCGTACCCGAGTTGAACGGGCACCGGACCGGCGTCGCTGCGCCGGGCGAAGCCCGCGTCCACGAGGCCGATGAACGCGAGGAACAGGCCGATCCCGACGCCTATCGCGGCCTTGAGCTCCTGCGGGATGGCGTGCATGATCGCCGTTCGCAGGCCGGTCAGGACCAGCAGAGTAATGACCAGCCCTTCGAGAACCACCAAACCCATCGCGTCGGCCCAGGACATCTGGCTGGCGATGCCGAACGCAACGAGCGCGTTGATCCCGAGGCCGGTCGCGAGCGCGAAGGGGTACTTGCCGACGACGCCCATCAGGATCGTCATCACGGCAGCGACGAGAGCGGTGACGGCGGCTACTGCGGGGATGCCGAGGACGAGCCCGTCGGCGTCCGGCGTCGTCCCGATGATGATCGGGTTGAGTACGACGATGTAGGCCATCGTCATGAACGTCACGAGGCCACCACGGACCTCGCGGGCCACCGTCGAGCCGCGGTGGCTGATCTCGAAGTACCGGTCGATCCCGTTGCGTGGCGCCGGCGGAACCGACGCTGAGGTTGCGCCGGCTGTGCGGGCCTTACCGGGCTGGTTCGGAAGGGTCATGGCCACCTCATCGGGACGCGCTCAGGGGCTGACAGGCGACAGCGTGCCAGAGCTCGCCGCCGGCATACCGCTGCGACACCCGCCCGTATCCTGCCCGCATGCCCCGGCCGCTGCGGCCCGCTCCCGAGCCGCTCGACGTCAACGCGACCACGGTCATCGTGGCCGGTATTGCGGCATGGTTCGTCGCGTTCGTGGTGCTGCTCCTCTTCGCCGGCCGGCTGGCCGACGCGGGGCAGCTGGTGTGGCTGTGGACCGCCTTGGCCGGCTGGCTCCTGGGACTGCTGGGTCTGTGGATCGCCGGGCGCCAGCAACGCCGGCGCCGCTGACAGCTTCGCGTCGCCGAAAATTGGGTTGATCGGATGCGGTCTTGGTCATCGAGAAGCCAACTGCGCATCCGATGTCGCTGTTCCGCGCGGACATTCGCGAGTCCCGGAGCTAACCCGCAATGAGCCCGCCGTCAGCCCGCGGAGTCCTCGGCGGCCAACGCGGTGGCATCCTCCGGGCGCGCGAACGCCTCCGCCAGGGCCGCGCGCAGCTGCCAGGCCCCATGGCGCCAGGCGAGCACGCGACCGAGCGCCGCCGCCCCCGCATCCTCGCTCACATGGTCGGCGTCACCGTTCGCCCACCAGTCGACCCGCCGGTCGTCGACGGTCAACTTGATGTGGATCGCGACCCGGCCCGGCAGCTCGGACAGCCTTAGCCGCCGCGCCGCCGAGGCCGCCCCGGGCAGATCCCGCCAGGCGGTCAGCTGGTCAGGGCGCGACGTGACCTCGGCCGTGACGCGTTCCGAGGCCAACGGCAGGTCGAGCAGGTCGGCCACCGCTACCGCAGCTGGACCGGCGGGGACCACCGCGCGATCCAGCAACGGCAGCAGGAACGGCGCATCGAGCACGACGGCCATGTCGCGCGCGACCACCGCGCCGGCAACCGTCCGCACCCGGGCCGGAGGGCTGACGTCGACGTCGTCCAGGGCGGCCCCGAGGCGCCCGTAGATCCCGTCAAGTACGGCGTTCGACACCGCTCGCCGCGGATCACCCAGCCGAGCGAGCAGATCCAGCGCCGACTCCGGATCGGCTAGTACGTCGTCCACTCTGGACGGACACACGAGGATGTCCGGCGTGTCATCCGGTGCCTCGTCGTACAGGCCGCTCAGTTCATCAGATCCGTTGCGCCGCAACCGATCTGGACGTCGGCCGTCCAGCACCGGGTGCGTCGACAACCACCATGTCGTGTACGACGGCAGCCGGGCCGACTGCCCGCCCGACAGCCCGACGAGGAGGGGATCGAACACCTCGCCGGGCAGCCGCGCCAGGAGCGACAGTGCGACCGGCCAGCCGTCCGCCCTGACCCGTTCCAGGTCGCGCACTCCAAGGACGGTGTGGAGGATCGGCGGCACGTCGGTCGGTGGGAGCCGGTCCAGGACCGCGTCGTACCACTCGTCGGCCGCGTCCAGATCGAGCTCGTCGCCGACCTCGACATCCTCGGCGCGGAGCAGGGCGAACGTGACCAGCACCCCGACGGCCTCGAGGGCCGCCGCTCCCCAGCGTTGAACGGCAGCCGGGTCGACGACACCCAGCGAGGTGTCGGCCAGTACGTCGCCGAGCGGCGAGCCGGGCACCATCAGCTCACCGGCGGCACTCCAGCCGCCCCCGGTGTCCGGCAGGGCGAGGTCTGCCAGCCACGGGAACTCCTCGACGGTCGCTCCGGCCGCACGGACCAGCGCAAGCACCGCGCCGGCGATCGGCGCCGGATCCTCCTCGTCCAGGGACTCCTCGACGGCTCCCCGGACGACTGGATCCAGCAACACGGCCGCGGCGGTGGCCGGCCGGGCACCGAGCCGTTTCAGCAGCGGATGCACGGCCGCCGGGTCGACCAGGCGCAGTCCGAGACCGCTCAGCTCGGCGGCCGGCAGCATCCGGTCGGGCAACAGCAGTCCGCGGGCGCCGTACGCCGTACGGCCGTCGGCAAGCGGTACGGGGAGGGCGGCGAGCGCCTCCGGGTCGTCCAGTGAGCCGAGCTCGCCCAGCGCCGCATAGGCCGCCGCCCACCAGGCAGCAGGTCTGTCCACAGTGGACAGCAGCTCGACGACAGCCGCCACGGACAGCCGATCGATGCCGATCGCGTCGAGCACCGGGCCGTTCCGGCGGGCAGACCACGAGGCCGGCAGCAGCCCCGGGACCACGTCGAGGAGTGCCGCTACCAGGCCCTCCGATACCGGGTCGAGCGCCACGGCCCGGTCCGGGCGCACCCGGGCACCGGCTGCGGTGGGCAGCCAGACCGTCTCCCGCAGCTCGGCGAGCACGGCTCGGCTCAGGGCCGCGTCCAGTTCGGCCCCGGCCAGCCCAGGGCGCGGCACGAGGGCGAGAACAGCAGGATCGGGCTCGAGCCGGCAGAGCAGTTCCGCGTACGCCGACGCCGCACTGGCGACGAGGTGGTCTGTCAGCGGTCCCGGCGCAACGTGCCGCCGATCGGGTGCCAGCGGGAACGTGGCGATCAACCGGACCGGGAGCGACAGCGGCTCGTCGCTCGGCGTCGGAGCGTGCACGACCTGCCGGCCGGACAGCGGCGACACCACGCCGTCGTCGACCGGAACCGCCCAGCAGACCGACCATGTGGTGCGCTCGCGTTCCTCCACCGGCCGGCCGGCCAGGACACCGGCGGGCACGTCACCGGAGGCCGTCGACAGCGCCCACCGCCGGGTGCGCCCGCCGTCGGTCAGCTCGACCGAGCCGGGCGCCAGGTCGGTCCGGGTGAGCAGCCGTCCCTCCACATCGACCTCGGCGAGTCCGGGCAGCGACAGCAACAGCTCCGGGCCCAGTTCGTCGAGCTGGCGGCGTACCGCCTGCTCCGCTCCCGCCCGCAGCGTCAGCCGCACCTCGGTGTCGAAGCCGTCCGGTGGGGTGCCCGCGCAGCCGAACGGCAGCCGCAGCGCCGGCACCGAGCCGCCGCGACGGGCCAGTTCATCGCCCAACTCCGGGACGGCGGAGACCAGCGCCCGCGTGCGGTCGGCGTCGAACTCGATGCAGCCGCTGGTGGAGACGATCCGGGGGTTGTCAGTGACGGCGAGGACGGCGGCGAAGCCGACCCCGAAGCGGCCGACGGTGCCCTGGTCGCGTTTCGCGGAGGCGCGCAGCGTCGCCAGCGCCTGTACGCCGTCGGCGTCCAGTGCCGCGCCGGTGTTCGCCGCGCAGAGCACACCGTCGGCCACCCGCAGCCGCAGCCGGCCCGGCTGCCTGGCGCGCGCGGCGGCGTCGACCGCGTTCTGCGCCAGCTCGACGATTAGCCGGTCCCGGTAGCCGCCGAGGGCCAGGTCCTCCTCGGCGTTGGCGTCCTCGCGGAAGCGGGCCGGGGATGCGGTCCACGCCGCCAGCACCCGCTCGCGGATCGCGTCGACACCGAACCGCTCCGCGTGCACCCGACCGCTCAGGTCTCCGGCTCGCTGTCCTTCGTGAGGTCGACGGGCTCGATCTCGGCGTCGAGGACGTCGTACCGCTCGGTGTCGTAGGAGACCGAGGTGAGCGGTTCCGGCTCCGGCTCGCTGACGGCCTCGGAATGTGCGCCGCAGCCGTACTCGACATCGACGACGTGGCCATCGCTCGGTGAGTACTCATTGCCGCAAGCACCGAGCATCGCCCGCAGGGAACCGTCCAGCGGCAGGTAGAACCCGCAGGTGCCGCATTGGCCGGGAGCCTGCCGGGCCATCGGGTTGTCCGGCCCGGTAGGCCCGTCGTGCCACCGCTGCGCGGCGTCGGTCCGGCCCAGCCGGGACATCACCCGGATCCGGCCCAGACCCAGTTCATAGGCCAGCTCGTCGAGCCCTGGGTCACCGGTGGCGACGTACGCCGGCACCAGCCGGTCATCGTCCGGCGCGGTGGGTAGCAGGTCACCGACGCCGAGATCACCGGCCTGTAGCCGCTCGCTCCACGGCACCCACGGCGGCGGCAGCAGCGCACCGTCGCCGGGCTGTAGCACCACCTCGTCGACGGTGACCCGCGGGTCGTCGAGCAAACGGGTGACCGACACCGACCAGCGCCATCCGCTGTAGGCCGCAGCGGTGCAGTCGAAGAGGTGGACGGCGACCGGCGAGTCATCGTCGGAGACCGCGTCGCAGCCGAGGTGCGCACCGACGTGGGCCGCGGAGGACTCCTCCTCGGCGGCTCGACGGGCAAGATCGACCGCCTGGGCGAGCACGGAATCGGCAGCCCGGACCGGCCGCTCGTCGGTCCCGGTCGCAGTCACCCGATCATCCTCCCTCATCCTCGGTTTCCGCCGGTGACCGAGTGCGGCGAGCCCACGCCGACGGTCGGTTCGGTGAGGCAGGATGTTGGCGTGAGTGTGCCCGGTTCCGGTGGCCCGCTGTCCCCGGGGGAACAGCGGCCCTACAGCGCGAGGTCGCGGGGTCCGGAGGCCACCCAGCCGCAGCCGGGGCTACCTTTCGACCGGCCGCCGCCGGGCGGTCCGACGCGAGGGCGCCGGCTTGCACACCGACGGCAACCGCGGACCGACATCATGGTGCCGTCGAAGATCACTGTCACCCGCGTCGCCGCGGCGCGTACCCGGCAGCTGACCTCCACCGCCGTACGCCGGATCAACGCCGCCAGCCGCGCGGACGGGGCCGGCGAGACCGGCCTCACCAGGCTGATCTGGACGCACGCGCTCAACTGCGCGGGAGACACCCTCATCGCCATCTCACTGGCCGGCACCCTGTTCTTCGCCGCGGCCACCGGTGAGCAGCGCACCAACGTCGCGCTGTACCTGATCGTCACGATGGCACCGTTCGCCATCGTCGCCCCGATCATCGGCCCGGCGCTGGACCGGCTGCAACGCGGTCGGCGCTGGGCTCTGGCGTCGACGATGGGCGGTCGGGCGGTTCTCGCCTGGATCATGGCCGCCAATTACGACAACTTCGCTTTGTACCCGGCCGCCTTCGGCGCACTCGTCCTGGCCAAGGCCTACGGCGTACTCAAGGGCGCAGTGGTGCCTCGAGTGCTGCCGGGCGAGATGACACTGGTGACGGCGAACGCCCGGCTGTCCATCTTCGGCCTGCTCACCGGTGCCGTCTTTGCCGGCGTTGGCTTCGGTGTCGCCTCGCTGCTCGGATTCACCTGGGAACTGGGCCTGACCGCCGTCGTGTTCGTGGCCGCCGGTGCGGTTGCGCTGTCACTGCCGGAGCACGTCGACCACTCCGAAGGGGAGCTTCCCGCGTCGGTGTTGACCACAGGGTCGCCGGGGTCGCTCACCGGAAGCGGGCGGCGCTCGCTCGGCATCCGCGTCATCACCGCTCTGCGCTGCGTGGCCACCCTGCGCGGACTGGCCGGCTTCCTGACGATCTTCTCGCCGTTCCTGGTGCAGGGCACGATTGGAGGCGTGGAGGGCACGCTGGTGCTCGCCGCGATCGCCGGCGGCGCCGGACTCGGCAGCTTCATCGGGACCGCGATCGGCGCCCGGGCCCGGCTGACGAATCCCGACGTCGTCGTGCTCGTGCTGACCGGGATCGCCGCTGTCGGCTGCCTGGTCGCCGCCTTCGCCTACAGCATCGCGACCGTCATCGCCGTAGCCCTGGTAGCCGGAGTGACCAACGCACTCGGAAAACACGGGCTCGACGCGATTATCCAACGCGACGTTCCCGAGTCGCTTCGCTCCTCGGCCTTCGCGCGCTCGGAGACGCTGCTGCAGATCACCTGGGTGTTCGGCGGCGCGATCGCCATCTCGCTGCCGCTCATCGGCTGGATCGCCTTCACCGTGGCGGCCGTACTGATAGTCACCGCCGCGACGCTCACGCTGATAGGAAGCCGCAAGCGGCGCGGAGGGACCCCGGCGCCCACCGGCCAGCCCGCGTGACCCGACACCCCCTGTTGCCCCTCCAGTGGTTGCGCCCGTCGTCCGCTGCGGCGAGGACCCGGGGGGCAACGTCACGGCGACGGGCAGCGCTCGTAGGAGGCGCTGCCCTCGCGGTCCCGCTGCTGCTGGCCGGCTGCTCCTCGGCCTTACCGCAGGTGTCGGTCCGGGTCGGTGCGCAGAGCGAGGTGCTGTCACCGACCCAGTACTGCCTCGACGGTGAGCCGCGGTTCTATCCCGACGCTGAGCGGCCACCGGTGCTGCGGGTCGGGTCGGGCGAGCAGATCACGATCGAGGTGTCCGAGCATCTCGCCGAGTCCGGCTGGCAGGTGCAGATCTTCGACGAGCAGTTGGAGGAGCAGCTCGGCCAGGTCCCGGTGGGCAACGAGACGGTGTTCGACGGGATCTTCACCTCCGACGCCAGGCCGGCGGCGTACTTCCTGGTGATCGTCCAGGACGCCGGACCAGAGTGCGAGGGGCTGTCCGGCGCCTGGCCGATCGGCTTCGTCCGGGACGGCTAGCCCGCCGGTGGGCGGGTGGCGCCCGGAGCCGCCGGTGGGCGGGTGCTGGGCGCAGTAGCGCCGGGGCGTTCAGGTCTCCAGGTCGCCCGCGACCGCGCGCAGCACGGTGGCCACCTTGCGGCCGACCTGCCGGTCCGGATAGCGGCCACGGCGCAGCGTGTTGGACACATCGTCCAGGAGCTTGATGACGTCCTCGACGATGACGACCATCTCGTCGGGATCCTTGCGCTGTGCGGCGACGGTGGCCTGCACCACCGAGGGCAGCGGGTCGAGTACCCGGACCGACAGAGCCTGCTCGCCGCGACGGCCCTCGGCGACCCCGAACTCGACCCGCTGACCCGGCTTGAGTTCGGTGACTCCGGCCGGCAGCGCATCGCGGTGGACGAACACGTCGCCTCCGTCCTCGCGGGCGAGGAAGCCGAAGCCCTTCTCCGCACTGAACCACTTGACCTTGCCGCTGGGCACAGAAGTCTTCCTCGCAAATTTGGCGGTGCCGATGGGGCTGTCCATGAACGAGGCACCGTCGCGCACGCGCGAGGTGCCTCGCGTCCAGGTTAGTCCTTCTTGGCCGCGCTCCCCACCGGATAAGGCGCCAGAGCATCATTCATCGAACCGGACCGGAACTCGCGGACATCGACGGCGTCATAGCCGTCCAGCGGAACCGGCTGCGACCGGAGTACGCCGACGAGCTGGGGGCTGATCTCGATCCGCGCCGCGCCGCCGCCCATGTCCCGCACCCGTAGGTCGCTCACCTGGTGTCCGATGGCGGTAAGGGCAAGTCTGACGGTGGCCTCTGCTGCCTCGACCCGAGCCAGTCGCTCGGAGCTGATCTGCAGCCCGTACGCGATCCGGCTGGACAGGCAGGCGGCGGCGGGCTTGTCCCAGGTGCGCAGACCCCACTCGCGTGAGGTGTCCCGGATCTGCTGCTTGGTCAGGCCGGCGTCCCGAAGCGGTGCCTGCGCCCCCCGCTCTTGCGCCGCGCGGATGCCCGGCCGGAATCCGGCGACTGCATCATCGGCGTTCGTGCCGGTGAGCACCACCGCACCCAGTTCGGCGGCGATCGGCGCCAGTGTGTCGAGCAGTTCGGCCTTGCAGAAGTAGCAGCGATCACCGCCGTTGGCGCGGTAGCCGTCACGGCTCAACTCGTCGGTGTGCGGCGTCAGATGCCATACGCCGAGGTTGTCGGCAAACTCCCGGGCGTATGCGAGCTCGGTGGCCGGCAGGCTGGGTGAGACCGCCGTCGCGGCGATGACGTCAGCTGCGCCGATGGTGCGGGCGGCAGCCGTGAGCAGGAACGCCGAGTCGGCACCCCCGGAGAACGCGACCAGCACGCGGTCCAGGTCTGCCAGCCGCCGGTGCAGGTTCCCGACCCGCTGCAGCCGCATTGCGTCAACCACGGCGTCATCCACGGCGGCCAGGGTACGTCCGGCCGCCGACGGCCCAGCGCTGTGTCCCGGGCACGACACACCCGGCACATGCGGGTCAACATCCATGTCCGGCCCGGAGCGCCCCGCCACGGCGTCGGCGGCCCACCTCGGCGATCATGAAGATCCGTGGCCCGATCTGTCCGAAATAGCGCTTTCATTGTCCGGATCTTCATCATCGAGTTACAAGGGCTCGGAGTGCGGGTCAGCTGCAGGACAGCCGAACGGCGAGGCACCTCCGGCAGCGGCCCGTCGCCCGCTCGACGACGGCCTCGAGCCGCGCGTCGCGGTGCAGCAACGCGGTGAGCAACGACTCGAGCGGAAGGTGGTGTACGCCGACACGGTGGCGGACCTCCGCGCCGGTGAAAGCGAGCATCGAGAAGACCAGCTGGACGCAATCGTTGGGAAACGGCAGTTCTCGAGCATCGGCGCGCAGAACCGGCATGCGGATACAAGCCAACCGCAGCTGATCGGCGCTGTAGTCCACGCCGACAACGCTGTACCCGCGACGCTCCGCGACTTCGCGCTGCAACCCAGTGCCGCAGCCAGCATCGAGGGCGAGGCCGAACCGGCAGGAACGAGGTCCGTCAGCGACTGTCGGGCCGCGGCCATGAAGGCAGCACCCGCGGACTGCGCCCAGGCGTCGTACCACTCGGCATGCCCGTCGTACCGGGCCGCTTTCCGCGGCTGCATCGTCGCGTCCACAGCCCCAGTGCCCCCAGTTGTCAGCGGAATCGCGCCGCCCGTGACGCGAATCGACTGACAACTTTCGAAAGGACCCGCACCCGGGGCCGCCACTGCGACCCGTGGCCGCTGTACGTCGACATGGTGGTCGAGGCATGGTGCGACAAGCGCACGCGCTAGACCGCGATACGTTCCGCCCGTGAACGACGCTCTCGCCAACGCGATCATCGGCGGCGCGCTCGTTCTTGCGGCCGTCACCGGTGTGTTCTCCTACCTGCGCCGGCCCACCCCCCGGCTCGTGGTGGCCGCCGTCCTGATGGTCGCGGCCGCCGTCCTCGTCCAGGCCGTCGTCGCGGCGGTGTTGCTCATCAACGGCGAGCGGCCGCAGGAGTTGGGTACCTTCATCGGCTACCTGTTCTTCAGCGTCCTCGTCCTGCCCGCCGCCTTCGCGTGGGCGCGGATGGAACCGGGCCGGTGGGGCAACGGCGTACTCGCCGTCGGCTGCCTCACCCTCAGCGTCATGATCGTCCGGTTGCAGCAGGTCTGGGACGTGACGGGTGGCTGAGCCGACAAACTCCGGTTTCGGCCGGGTGCTGGTCGCGGTCTATGCCACGTTCGCGGTGGCCGCGACCGCCCGCGCCGGCGTACAGCTTGCAACGAGACTCGAGCAGGCTCCGGTGGCTTACCTGCTCTCGGCGCTGGCTGCCGTCGTGTACATAGTGGCGACCGTCGCGCTCGCCCGGGCCGGCCCGGCGGCACGGCAGACAGCGACGGCCGCGGTGACGTTCGAGTTCGTCGGCGTCCTGGCGATCGGGACGCTGAGCGTCCTCAATCCGACGGCTTTCCCGGACGAGACGGTGTGGTCGGACTACGGCCGCGGCTACGCCTTCATCCCGCTGGTCCTGCCGCTCGTCGGCCTGTACTGGCTGCGCCGAACGGCTGGCACCCGCCGCTAACATCTCGATTCCGGGTTATCGGATGCGGATCGGGTCGGGCAGCGACCATATCCGTATCCGTTGTGGCCGAATCGAGCACATTCGGTCCTCGGATCTGGTCGGTCAGGCGTTGCGGACCTCGGCGGCGCCGCCCTGCAGGCCGAGTTCCCCGACAGACACCTCGCGCATCTCGACCTTGCGGATCTTGCCGGTGACCGTCATCGGGAACTCTGAGACCAGCTTGAGGTAGCACGGCACCTTAAAGTGCGAAAGCTTGCCGGAGCAGAACTCCCGCAGCCCGTCGATCGTCAGCTCCGCGGCCCCGTCACGCAGCTTGACCCAGGCCATCAGCTCCTCGCCGTACTTCTCATCCGGTACGCCGATCACCTGCGCGTCCACGATGTCCGGGTGGGTGTAGAGGAACTCCTCCACCTCGCGCGGGTAGACGTTCTCTCCGCCGCGGATGACCAGGTCCTTGATCCGGCCGACGATGTTGAGGTACCCCTCGTCGTCCATCGTCGCGAGGTCGCCGGTGTGCATCCAGCGGGCCTGGTCGATGACCTCCGCTGTCTTCTCCGGCTCGCCCCAGTATCCGAGCATCACCGAGTACCCGCGGGTACAGAACTCCCCCGACTCCCCGCGCGGAACGGTGAGCCCGGTCGCCGGATCGACGACCTTGACCTCCAGATGCGGATGTACCGTCCCGACCGAGGACACCCGCCGCTCCAGGTCGTCGTCGTCACGGGTCTGCGTCGACACCGGTGAGGTCTCCGTCATCCCGTAGCAGATCGCCACCTCGGCCATCCCCATGTCGGAGATGACCCGCTTCATCACCTCGACCGGGCACGGTGAGCCGGCCATGATGCCGGTCCGCAACGAGGACAGGTCGTAGGACGCGAAGTCCGGGACACCCAGCTCGGCGATGAACATCGTGGGTACGCCGTACAGCGACGTGCAGTCCTCCTCCGCCACCGCCTCCAGCGTGGCGACCGGGTCGAACGCCGGCGCCGGGATCACCATGCAGGCCCCGTGGCTGGTGCAGGCCAGATTGCCCATCACCATCCCGAAGCAGTGGTAGAAGGGCACCGGTATGCACACCCGGTCGACCTCGGAGTAGTTGACGAGCTCGCCCACCATGAAGCCGTTGTTCAAGATGTTGTGGTGGCTCAGCGTCGCGCCCTTCGGGAAGCCCGTCGTACCCGAGGTGTACTGGATGTTGATCGGGTCGTCCGCGGACAGTGCGGCTACCGGCATCGGGCCGGAGCCGGCGCCGGCGTGCATGAGCTCGTCCCACTCGGAGGAGCCAATGAGGTACACCCTGCGCAGGTCAGGGCAGTCGCCGCGAACCTCGTCGATCATCGCCGCGTAGTCGCTGGTCTTGAACGACGAAGCGGCCACCAGGACGGAGATGCCCGCCTGCTTCAGGACGAAGCCCAGCTCGTGCGTTCGGTACGCCGGGTTGATGTTGACGAGGATCGCGCCGAGCTTGGCGGTCGCGTACTGGCAGAAGACCCACTCGGCGCAGTTCGGCGACCAGATGCCCACCCGGTCGCCCTTGGTCACCCCGGCCGCGAGCAGCCCGTGTCCGCACGCATCCACGGCGGCGGCCATTTCGGTGTACGTCCAGCGCCGGCCGCTCGCACAGTCGACGAGCGCGTCCCGGCCTGGGTATCTCTGGACGGCTTTGTCGAAGTTCTGCCCGATCGTCTCGCCCAGGAGCGGGACGGCGGAGATCCCTGAGGCGTACGACGGGGCGGCCATCTAGTTGTTCTCCGCCCGGTTCGGCTTCGCTGTGGGATGCTGGTAGTTCACCTCGCTGGCGGGCAGCGGGAATTGCGCATCCTCTCCGAACGGCGAGAGCGCACCCTGGTTTTCCGCGAGCAACTCGGTCAGCGGTGGCCCGCCGTCTTCGCTGGCAAACCACGTCGGCTCGACCAACTGGCTCTTGCGCCTGCCCACCCTCGTCGCCATGCGTTTCCTCCTGCGTGCCGCGGTGCGTCAATGATGCCGGGCGGACCGGGGCGGGCGCCACCATGCGCGGCCAGTTCCAGGTGCGCGGCCACCATGATCGTAAGGTTGGATTGTACGGAACCGCTCAATCCAGCCTCACGATCATGGCCTGGGCCGGGTGCGGCGCAGGCCGTAGAGCGTGCCCGCACCGTCAGCGGTGAGCACGAGGGTGCGCGTACCGACCGGCAGGATCCACAGCTCCCGCCCGTCCATGGCCTGTACCGCCTTGGTTCGCCACCGGGACGTCGCCAGCATCCGGGCCCTGATCACCCTGCCGCTGCCGCTGCCGCTGCCGCTGCCGCTGGCGCTGTCGTTGTCGCTGTCGCTGTCGCTGTCGCCGGCGCTGTCGCTGTCGCCGGCGCTGTCACTCGGCTGCAGTACGAGATCGGCACCGCGCACGCGCAGACGGGCCAGACTCCACGGCTCGCGCCGCATCGCCCGGCGCCAGGCCAGCGCCCGCAGCGTGACTCCGATCCCGGTCGGGACGGCGGCCACCCCGACCAGCGTGAGGACCACCAGCGCCGGTCCGACGCCGGGGATGCGACGCGGCTCGTCGAGCAGCCGTACGGTGGCGGGGTCGGCGCGGTGATAGCGCACCTCCATCTGCTCGCCGGTTGCATATTGCCGCCCGGACACCACGTCCAATGTCTCGGTGTAGCTCCGGCCACCGGCGTCGTAGTCGAAGGTCACGCTCTGAGCATCGGCGGACCGGACAGTCGCGGTGGTCGCTGCCCCCTCGTCCAGCAGCTGTTGTGAGCGGGCCAGAACGAGCTGCGCGCCACCGATGACCAGTACGGCGCAGGACACGGCGGCGGCCAGCCAGCGCAGCCCCCCAGCGCGATAGGAGCGCCAGGCCCGCTGGGACTCCTGGTAGTCCCACGCCACCCGCTCGCCGGCCATCCCGCGACAGTAGGTCCTCGTGGGCGCACACCGGTCCGCGGCGGCGGGTAGCGTTGTTCGGATGTCCTCGACCCGGCCGCGCAGCCTCTCGGACTGGCTGCGAACGCGCTCCGACGCGTGGCTCGCGGGGCTGCTGCGTGCCCGTCCCGACCTGGCACTACCCGTGCCCGCAGACATGGGTGTGCTGGCCAGCCGGATCGGCGTACGCGTCTCGGCCGGCCGGGCACTTGAGGAGCTCGACGCCTTCTCGCTCCAGGTGCTGGACGGGTTGCTGCTGGCGGGGGCCACCTCGTCGTACGCCGAACTGCGAGAGCTGCTCGACGACGAGGTGCCGGACGGGGCGGTCCGCTCGGCGCTCGACCGGCTTCGTGACCTCGCCGTCGTGTGGGGCGAGGACGACGAGGTGCACGTCGTCGGCAGCGTTCGAGATCTCAGCTCGCCGTACCCGGCCGGTCTCGGCCGCCCGGTCAGCACCCTGGTCGCTGCGCTGACCGACACCCAGGTGGCGCCGATCCTCGGCGCCCTGGGGCTGCCCGCGCAACGGCAGCCCGGCGCAACGGACAGCATCGCCGGGGTGTTTGCCAATCTCGGTCAGGTCCGGGATCTGCTGGCCACCTGCGGCGAGAGCGAACGCTCAGTTCTCACCCAGCTCGACGCCGGCCCGCCGCTGGGGCAGCTGCCGGGGGCACAGCGGCCGATCATCATGGCGGAGGGGACCACACCGGTACGCCGGCTGCTCGTCCACGGACTGCTGGTAGCCGTCGGACCGGAGACCGTCGAACTGCCCCGCGAGGTCGGCCTCGCCTTGCGGGGTGATGCTCCGCTCGGACCCAGCCGCCTGTCGCCCCCCCCGATCCGGGCACACGACATTGGACAGTCCACTGTGAACAAGACGGCTGCCGGCCAGGTCCTGACGGCGCTACGACAGATCGAGCAGCTCCTGGACATGTTCGGCGTCGATGGACCACCCGTCCTACGTTCGGGCGGGCTCGGGGTCCGCGAACTGCGCCGGATCGGCAAGACCCTGGATCTCACCCAGCAGCAGGCGGCGTTCTACTTGGAGGTCTGCGTGGCGGCCGGCCTGCTCGACCACTCCCCGAACGTCGACCCGCACTGGCTTCCCACCCGGACCTTCGATGTCTGGCTGGCCCGGGCGCCGGAGCAGCGCTGGGAGCAGGTCGCCACCGCTTGGGTGGAGATGACCACGTGGCCGGGTTTGATCGGCCAGAAGGACGACCGCGACAAGTCCATCAACGCACTGTCCTTCGACGTGACCCGGACCTGGGCGGCGACGGTACGCCGGCGCACCCTGGATGTGGTGGCCCTGCTTCCGGCGGGCTCGGCCCTCGGCGCCCAGGGCGTCGTGGAGCAGCTGGCCTGGCGCTGGCCGAGGCGGGCCTTTACCGGGCGGGCCGAGCTGGTGGCCGCCGTGCTCGCGGAGGGCGAGCAGCTCGGTCTGCTCGGGCGCGGCGGGCTGAGCGGCGCCGGCCGCCTGGTTCTCAGCGGTGGAGATGCCGCTGCCGCACTGGCCCCGGTGTTGCCCGAACCGGTCGACCACGTCCTGATCCAGGCTGACCTCACCGTGGTGGCCCCCGGCCCGCTGGAACCCGCCCTCGCCCGGGAGATCGCCGTGGTCGCCGACGTCGAGTCCTCGGGGGGCGCGACGGTGTACCGGATCGACGAGCGGACCGTACGCCGGGCGCTGGACAGCGGCCGGTCGGCGGCGGATCTGCAGGAACTCTTCGCCACTCGCTCGCGTACCCCGGTACCCCAGGCGCTCAGGTACCTGGTCGAGGACGTGGCGCGGCGACACGGCCGGCTGCGCGCGGGCGCCGCGACGGCGTACCTGCGCTGCGACGACGAGGGGCTGCTCGCCGAACTTGTCGCGGATCGGCGTACTGCCTCGCTGGCGCTGCGCCGGATCGCCCCGACGGTGCTCGTGGCCGGCGTTGCCGTCAAGGCTCTGCTCGACGCGCTGCGGGGGGCCGGCTACGCGCCGGTGGCCGAGGATCCGAACGGCGCGGTCCTGCTCAGCCGGCCGGACTCGCAGCGGCTTGCCTCACATACCCGGCATCGCCGGGCCGCAGCGACGATTCCCTCCGATGAACAACTCGCCGCCGCTGTCCCGAAGATCCGTGCCGGGGATCGCGCCGCCCGCAATGCACGGCGGATGCCGATCGACACGCGGGTACCTGGGGTGACGACGGCAGCCACCCTGGAGTTGCTGCAGCAGGCCGTGCATGAGGAACGGCAGGTCTGGCTCGGCTACGTCGACGCCGACGGCGCGGCAAGCCAGCGCATCGTCGACGCCGTCTCGCTCAGTGGCGGCTTCCTGCAGGCATTCGATCTGACGGCGGGAGCGCCCCGGACATTCGCGCTGCACCGCATCACGTCGGCAGCGCTGCTCGACCCGGCCGACTGACCTTCCCGCCACTGCCGGGCGGGCGAGCGCGCGCAGCGCGCCAGCCGGCTACCGATGCGCCGGGGCGGGCGCCGCTGCCACCAGGCCCGAGGCTCCGGGGTCCTCGTACCCGGTCTTCAGCGGCTTCTCCTTGAGCAGGAGCGAGACGACAAAGGCGACCAGCAGGAACGGGACCCCGATCAGGAAGACATCGTCGAGGGCGTCGGCGAAGGCGCCCAGCACGACGTCCCGGGCCGGTCCGTCGAGCGCCTGGATCGCCTCCACGTCGTTGACGTCGACGGTGGTTGCGATCGGCAGTCCCGCACCGTCCAGGCCCTCGGCAAGGTAGAGCGCGAGCCGGCTGCCGAGTACCGCACCGAACACCGCGGTACCGATCGCTCCACCCATCTGCCGGAAGAACGTCACCGAGCCGGTGGCCGTACCCATGTCCGCGTGCGGGACGTCATTCTGGATCGCGGTGAGCAGGATCTGCATGGTCATGCCGAGACCCACCCCGAAGACGAGCATGTACGCCGCGATCTGCCAGTACGGCGTATCCACCCCAAGGGTGGACATCATCAGCAGCGCCACCACGATGAGGGCGGACCCGACAACAGGGAAGATTTTGTACCGGCCGGTCTTGCTCATCAACAGTCCGGCGACGATGGACGCGGACAGGATGCCGAAGATGGCGGGGAGCATGGCCAGGCCGGACCCGGTGGCCGAGTAGCCCTGCACCGCCTGCAGGTACAGCGGCAGGAAGACGATCGCACCGAACATCGCCACACCCGCGCAGAAGCCGAAGATGTTGCCGATCCGGAACGTGGGGTTCGCGAACAGGCGCATCGGGATGATCGGCTCCACGGCGCGCCGCTCGATCATGATGAACGCTGCGGTCAGCGCGACGGCAGCACCCAGCAGGGCCAGGGCACCGCCCTCAGCCCAGCCGTAGTCACGGCCGCGCCACTCCAGATAGAGCAGGAACGAGGTGACCGCGCCGACTATCGCCAGGGCACCCAGGTAGTCGATCTTGTGCTCGCGCTTGATCACCGGCATCTTCAGCACAGCTGAGGTGATGAACAGCGCCGCGATGCCGATCGGCAGGTTGATGTAGAAAATCCACCGCCAGCCCGGTCCGTCGGTGAAGAACCCGCCGAGCAGCGGCCCGGCCACGCTGGAGACCCCGAACACCGCGCCGAAGTAGCCCTGGTAGCGGCCCCGCTCCCGGGGCGGGATGACATCGCCGATGATGCTGAGCGCGATCGAGAACAGCCCGCCACCGCCGATGCCCTGCAGGGCGCGGAAGGCGATCAGTTGCTCGATGCTCTGAGCGAACCCGCACAGCGCCGAGCCGATCAGGAAGATCGTGATGGCGATCTGGAAGATCAGCCGCCGCCCGTACAGGTCGGAGATCTTCCCCCACAGCGGGGTCGTCGCTGTCGCCGTGAGCAGGTACGCCGTGACCACCCAGGACAGCTTGTCCAGGCCGCCGAGTTCGCTGGTGATCCGGGGCAGCGCGGTGCCGACGATGCTCTGGTCCAACGCAGCCAGCAGCATGCCGCTCATCACGCCGACCATCACGAGGACGATCTGCCGGTGCGAGAGATGGGCCGGCGCCTGCGACGTCTCGGTCGTCATCGACCGCTGCGTGTCTCGGCCGGCGTGTCGAGGCTTCGGGCGGCCCGGGTGAGGAGCCGTGCCAGGGTGTGCCGGTCCTCCTCGGTCCAGTCCGACAGGCCGCGATTGAGTGCGGCGGAGCGCGCCGCCATCGCCTCGTCGTACAGGGCCTGGCCCTGATCGGTGATCGACAGGCGGGTGGCCCGACGATCGTCCGGGTCCTCGAGCCGGACGACGTGACCGGCTTCCTCCAGCGACTTCATGTGCCTGCTGACGGTGGAGGCGTCCAGTCGCGAGCACTCGGCCAGCTCACTCACCCGCCTCGGCGGTGACTCGGTCAGGTGGCGGAGCAGGAAGACCGTCGCCGGATCCTCCCGCTCGCCGGCGCGGCGCTTGAGCGCGCCGAGGATGTCGATCAGGCCGGCGAGGATCTGCTGACTTTCCTCGCCCAAGTTACGTGCATTCACCCTGCAACTATATACACTCCCGCCGCGACCGCTCGACCCCGAGCGGTCCAAGGATGGGAAATCGTCGCACCGACGTTGCAGACTGGGTACGCCACCGTACGCCGGAGAGGAGACTGCCTAGGTGACCGAGGGACCGCTCATCGTCCAGTCGGACAAGACACTGCTGCTGGAGGTCGACCACGCGCAGGCGCAGGACTGCCGGATGGCGATCGCCCCGTTCGCCGAACTGGAGCGTTCCCCGGAGCACGTGCACACCTACCGGCTGACGCCGCTCGGCCTGTGGAACGCCAGAGCCGCCGGGCACGATGCCGAGCAGGTCGTGGACGCTCTGGTCCGGTTCAGCCGGTACGCCGTGCCGCACGCGCTGCTGATCGACGTAGCCGACACCATGGACAGGTACGGTCGGCTTCAGCTGGTCAACGATCCCGTCCACGGGTTGATCCTGCACGCCCTCGACCGAGCGGTGCTCGAGGAGATCGTCCGGCAGAAGAAGATCGCTCCGATGCTCGGCACGCGCGTCGACGCGGACTCCGTGCTGGTTCACCCCAGTGAACGGGGCCGGCTCAAGCAGGCGCTGCTCAAGGTCGGCTGGCCCGCCGAGGACCTGGCCGGCTATGTCGACGGCGAGGCGCATGAGATCGAGCTCGACGAGAGCAACTGGACGCTGCGTGACTACCAGCGGCAGGCCGTCGACGGCTTCTGGGCCGGCGGTTCGGGTGTGGTCGTGCTCCCGTGCGGCGCCGGCAAGACCCTCGTCGGTGCCGCCGCGATGGCGCAGGCCAAGGCCACGACCCTGATTCTGGTGACGAACACGGTGGCCGGACGGCAGTGGAAACGGGAGCTGATTGCCCGCACCTCGCTTACCGACGAGGAGATCGGGGAGTACTCCGGCGAGCGCAAGGAGATCCGGCCGGTCACGATCGCGACGTACCAGATCATGACCACCCGGCGGAAGGGTGAGTACCTGCACCTGGAGCTCTTCGGCGCCCGCGACTGGGGACTGATCGTGTACGACGAGGTGCACCTGCTGCCCGCACCGATCTTCCGGCTGACCGCCGACCTGCAGTCGCGCCGGCGGCTCGGGCTGACCGCGACGCTGGTTCGCGAGGACGGCCACGAGGGCGACGTGTTCAGCCTGATCGGCCCCAAGCGGTACGACGCACCGTGGCGCGACATCGAGTCGCAGGGCTGGATCGCCCCGGCGGACTGCACCGAGGTGCGGGTGACACTGACCGACTCCGAACGGATGGCCTACGCGACCGCCGAGCCGGAGGACCGCTACCGCGTCTGCGCGACCGCCCGGACGAAGCTCGCCGTGGTCCGCAGCCTGGTGGCACGCCACCCTGAGGAGCAGGTACTCGTCATCGGTGCCTACCTCGATCAGCTCGCCGAGCTCGGCGAGGACCTGGCAGTGCCGGTCATCCAGGGCTCGACCACGAACCGCGAGCGTGAGCGGCTGTATGCGGCCTTCCGGACCGGTGAGATCCCGACCCTTGTCGTGTCCAAGGTGGCGAACTTCTCCATCGACCTGCCCGAGGCCTCGGTCGCGATCCAGGTGTCCGGGACGTTCGGCTCGAGGCAGGAGGAGGCGCAGCGGCTCGGCCGGGTGCTGCGACCCAAGGCCGACGGCAGGCAGGCACACTTCTACACGGTCGTCTCCAGGGACACCCTCGACCAGGACTACGCGGCGCACCGGCAGCGATTCCTCGCCGAGCAGGGCTACGCCTACACCATCGTCGACGCGGACGACGTCGTCGGGCCGTCGCTGCCCGACGCGAGTTGACCCCACCGGCTGCCCCGGCGCAGGAGTCGAAATCGGGGGTAGGCGACTGAGAATCCCGCAACGTCCGTCGAAGTGGCCGCCAAACCGGCCGGATGAACGGAGGCAACAGCGGGCTCAGCCGAAGCCGCGGTCGTCCTGCTTCAGCGCGGTGTCCACCGACAGGGCGCTGGCGACCACCATGCTCAGCAGTGGGTCGTCGAGCGGCTGGTGGATCTGAACCACGTAGTTGTCCGCCTTGGTGAACATCGTCTTCGCAAGGCCCTCCCAGGTCTTGGTGATGCGAGCCACCTCCGCGCCGCTCTGGTCGAGGATGGCGAAGTTCCACGCCCGCCAGTTCTCCGCGCGGATCGAGCCGACCACGCCGTACGGCGTCTCGAAGTCGAAGCGGATCTTGCCGATGGCGTTCTGCTGGGCGATCCGGCCGATC
>JACCZY010000126.1 GCA_013695685.1 Geodermatophilaceae bacterium | reverse complement strand
CCGGTGAGCACCGCCGGCTTGTTGGCGGTGGTGAACGACATCCGCACCGTCTCGGTGTGTACGGCGGACAGCCCGTCGAGCAGGAACGTCGGGTTGAAGCCAATCGTCAGCGGCTCGCCGGCGAAGTCGGCTTCCATCTGCTCCTCCGCCCGGCCCTCCTCGTCACCCCCCGCGAGTAGGGTCAGCCCCTCGTCACTGAAGCGCAGCCGCACCGGCGTACCTCGCTCGGCGACGAGGGCGACGCGGCGGACAGCCTCGATGAAGCCGGCCACCCGGATCTCGGCGGTAGCGGCGGTCTCGGCCGGCAGCAGCGAGCGGTACTTGGGGAACTCCGCGTCGAGCAGCCGGGTGGTGGTGTGCCGCTGCGCGCTCCAGAACCCCATGATTCCCTCGCCCGAGCCGCCAGTGGCCAACGCCAGGGTCACCTCGGGACCGCCGGTGAGCGTCTTCGCGGCGTCGGACAGGCTGCGGGCCGGGATGAGTACGGCGGCCGCGGACTGCCCGGACTGCTCTGGGGTCCAGCCGAACTCGCGCACGGCCAGGCGGTAGCGGTCGGTGGCGGCCAGCGTCAGCCGGTCCCCATCGATCTCCAGCCGTACGCCGGTCAGCATCGGCAGCGTGTCGTCCCGGCCGGCGGCCACCGCTACTTGGGACACGGCTGTGTCGAAGTCACCACTGGAGACGACGCCGGCGGTGGTCGGCATGGCAGGCAGGCTGGGATAGTCCTCCGCCGGCATCGTCGGCAGGGTGAACCGGGCCGATCCGCAGCTGATCGTGAGCCGAGGTCCGTCGACGGCTACCTCGACCGGATGCGGGGGCATCGACCGGGTGATGTCGGCGAGCAGCTTGCCGGACACCAGCGCCCTGCCAGCGCTCTGCGCGTGTACGTCGATGGTGGCCTGGGTGGAGACCTCGTAGTCGAAGCCGCTCACAGTGAGGGACTCCCCGCTCACGTCGAGCAGGATGCCGGCGAGCACGGGCACCGGCGGCCGCGACGGCAGGCTCTTCGCCGTCCACGCCACCGCCTCGGCCAGCACCTCACGCTCGACCCTGAATTTCATCGGCTACTCCCCACTGTCCCGGGCATGCGCATCGCAGGCGGGTGATTCCCCAGGCCTGCGCTCTCCTTGAAGCCGTGGTGTGTCCTTCTCAGAAGTACCAGTCATCGTCGTCATCACAGTTGTGCAGACTGTGGATAGTGTCACTTTCGGCTGGTCCCGGGCGCTACCGGGCTGTGCGTGGGGTGTGGACAAAGGTGGGCAAAGCGGCCGGAGCAGCGGGACAACCGCAGATCGGTCTGGCCCGCCCCCGTGGTTCCCCAGGTCGGTCCACCGCTTTCCACAGAGTTCTCCCCAGGCTGTGCACTCATCGAGGAGGCACTCCTCGGACGCACGCCCCGCGGACGCACGCCCCGCGGACGCAGACTCTCCGGACGCAGACAGTAGGACGCCGACCGGATCAACGCCGATCCCGGTGCTTGATCCGCGCGGTCAACTCGGTGACTTGGTTGTAGATGTGCCGGCGCTCGGCCATCAGAGCACTGATCTTCTTCACCGCGTGCATCACCGTGGTGTGGTCCTTGCCCCCGAACTGCTTGCCGATGTTGGGCAGGGACAGGTCGGTCAGTTCACGGCACAGGTACATGGCGATCTGCCGGGCGTTGACCAGGTTGCGGCTGCGGCTGTGCGAGGTGAGGTCCTCCAGGCCGATCGAGAAGTACTCCGCGGTGACCGCCATGATCGTGGCGGCGTCGATCTCCGACGACGACGACTCCGGAAGTAGCGCCTGCAGCACGATTTCGGCCAGAACGAGGTCGACGTGCTGCGCGTTCAGGCTGGCGAAGGCATTGACCCGGATGAGCGCGCCTTCCAGTTCCCGGATGTTGGTCTGAATCTTGCTGGCGATGAACTCCAGGACGTCCGGTGAGACCTTCAGGTTCTCCAGCTGCGCCTTTTTACGCAGGATGGCGATCCGGGTCTCCAGGTCCGGGACCTGTACGTCGGTGATCAGCCCCCACTCGAACCGGGTTCGCAACCGGTCCTCCAACGTCGTCAACTGCTTGGGCGGACGGTCGCAGGTGATCACGATCTGCTTGCTCGCGTTGTGCAGCGTGTTGAAGGTGTGGAAGAACTCCTCCTGGGTGCGTTCGGCGCGCTCCAGGAATTGGATGTCGTCGACGAGCAGGATGTCGACGTCGCGGTAGCGGCGACGGAACTGCTCGGCCTTTCCCGAGTGCACCAGGTTGATGAAGTCGTTGGTGAATTCCTCGGTCGAGACGTAGCGCACCCGGACATGCGGGAAGAGCCGGTAGCCGTAGTGCCCGATCGCATGCAGCAGATGCGTCTTGCCCAGCCCTGATTCCCCGTAGATGAACAGCGGGTTGTAGGCCTTGGCCGGCGCCTCGGCGACGGCGACCGCTGCCGCGTGGGAGAACCTGTTGCTCGAGCCGATGACGAAGGAGTCAAAAATGTACTTGGGGTTCAAGCGAGCCGGCTCGGGCGCCCGTTCCGAGCGCCGCTCCGCGAAGATATCCACAGCGTGATCCACAGACCCACCGTTGTCGACCGGGTGCGCCAACTCGTCGTAGCCGTTGGGTACGGCGCCGGTGGACACCGGTGGCACCGCGTTGAGGGCGGCCAGCCCGGCCGGGTCCGGCAACCCCTCGGTGGCTGCAGGGTCCACGGTGATGGCGATCTTCATGTCGCGGCCGAGTGCAGCACTCAACGCGTCGGAGATTCGGGGCCGTAGCTGGGTTTCCAGCACACCCTGCATGTAGTCGCTGGACACCGCGAGCAGCGCGGTGTCGTCGATGATGCCCATCGGCCGGGTCAGGGTGAGGAAGGCCCGTTGCTGGGCGGTGAGGTCCAGCGTGCCCAAGCCTCGCAGTGTCGACGGCCAGATGCGGTCGAGGTCGGCGGGCTCGTCGGGCACTGGGCTTCCTCCTTCTCAGGCGGCACGCTGCCGCCCACCGTCGCTGCGGGTCGCACCGACGAAGCCCATCCACAAGTTGTCCACAGCGTGTGTAGCGAGCCGCATACGTCGCGCAACAGCTGTTGTGCGCCTATGCCTGTGGCTGTCCTGCGCGGATGCTGCCCGGCGACGCTAACAGCGGCGGCGTGGCACTCACAAGCGCTGACGGGGTCGCGCTAAATTAAGTGGTTCTCGGTCGACCGGTCGGTGGCTGGCATGTGCGCACCGGCGTCGTCCGGCCGCCGCGGCTGGGGTACCGTAGGTGCCGAGTGTGCCCTCCGTGCGGCCCCGCGTACGGGACCTCACGAGGGTGCCGAGCGAGAATCGCCGTCGAACATCCGCCTGCCGCTGGTGGGCCGCGTCATTGGAGACACTGGTGAGCAAGCGCACCTTCCAGCCCAACAACCGCCGCCGGGCGAAGACCCACGGGTTCCGGCTGCGGATGCGCACGCGGGCGGGCCGCGCCATCCTGGGCGCCCGGCGTCGCAAGGGCCGCGACAGCCTGTCCGCCTGAGTTGCGTGTTGCCCGCCGTAGCACGGCTTCGTCGCCGTGAGGACTTCACCCTCGTCGTACGGCGGGGACAGCGAGCCGGTCGCGGCACCCTCGTCGTCCATCGCCTGATCGCCGGCGGCGGGGCGCCGTCGTGCCCGTCGTGTCCGCCCCGGGTCGGCTTCATCGTGGGACGGGGCGTGGGCAATGCGGTACGCCGGCATGAGGTGAGCCGGCGACTGCGGCACCTCATGCGCGAGCGACTCGACCGGCTGGTGCGGGGTGATCGGCTGGTGATCCGGGCGAACCCGGCCTCGGCGGGGCGTACCTCCGCCGAACTCGCTGCGGATCTGGACCGGGCGCTGTCCCGACTCGGCGTGGTCGAGGAGGCGGTGGCGCAGTGAGCCGTGACGGCGACGGCGGTGGTGGCGTCAGCCGGGTGCTGAGCGCGGCGCTCGTCGCACCGATCCGCCTCTACCAGCGCTGGATCAGCCCGGCTTGGCCTGCGACGTGCAGGTTCTATCCGTCCTGCAGCTCCTACGCTGTCGAGGCGTTGCAGACCCGTGGCGCGCTGATCGGCAGCTACCTCGCCGTACGCCGGCTCGTCAAGTGCGCGCCGTGGCACCCGGGCGGAGAAGACCCGGTGCCACCGCCGCGGACAGGCGCCCGCTCGGTGACGTCCCCCTCAGTGCGGCAGGAGCCCAGCCTTGTCTCTTGATTGGCTGTACACGGCCATCTCGTTCGTTCTCAAGATCTGGCATTCACTCTTCGTGCGGATGGGACTGGACCCGGACGCCGGGATCACCTGGACGCTGTCGATCTTCTTCCTCGTCGTCACCGTGCGCATCCTGTTGTTCCGGTTCTTCATCAAGCAGGTCAAGTCACAGCGTGCAATGCAGGAGTTGCAGCCCGACATCGCCAAGCTCAAGGCGCAGTTCGGCTCGGACCGCCAGGGCATGGCCAAGGCGCAACAGGAGCTGTTCAAGGAGCGCGGCGTCAACCCGTTGTCGGGCTGCCTGCCGATCCTGCTGCAGGCTCCGGTCTTCCTTGCCCTCTTCCACGTGCTACGCCGGCTGCGGCCCGACGCCCAAGGCCTGTACAGCTGGGACGACGCGCTGACCGACAGCGCCGCCCAGGCGTCGCTGTTCGGGGCGCCGATCTCCTCGTCGTTCAACATGGACGCGTTGAAGGAAGCGGCCATCCTCCCGCTCGAGGGGGTGAGCTACACCAGCATTCGGATCGTCGCGTTCACGCTGATGATTCTGATGTCGATCACGACGTTCATCACCCAGAAACAGATCATGCGCAAGGGCGGCCCGGTCGAGGGTCAGGCCGCCATGATCCAGAAGTTCATGCTGTACGTGATCCCGGTCAGCCTCTTCGTCTCCGGGTTCTTCTTCCCCATCGGCGTGCTGCTGTACTGGTTCATGAACAACCTGTGGACGATGGGGCAGCAGTTCTACATCCTGCACAAGCACCCGCCGAAGTCGCGCGTCGACCTCGCCAAGACCGACCGGCCGGCGATCGACCCGAAGCTCCTGGCGCCGAAGCCGGGGGCCAAGCCGACGCAATCGAAGGGGCGCCGCCCGGCGGCGTCCGCCCCGCCGCCATCGCCGCCGCCGCCCCCGGCGAAGGCACAGGCACCGGTCTCCATCGAGAAACCCAAGGCGGGCTCCACGGCCGCCTCAGCCTCCGCTGCCGGGCCGCGTAAGCCGGCGCCGGGCAAGCGGCCGGCAAACACCAGACCCAAACGTAAGAAGCGCTGATGCTCGCCGGTCAGCCCGATCAAGCAGGAGCCACGTGAGCCAGCACATAGCGCAGCCGGACCTCGATTCACCCGATCCCGACGCGAGAGAAACCATCGCGGACGGCCCGGATTCGATCGATTCGGATCCGATGGATCCGGACACGGGGGGCTCAGATTCGGACGGTTCGGGCGGTTCGGGCGGGGCCGCCGCGGGGTCGACCGCAGACCAGCCGGCGGAGTCCGGTGGCGCTCAGTCCGGGGATGGGTCTGGCGGGGAGTCCGTCGGCGGGGAGTCCGGTGGCGCTGAGTCCGGCGAGGCGCTGTTGGTGCGCGAGGGTGACATCGCCGCGGATTACCTGGAGCGCTTGCTCGACATCCTCGACTACGACGGGGACATTGACCTCGACGTGGAGGGCGACCGCGCCGCGGTTGCCGTCGTCGGAAGCAACCTGAAGGGGCTGATCGGGACTGGCGGGGCGACCCTGGATTCGTTGCAGGAGTTGACCCGGCTGGCAGTCGCGCAGCAGACCGGCGTACGGACCCGGCTGATGCTGGACGTGGGCGGTTACCGCGCGCAGCGACGCAAGGAACTGACAGATCTCGGTCACCGGACCGCCGAGGCTGTCAAGGGCAGCGGCACGAAAGAGAAGCTCGCGCCGATGAACCCGTTCGAACGCAAGGTCGTCCATGACGCGGTGGCCTCCGTCGCCGGCGTCTTCAGTGAGTCCGAGGGCGAGGAGCCGTCGCGCTGCGTGGTAGTCCTACCGCAGCAGTGAGGCCGCTGCCCGTGGGGGCAGGATGACGCCGCTCGGGGATGAGCCGCCACCGGCGGTGGCAGCAGCGGTGTTCGGGCCGCGGTTGCCGCAGGCCTCTCGCTACGCCGAAGTGCTGGCTCAGGCCGGCGTACAACGCGGGCTGATCGGGCCGCGAGAGGCGGGCCGGCTGTGGGGGCGCCACCTGCTCAACTGCGCGGTGATCGGCGACCTGATCGGTCCTTCCGCCTCCGTGCTCGACGTGGGCTCCGGGGCGGGTCTGCCCGGGGTGCCGTTGGCGCTCGCCCGCCCCGACCTGTCGCTCACGCTGCTGGAACCGATGGCCCGCCGGGTGACCTTCCTGGCGGAGGTCGTCAGCGAGCTCGGGCTCACCAACGTGCAGGTTGTGCGCGGCCGCGCGGAGGACGCCGTCGTACGCCGCTCGCTCGGGCTCAGTGCGATGGTTACGGCCCGAGCCGTCGCCGGCCTGGACCGGCTGGCTCACTGGTGCCTACCGTTGCTCGTCCCGGCGGGGCAGCTGCTGGCGGTCAAGGGTGCTTCAGCGCAGGCCGAACTGGATGCCGCCCGGGCGGCGTTGCGCGCGGCCGGGGCCGTGCGGGCCGAGGTCGAGTTGTGCGGGGTCGGTCTGCTTCCGACGCCGACGACTGTCGTCCTGGTGACGATGGGCTCGACGGGTCCCGGTCGGCGCCGCGTCGGCGGCTAGGGCAGCACCGAACCGGCCGGCGGCGAATCGGGCCAGACGGCATGGGGACACGCCCCGCCGGTGCACCGGGGAGTGCTGCCTGCACTGCGAGGATGAGCTGCGGCCCAGAGTGGCCCGCAGAGAGGACGACCACCGTGACGATCCGGACCTGGACCAGAGCGTTGGGCTGGCCGGCCCGACCCGGAAGAGCCGACGAGACGTCGGCCGAGTCGGGGCTCGGCTGGCCGACGGCGGCCAGGGAGGCGCCCGCGCTCATCGAGGCGCCTGCGTCCAAGGGGGACGGGCTCGAGGCGGACGGGCTGGCCGAGACCGGCGGGCTCACCGAAGTTCCCGCGCCCCCGGACGGGCCCGGGCCGGCGTTCGCAGCAGCCGAGCGCCATGTTTCACGTGAAACATTGCCCCGACCCAGCCAGCCCCTCGATCACTCCACTCCTATTGCCGCCGAGGCGGAGCGCGCAGTCCGTGTCCTCAACGCCGTAGCGGCGAGCCGCCTCCCGCGTCCCCCGCTGACCCGGGTGATGGCGGTGGCCAACCAGAAGGGCGGGGTCGGCAAGACCACGACGACGGTCAACCTGTCCGTTGCCCTGGCCCTGCACGGCTGTTCGGTTCTGGTCATCGATCTGGATCCCCAGGGCAACGCGAGCACCGCACTCGGCGTACCCCACCACAGTGGCACCCCCTCGATCTACGACGTCCTGATCGACGACCTGCCGATGATCGAGGCCACCACCACCGTCGATGCCGCGCCGCGGCTGCACTGCGTGCCGGCGACGATCGACCTCGCCGGCGCGGAGATCGAGCTCGTCTCGGTGGTAGCCCGGGAGTCTCGCCTGCGGCGGGCGCTGGCGAAGTACCCTGCCGACCTACGCACCTCAGGTGCCGAACCGCCCGACTACATCCTGATCGACTGCCCCCCGTCGCTGGGGCTGCTGACCGTCAATGCGCTGGTGGCCGCCGGCGAGGTGCTGATCCCGATCCAATGCGAGTACTACGCGCTGGAAGGGCTTCGCCAGTTGTTGCGCAACATCGGCCTGATCACGTCCCACCTCAATGCGGACCTGACCGTGTCGACCATCTTGCTCACTATGTACGACGGCCGCACCCGACTCGCCGACCAGGTGACGCAGGAGGTGCGGGCGCACTTCAGCGAACTCGTCCTCGATGCGGTGATTCCGCGCAGCATCCGGGTTTCGGAGGCCCCTGGCTTCGGGCAGTCCGTGATCACCTACGACCCGGGCTCCCGTGGGGCGATGTGCTACCTCGAGGCCGCTCGAGAGGTAGCCCACCGAGCGCGGCCGGACACACCGGCGCAGCGACGGTCGGCGCACGCTCCAGCCGAGCGCGTGGAGGTGGCCGGATGAGTCGGCGAGGCGGCCTGGGACAAGGGCTGGGCCAAGGGCTGGGCCAAGGCTCGGGGCAAGGCTTGGGGGCGCTCATCCCGACCAGCACCCAACCGCACCACGCAGATGTGGGAACGGTTGCCGCGCTGTCGGGGGTCGGCACCGTCCCCGGCGCGTCGTACCGGGAGATCCCGCTCGATGCGCTGCATCCGAATCCGCGTCAGCCTCGACGGGCCTTCGACGAGGATGCGCTGGCCGAGCTGACCCACTCGATCCGCGAGTTCGGACTGCTGCAGCCGGTGGTAGCCCGGGAGCGGGAGCTCGGGGGGTACGAGCTGATCATGGGCGAGCGGCGGTGGCGGGCCGCGCGTGCCGCGGGGCTGGCCACCATTCCGACGATCATCCGGAACACCGCTGACGACGGCCTGCTACGGGATGCGTTGCTGGAGAACATTCACCGCGCGGACCTGAACCCGCTGGAGGAGGCGGCCGCCTACGACCAACTTCTCGGCGAGTTCGGGGTCACCCACGAGGAGCTGGCAGCGAGACTGGGCCGGAGCCGATCCCAGGTGACGAACACCATCCGGCTGTTGCGCCTACCGGTTCGGGTGCAGGCACGGGTGGCAGCCGGCGTGCTGTCGGCCGGCCATGCCCGCGCCCTGCTCGGCTTGGATGGTCCGGATGCGCAGGACGCTTTGGCCACCAGAATCGTTGCCGAAGGGCTGTCGGTGCGGTCCACCGAGGAACTTGTGGCTATCGGTGACCCCACCGTTCCTGACCGGCCGCCACCCGCCGCTCGCCGGCCGCAGTCACCGGAGCTGCAGAGTCTTGCCGCCGCGCTGAGCGACGCGTTCGACACCCACGTGAAGGTCGAGCAGGGGCGTCGTAGGGGCAAGATCGTTGTCGAGTTCGGCTCGGTCGAGGATCTCGAGCGACTCCTCGCACTCATCGCGCCCGACCTGAAAACCCCTGCTATGACTGGGTAATTCAACCGTCCACAGTGGACAGTCAGACCCGAGCGTCCCGAGCGGATGAGGTCGTGCTCTCGGTGGCGGCGCGAGCCGCGGCGGTCGCGATCATGTCCCGAAGCGTCTGCCCGAGGTCCCATCCCGCTGCCGAGACCGACATCGGCAGCATCGACGTCTCGGTCATCCCGGGGGACACGTTCACCTCCAGGAAGTGCACGCCACCGTCGGGGTCCACGATGGCGTCGGTCCGGGACAGATCCCGTAGTCCCAGCGCCCGGTGCACGGCAACCGCCAACTGCCCCACCCGCGCCGATACATCGGTCGGCAGTCGGGCCGGGGTGTGGTAGGCGGTCATGCCTGCGGTGTACCTCGCCGCGTAGTCGAAGACGCCGCTCGATGGAGCGATCTCCACCGCAGGCAGTGCCTGCGGTCCGTCAGCAGCGTCGAGCACGCTCACCGCCACCTCGGTTCCGGCGACGAAGCGCTCGATGAGAACAGTGTCGCCGTAGGCGAAACAGCTGACCATCGCCGACGGGAGGTCCGCCGCTGCCCCGATCCGCTCGACGCCGAGGGCGGAGCCGCCCTGTGTCGGCTTGACCATGAGGGGCAGGCCCAATCGGGACACGATCAGGTCGAGGACGGCGCCGGCGCCGAGTTCACGAAACGTCGAGTGCGGCAGGGCCACCCAGTCCGGCGTGAGGTGACCGGCGGCGCGGACCGCGGCCTTGGCGGAGGGCTTGTCCCAGGCGATCCGGCAGCGGTCGGCCGGCGTACCGACGAACGGCACCCCAGCCAACTCCAGGACGCTGCGCAGCGAGCCGTCCTCGCCCGCGGCCCCATGCAGGGCGATGAAGAGCGCGTCGGCCGGGTCCGCCGCGAGCGAGGGCAGCAGGTCGGCGTCGGCGTCGACGACCACGGTCTCCACGCCGGCGTGTCGCAGCGCCTCCGCGACCCGCCGGCCGGACCGCAGGGACACCTCCCGTTCGTAGGCCAGTCCCCCGGAGACGACGACGGCGCGCGGAGAGCGCTGTGTCACGGCAGGTCCGCGGCCGGAGTGTCGGCCTGACCGTGCGGCTGCCCGCCTCGGGTCCGTCCTGCCGGGTGCTCCCGATCTACCGGTGCCCCGGCGCTGAACCCGCCCGACATCGACCGGTCCTCGCCGGTCGGGTGCTCCCGACCGCCGCCGAAGTCCGCACCGAGGAACGTCGCCCGCAGTTCGAGTTCCTCCTCGATGACCCCGGCCAGCCGTCGTACACCTTCCCGGATCCGGTCCGGCTCGGGGAAGCAGTAGGACAGTCTGAGGTGCTGGGCACCCTGGCCGTCGGCGTAGAAACCGATACCCGGAACGTAGGCGACCCGGGCATGCACGGCCCGCGGCTGCATGGCCTTGGCATCCAAGCCGTCCGGCAGGGTGACCCAGACGTAGAAGCCGCCCTCGGGTCGGGTCCAGGTCACGCCGGCGGGCATCAGCGCGGTCAGAGCGTCCAGCGTCGCGTCCCGACGTTCGCGGTAGAGCTCACGGAACACTTTGACCTGCTCGAACCACGGCTGACTGTCCAGGTACTCCCGGACCACGAGCTGGGACAGCGCCGGCGGGCAGAGGACCTGCGCCTCGCTGGCCAGGACGAGCTTGTCACGCACGGCATGTGGTGCGCACACCCACCCCACCCGCAGACCGGGGGCGAACGTCTTGGAGAACGACCCGAGGTAGACCACCCGGTCGGCGCTGCGGGCGCGCAGCGCCGGCAGCGGGTCACGGTCGAAGCCGAGCAGCCCGTAGGGGTTGTCCTCGATCACCAGCAGGTCGTGCGCCTCCGCCAGCGCCAGGACCCGCTCGCGCCGCACCTCGCTGAGCGTCACGCCGGCCGGATTGTGGAAGTTCGGGACGGTGTAGAGGAACTTCGCCCGGCGACCCCGTGCCGCCAACTCCGCCAGGACGGCGGCCAGGGCGTCGGGCACGAGACCTGCCCCGTCCATCGGGACGTGCACGACCCGGGCCTGGGCGGCCTGGAACGCACCGAGGGCTCCCACGTAGGACGGGGACTCGGCGAGTACGACGTCACCGGGGTCGAGGAAGATCCGGGCCAGCAGATCAAGCCCCTGCTGCGAGCCGACGGTGACGACCACCTCGTCAGCGGAGGCGTCGGTGATTCCCTCGAGGGCCATCACCGCCAGGATTTGCTCGCGCAGCCGGGAGTCGCCCTGGCCGGAGCCGTATTGCAGCGCCTGCGCGCCCAGCCGGCGGACCAACTCACCGATCATCGAGCCCACGGAGTCCAGCGGCAGGGCGGTCACGGCCGGCATTCCGCCGGCCAGCGACACCACCTCGGGCCGGCTGACCACCGCGAACAGCGCCCGAATCTCCGAGGCCGTCATGCCATGGGTGCGCTGGGCGTAGCGGTCGGTGAAAGGATCGAGGTTGTGGCCGCGCACGCGGCGCCTCCGTGCGGAGTCCGATTCTGGGTTGGCACCCGAGTCTAGGGCAGCCGTGCACTCAAGCCTGGGGGCTGCAGGTTGGCGATCCGTCCCTTCTGCACCTTTCCAGGTTCAGATCGCCCACTTACGATGCCAGCAGAGGCTGCGGCGACCCCCCACGATGCAGTCCGTGTCACCTGGGAGTTACCGACGATGTCCCGTCGTACGGCCAGCATCACGCTGGACAACATCGACGATCTGCCGCGACGCTGCCGGGGTTGCGTCTTCTGGGAGCTCGACCCGGTGGCGCGTGAGCGGGCCGAGCAGGCCGGTGACGCGGCGCTGGAGAAGGAAGCCTGGGTCTCCTCGGTGCTGCTGGAATGGGGCAGCTGCGGGCGGATCGTGTACGTCGACGCGGTCCCCGCGGGCTACGTGCTCTTCGCGCCGCCGGCGTACGTGCCCCGATCCGTGGCGTTCCCGACCAGCCCGGTGAGCGCGGACGCGGTGCTGCTGACCGGCGGGCTCATCCTGCCCGAGTTCGGCGGCGGCGGGCTCGGCCGGATGCTCATCCAGCACGTAGCGCGCGACTTGATCCGACGCGGAGTGCGCGCCATCGAGGCGTTCGGAGACGGCCAGTGGAGCGCGCCCGGTTGCTTGCTGCCGTCGGCGTACCTGCTCGCGGTCGGCTTCAAGACGGTGCGGCCGCACCCGCGCTACCCGCGGCTTCGGCTGGACCTGCGCAGCGCCGTTTCCTGGCGTGAGGACGTCGAGTACGCGATCGAGCGGTTGCTCGGGTCGATCACCATGGAACCGGCACTGCGCCCGGCCTGACTACCGGGCAGCGCGTGGGGTCAGAGGTAGTCGGCGAGGTCTTTCAGGATCGCCGCCTTGGGTTTGGCCCCCACGATGCTCTTCACCGGCTGCCCGGCGACGTACACGGTCATCGTCGGGATGGACATGACCTGGTAGTCCCGCGCGGTCTGCGGGTTCTCGTCGATGTTCAGCTTGGCGATGGTGAGCTTCTCGGCGTGCTCGCCGGCGATCTCCTCCAGGACGGGGGCGATCATCTTGCAGGGGCCGCACCATTCCGCCCAGAAGTCGACCAGCACCGGCTTATCGCTGCCGAGCACGTCGGCGGCGAAGGTGGCGTCGGTGACGGTGACTGTGTTGCCTGCCATGCGGGTTCTCCTTGCGGACGAGGGTCTGTTGGACGAAACGGTGGGGACTTACAGATCGAGCGGTACGTCGGCCAGCCAGCGCTCGGCGTCCATGGCCGCAGCGCAGCCGGTCCCGGCGGCCGTGATGGCCTGCCGGTAGACGTGGTCCACGACATCCCCGCAGGCGAAGACGCCTTCCAGATTCGTCGTGGTGTTGGGATGGTCGACCAGGACGTAGCCGGCGTCGTCGAGCTTGAGTTGACCGGCGACCAGCTCGCTGCGCGGGTCGTGCCCGATCGCGAGGAACAGGCCGGTCACGTCGAGCGTCTTTCGCTCGCCGGTATCGCCGTGCACCAGCGTCACCCCCTCGACCTTGTCGGCGCCGACGACGTCGTCGACGACCCAGCCGAGTTCCCAGCGGATCTTCGGGTTGTCCTGAGCGCGGCGCTGCATGATCTTGCTCGCGCGCAGCTCCTCGCGGCGGTGGATGACGGTGACGGAGCTGGCGAAGCGGGTGAGGAACGTCGCCTCCTCCATTGCCGAGTCGCCACCGCCGACCACGGCGATGTCCCGTTCGCGGAAGAAGAAGCCGTCGCAGGTCGCGCAGGCGCTGACGCCGTGCCCGAGCAGGCGCGCCTCGTTGTCCAACCCGAGATAGCGGTACTTGGAGCCGGTCGCCACGATCACAGCCCGCGCCCGGTGCGTCTGGTCACCGACCTGCACCGTCTTGATCCGGTCAGTCAGCTCGACCGCGGTCACGTCGTCGGGAACGAGTTCCCCGCCGAAGCGCTCGGCCTGGCCGCGCAGGTGCTCCATCAGGTCCGGGCCCATGATGCCGTCGGGGAAGCCGGGGAAGTTCTCCACGTCGGTGGTGGTCATGAGGGCGCCGCCGTACTGGCTGCCCTCGAAGACGAGCGGTCGCAGGTTCGCCCGGGCGGCGTAGATGGCCGCTGTGTATCCGGCCGGACCCGAGCCGATGATAATCACGTCGCGCACCGTGTCGTTCACAGTTGCCGCCAACCCCTCTCGCCTGTCGGTGTGGTGAACATGCTCCCAGGGTCGGACATTCCTGCCGCGGCGGTCGGCGGCCCTGCGGATCGGGTGCTCGGCGGATCGGGTGCTCAGCGGGCGGCTTCGAACTCGTCGATGACGGCAGGGCTGGATCCGTCCAGACAGTCGGACAGCACGGTGACCTGGACCCGTCCCGGCTCGGCGGTGAAGAGGACGACGATCGCGGGCCGGCCCTCGTAGCTCACCCGGGTGATCGACAGCGCCTGTGCGGTCGCCACCGGGATGCTCGCCAGGCAGTCCGCGTCGACATCGCTCGGTGCGCCCCCCTCGCCGCCGGCGGTCTCCGGTTCGCCGGCCCCGCCGGGTGTCGAGCGCGGGCTGCCCTCGAGCAGGTCGCCGACCGCCGCCTCCAGGGACTGCCGGTCGTAGCTGGGCAGCTCCTCGCCGCCGGCACCGCTGTCCTCACCGAACTCCGGGACCGCCGCCTCGCCACCGTCCGCCACCGTGGCGGAGTCCTCGCCGCCGACCTGGAAATTGCCGATCAGATAGCCGCCGCCCCCGAGCAGCACGATCCCGGCCGCCAGCCCACTGGCCAGCCGCAGCCGCCGCTGCCGGCGGGCGGATCGCAGCTCGATCACCTCCGCCTCGCCCCGCCGCGCGCTGTCTGCACCGGTCAGGTCGCCCGCGTCGGGTTGCGTTTCCTCCAAGCCCGCCCGTTCGGCCTCGAGCGCGGCGGCGATCCGGTCGGCGACGGCAGCTGGCATCGGCGTACCGCCGAGAGCGCCGAGAGCGGCCCGGGTGGCCCGGAGACCGGACAGTACCGCTTGGCACTCGGCGCATCCGGTGACGTGCTGTGCGGCCAGCACGGCAACTGCCTCGTCCGGCAGGCCCGCGTCGAGTTCGGCGAGCGCCAGCCGGTCCGGCGGGCTTCCCAGGGGGTGCACCGAGTGCGCAGGCTCGATGTCGGGGTGATCGGTCATCGGCCTCCCTCCTCGTTGCGGCCGGACTGAGCTTGGACGTCGCTGGTGGGCGCAGAGTTCCCTTCGTCGTTCGCTTGGCCGCCCGATGCCGGTGCGCCAGCACGCAGATGGCCGAGCATGACGGCCAGCTGCAGGCGGCCGCGAGCGCACCTGCTCTTCACAGTTCCCTGTGGTACGCCGAGGATCTCCGCGGCCTCGGCGACGGGATACCCGTGCAGGTCGACGAGCGTGATCGCGGCGCGGTGATCCTCCCCGAGCTGGGCGAGCGCCTCGCGGACCACGACCGCGGTGTCGTGCTCGGCCAGCCGGTCCCGCGGCTCGACCGGCTCGCCCGGGCCCTGCTCGGGAAGCTGCACGGTCGGGCGGACCCGCCGCCGGCGCAACCGATCCAGGCAGGCGTTGACGACGATGCGATGCAGCCACGTCGTGACGGCGGCGTCCCCGCGGTAGCCGGCGGCGGCCCGGTAGGCCGAAATCAGCGCATCCTGCAGCGCGTCCGCCGCCTCGTCGGGGTCTCGCAGGGTGCCGAGCGCCACGCTCCACAGCCTCGGCTGGTGCCGACGGACGAGCTCACCGAACGCGTCGGGGTCGCCGCCGGCGTGGGCAGCGAGCAGTTCGGCGTCGCTGCGCGGACTGCTCATAGGCGTCGCGTCCGTACATGTGGTCGGCATGGCGCTCGGATGGACCGACGTTAGCGACAATCGCGACGCGGTCGCGCTGGGACCGGCTCAGACGCGGTTCGGCTGGGACCGGCTCATACCGGTCGCAACCGCTCAGCCGGCCGGTACGCCGACGAACGCGACCTCACCCAGCGATGCGGAGAAATCCCCCTCGTCCGGCACGAGTTCGGTGATCCAGACCAGCCAATAGCGCGCCGGTTGCTCCGAGTCGACCGGGATCACCGTCTGGTCGCTGAGTTCAGCCTGACCGACGACTGGGAACGTCTCCAAGTCCCCGGCCGGTTGCGACCCGGCACGCAGCTCCACTGTCGCGCCCGGCTGTCCGGTGACGATCGTGACCTCGCTGACCACCGACTCCGCGCCCAGGTCGAAGACGAGCCCGACGCCGGGCTTGAGGTTGCCGAGCAGCGGGCTGCCGCGGTAGGTGAGCGTCGGCCACGACGACGCCGGATCTCCGTCAAAGGCGAGCGGACTGTCGTCGTTGTTCTCCGGCTCACCGTCTCCGAACGGGTCGTACACGGTGGCGCTGTCGACGTCGAGTGGGGCCGGTGTCTGCTCTGGTGTCGTCTCCGGTGTGGTGCTCGGTGCCGGGGTCGTCGCCGAACCGGTCTGCGCGGTGGTTGACGGCTGCCCGGCAGGAATCCGGGTCGCATCGTCGAAGGATGACCCGATCACCCAGCCGATGATCACCACGGCAAGCAGTGCGGCCACCGGGAAGGCCAACACGAGCCAGGTCCGCCGGCGCCGGTCGGACCCGTCGTCGTACTCGTAGTAGGTCCTGTTCCTGAGCAGCCATTCCGGCGGCTCGTCAGCGTCCTCGTCAGCGTCCTCGGTCGGGGCTACCGGGCCGGTTGCCGCCAGCGCGGCTGCCGCAGGCGTGCCGCCGGCTCCGGGCGGCAGGGCACCCGGGGGCGGGCCGCTCGGGGGCTGCGACAGGGGAACTGCAACGGTGTCGGTGGCTCGACTCGAGCCACCGGGGGTCGGACCGGCCGCGGCAGGGGTGGTGTCGGTAGCCCGGCCGGCGCCGGCGGGAGGCGGACGGGCGGCGACAGGATCGGTGGGAGGGTCGGTGCTGGTGCGCGTCGGACGGCCGGCGGTTCCGGCGGTTCCGGTCGGACGGGCGGCGGGTCGCGCCGATGTCGCAGCCGCCGCGACATCCGTCGTGCGGATTGCCCGGGTGACGTCGGGGTCATCGCTGCCCGCGTCGTTGGCAGTGTTGTTGGACTCGGCCCCGGCGTGCTCCCCGGCCGACTGCTCGGCCGGCCGCCTGGGACTGGCGTGCTCCTCGGCCGGCTGCTCTGTTGGTTCGTCGACCTGCGCCTCGGCGGCTTGGCGCCGGCGGGACCCCCGCAGCGGCAAGGCGGTCAGCCAACTTCTCGGCGGCCGGTTGCCGGCGGTACCCTCGTCGCCGGGCCGCACGGGAGCCGATGACGATGCCGACTCCGATGCCGATGACGACTCCGTCTCGCGACCGGCAGCAATGGGACGGGTGTTGTCGGTCGGGTAGTCGTCATCAGGTGGCGCGCCGGACCGCTCGGCGCCGGACCGGCCAGGGCCAGACTGTCCAGGACCGGACTGCTCAGGGCCGGAGTGCCCAGGCTCGGAAACGGTCGGCCAGCCGGCGTCCACCTGGGGGCCGCCGCGGCCATCGGTGTCGTACTCGTAGCGATCGGTGATGAACGCCAGGCCGCTGTCGGCGAAGCCGTGCTCGTGCCGCCGACGCCCGGCGAGCAGGCGGGAGACCATCTCACCGGCCGTGGGCAGCCGACCGTCGAGTGCCGCCAGCGCCACCTCGGCGAGGTCTGGCGCAGCGGCGTTCTGCAGCTGCCGGTCGAGCGCAGCCCGGTCGTCCTCGACTGGCAGGAAGCCGGTCAGAGTCGCGAACAGCAGCGCACCGAGGGCCCGGACATCGGCGTCGCTGCTGGCCACAGGAGCGGGGATGGCGACCACCGTGACGCTCCCGGTCCGCGTGAGGATGACCCGATCGGGGGTGAGCCCGCCGACCGCCAGACCGAGATCGTGCGCCTGCGCCACGCCTTCGGCCACCCGGCGGATCGTCTCCCGCGCGTCCGGTTCGGGCAGCGGCCCGCTGCCCAACTTCGCGGCCAGGCTGATGCCCTCGACCCACTCGCTGACGACGTACGCTCGCCGGTTCTCGTCCACGGCGTCGTAGACCATGGCCAGTGCCGGATGCGACAAGACGCCCGCCCCCAGCGCCCGGTCGAGGAACGGACGGGCGGCTGATCCACCGGGTGCATGAATGCGCAGCATGACGTCACGCAGTAGCAAGTTGTCGCGAGCGCGCCAGGTTGACAGCCGCCCTGCCCCGGTCTCCTCGTCGGCCCCGGAGCGGCTCAGCAGCCGGTAGCGTCCGCCGATCGTGACCGGCTCGCCCGAGGCGGACTCGTCGAGCCCTCCACCGGGACCTGCAGCCGCCTCCGCCGGCCTACCGGACTCCACCTGCGACGCCTTCTCTCCTCGACCTTCGCCGAACCCGCCGGCCGACCTGACCGATTGCTCGGCAGCTCGGGCGGCACCGTCCGGACGGTCGGGGGAACTGCCGCCGAAGCGTCGGCGTACGACGGCGGCGAAATCCCTGACCTCCGGTATGGGCAGCACGAGACAGCCGGCGAGCACTGCCACACCGCCGATCAGGCTACCTGCCACCACCGCCGCGGCACTGCCCAGCACGTCGCGCCCGAGTAACGATTCAATCTGGATCACCACCGCCCACGCGGCCAGCGCACCGACTGTCGACGCGAGGGCGAGCAGGCCGGCCGTGCGAAGGACGCGCGGCGTCTCCAGCCGGCCCATCCGCCGCCGCAGCCACAGCTCTCCCACGACGGCGCCGACCACGAACGACACGCTGTTGGCGATCGCCAGGCCGGTGACGATGTGCTCGGTGGGTACCAGCGCCGGCACGAGTAGGCACAACGGCACCCGGACGGCGACCATCGCCATGTTGATGAGCGTCGGCGTACGCGCGTCCTTCAACGCGTAGAAGACCCGCAACTGCAGCATCGTGACCGCATACGGGAAGAGGCCGAAGGCCGAGGCGGCCAGGACGACGCCGACCGTGCGGGCCTGGGCTGCGTCCACCTGGCCCCGGGCGAACGCGACGGTCGCGATCGCCGGGCCGAGGACGATCAGCAGGGCGCTGATCGGGATGAGCGCGACAGCCGTGAGTCGCGCCCCGAGGGACAGGTCACGCACCACGGCGACGCGATCCGCCCCGGCCGCGGCCCTGCTCATCCGTGGCAGCAGCGCGGTCAGCAGGGCGACACCGATGATTCCGTACGGCAGTTGGAAGAGCAGGCTCGCGTTCGCGTAGACGATCGAGCCGACCCCGGAGGCGCGCCCGGCCTCGTTGGCCAACGCCATGATCACCACGTAACCGACCTGGCTGACGGCGACGTAGCCGATCACCCACAGCCCGAGCCGACCGGCCTCGCCCAGCCCGGCGTTGCGCCAGTCCCAACGCCACGCCCATCGCACCCCGGCCCGGCGCAGCGAGGGCAGCAGGGCCAGCGCCTGTACGACGATGCCGAGCGTCGTACCGATGCCGAGTAGCCAGACCAGCCCCGGCGAGATCGTGGTGGTGGTCAGGTCGCCGGCGTCATTGAGCCCGATGAAGACGAGTCCGGTTGCGATGACCACGAGGTTGTTCAGCACCGGTGCCCACGCCGGCGGGCCGAACACCTGCCGGCTGTTGAGGATCGCGGTCAACATCGCGCCGACGCCGTAGAACACGATCTCAACGAGCAGGATCCGGGCGAGCATGTTCGCCAATGCGACCTGCTCGGGATCGTCGCGGATGCCGTAGGCGTACGTCAGCACCGGCGCGAGCAGGATCGCCAACGCCGTAGCCACCAGCAGTACGACGGTCAGCAGGCTCAACAGGCGCTGGGTGTAGGCCAGGCCGTCATCGGCGTCACGGGCCCGGGCGTGCACGAGCAGCGGCACGATGACGCTGGTAAGCACGCCGCCGAGCAGCAACTCGTAGACGATGTTCGGCAGGGTGTTAGCGGTGTTATAGGCGTCTCCGACCAGGCCGAGGCCGATCGCCGCGACTAGGACGACGGTGCGGGCGAAACCGGTCAGCCGCGACACGGCGGTGCCCACCGCCATGGTGGTGGCAGCCCGACCCAGACTGGGTGAGGCGGGCTTACTCACCTGAGGCTGCTCCCCAGAACTCACGTCCCGGCCCGTAAGGGCACCTGCTGGTCGAGCGGCTCCGGTGCCGGGTCGGGCGGACCCTGCCCGCTGCGCAACCGCCGGATCAGGCGCAGGCCGAAGAGCAGCATCAGCAGCACTCCCGAGCCGATCGTGATGATGAGGGCGATCCCGCCGTACACGGTGCTGCGCACGGTCAGCCGCACCGGGTCACCGAGCGCGCCACCGGCGGGGGTGAAGATCGCCGCGGTGACCCGGAACTGCCCAGGTCGCTCGACCGTCGTCGGCACCTCGATCAGCGTCCGGCCGGACGCGGCGAGCACCTGCGCACCGACCTCGTCCGCCGACAGCCCGGCCACCAGGCTGGCGTCCACGCTAATCCGGACCTGCACCGGAACGGGAAGCTGGTTCTCCACCGTGAATACCAGCGCCGCCCGGGCCGAGGCGAGGCTGTAGGTCCCGTCGGCGGGCACTCGCAAGAAGACTCGCCTGCGCTGCACCTCGATCGCCTCGTCTACCGCCCCGGCCGCGGCCAGCAGGCCGGCGGGATCACCGCGCCGGTACGACGACGCGGCGCTCAGCACGGCCCGGTACAGCGGGTCGGTCACGGTCTGCGCGGCCAGCTCGTCCTCGGCGGAGTCCACGACGAACATCGAGGCCAGGTCTCTGATCGACGCGACACCGGCCGCGAGCACCGCTAGGCCGGCGGGATCCAGTTCCAGCGCCCCGGACAGCTCCGGATACACCAGTGCACCGCGGTCCACGGCCGGCAGGCCGAGGAGGTCAGTGGCCGCGGCCGGGCGCAACCACGGCTCGCTGGCGGTGTCGAGGAGCATTGGCAACGCGTACGACGCCCGCGCGTCCCAGCGGCGCGGCGGGGCGATGAGCAGGTCGCGGCTGGCCGACGGGGCCTCGGCGGTGATCATGGCGAGTTCGGCGAGGTAGCGCTGCTCGGCCATCCGGGGTCCGGTCGGCCAGCTGTCCGCCGAGGCGACGATGCCGTCCAGCACCGGGTCGCTGACCAGTGCCCGGGTGTCGCCGCCGGGTACCGTCGTCGCTGCGCTATCGGTCCGGTCCCCATCAGTCGTCACCTCGAAGGCGTCGGCTTCCAGGATCACCTGCTCGGTTCCGGCGTCTCGCAGCACCGACAGCGCGGATTCGGTGAGGGTGCCGTCCACAGGCCAGGTCAGGCCGGTGGACGGTGGGGCGCCGAGGACGTCGGCGGCTACGTCCGCGCCGCGCGCCACCGCGTCGCGCGCCTGCTCGACCAGACCGGCTCGGGTGAGGGCGACGATGTCGGCGTCGGCGTAGGGGAGGGCGAGCACCGAACGGGTGCGGGTCAGCGCGGTGAGACGCTCAAGCCAGGCGCCGGCCGCTGCCCCGCCGCCGCCGGCACTGCCGTCGGTGAGCCGGTAGCCGCCCACCATCGCCTGCAGCGACTCCAGCAGCAGCGGGTCGACGGCAAGGGTCAGGGGCACCTGCGGGCTGGCCTCGGCGAGGGACACCAGCCGCTCCAGGCGACCGCCGTCGGCCACTGCATCGGCGAGGGCGTCGTCGAGAAACACCCCGTCGGGGCCCCGGTGTGGGCGGTCCACGAGCGGCCACAGCCAGGACACGCCGGTCGAGCCCGGCGTCGGTTCGGGGAAGTACGGGAGGTAGGTATCGAGCTGGCCGACCCGCTGCTCGACGTCGCCGTCGGGCGTTCCGTTCACGTTGACCATCAGCGGATACACGCCGAGAGCGGCCAGGCCGAGCTCCTCGGCCGTGGCCTGGTAGCGAAACGGCGCGGAGTCCCCGGCCGCGAGGTCGGACAGCAGGTCCACGAAGGGAGCGAAGCCGCTGGTCGAGGAGGACGGGTCCTCGTCGTTGTCCTGCAGCTGATCCCGGCTGGTCATGACCTGGCCGCGCTGCAGCCGGATCACCATGTCGGTGACGGCGACATCCGCGGTGTTCGTCACGGTCCCGGACACCGTGATCGTGGCGTCCGGGGTGACCGTGCGGGGCTCGAGTTGGGTGACGGTGATGGTCAGGGGCATGTCATCGCCGGGGGCCGCCTGCCCGGCGGCGGCCGGTGCGAGCCCGACGACCAGCAGCGCCGTCACCACCAGCAGGTGCCAGGGGGATCGTCGACGCACGCCGTTCATGATGCGGCTGCTCACGCACTGCCCGAGAGCAACTCCGGCACCCGCTCGACCAGCTCGCGCTCGTCGGCATAGGCCAGCCGCTGCGGCAAGAGCTCGAGGGGGACCCAGGCGACCTCGCTCACCTCCGGGTCGGCGTCGGACAGCGTGCCCGTGCTGGCCCGCAACAGGAAGTGGTGCACGGTCTTGTGGATGCGCCGGCCCTCGGCGACGAACCAGAAGTCGATGGTCCCGAGTGGTGCCACGATCGACCCGGTGATGCCGGTCTCCTCGGCGACCTCCCGGATCGCTGTCTGCTCGAAGCTCTCACCGGGCTCGAGATGACCCTTGGGCAGCGACCACAGCAGCCGGCCCCGCCGGTCGTGCCGGCCGATCAGCGCCGCGACCGGTGGATGGACTGCGGCGTCCACGACCAGCCCGCCCGCGGAGGTCTCCTCGATCCGACGCAGGCCGCGAGACGCCGCCGTACGAGCCATGGCCCGAGGGTAGCGCGGGGATCTCGGTAGGCTGGCCCATCATGACGGCGACCCCAGCGCTGTCGCAGGCGCAGCGGCGGCTGGTGACCGAACTGCTGCGGCTCTCACCGGTGCTGGGTGAGGTGGGTCAGCGCTTCGCCGCGGCCGGGCACGAGCTGCACCTGGTCGGCGGGTCGGTTCGCGACGCCCTGTTCGGGCGTGCCGGCGACGACCTGGACCTGACCACCGACGCCCGTCCGGAGCAGATCCTCGACTTGGTCGGCGACCGGCCCACCTGGACCACCGGGATCGAGTTCGGCACGGTGGGTGTGCAGTACGGCGACCACCGGCTGGAGATCACGACCTACCGCGCGGACCGCTACGACCGGGTCGGCCGCAAGCCCGACGTCGTGTACGGCGACTCACTCGCCGCTGACCTGGCCCGGCGGGATTTCACGATCAACGCGATGGCCTTCTCGGTGCAGGACAACACCTTCACCGACCCGTTCGGCGGGCTGCCGGACCTGCTGGCGCGGCGGCTGCGCACGCCCGGGCGACCCGAGGACTCCTTCGCCGACGACCCGCTGCGGATGCTGCGCGCCGCCCGTTTCGTTGCCCAACTCGGCGTGGTGCCGACGGCGGACGTGCTCGCGGCGGTCACCGGAATGGCTGGCCAGCTCGCCCGGATCTCAGCGGAGCGGGTGCAGGCCGAGTTGTCGAAGCTGATCCTCGGCGGGGACCCGCGGGCCGGCCTGGAACTGATGGTGGACAGCGGCCTGGCCGCATCGGTGCTGCCCGAACTGTCGGCGCTGCGGCTGGAGATCGACGAGCACCACCAGCACAAGGACGTGTACACGCACTCGTTGACGGTGCTGGAGCAGGCGATCGAACTCGAAGGTCCGGAGGGTGCGGACCTGGTGCTGCGGCTGGCCGCGCTACTGCACGACATCGGCAAGCCGGCGACCCGGCGTTACGAGCCGCAGGGACGGGTCAGCTTCCACCACCATGAGGTCGTCGGCGCCCGGATGGTGCGCGAGCGGCTCCGCGCGCTGCGTTTCCCGAACGACGTCGTACGCGACGTCCAGCAGTTGACCTTCCTGCACCTGCGCTTTCACGGCTACGGGCGCGGGGAGTGGACCGACTCCGCCGTACGCCGCTACGTCGTCGACGCCGGGCCGTTGCTGGGCCGGCTGCACAAGCTGGTCCGCTCCGACTGCACCACCCGCAACGAACGGCGGGCTCGGGCGCTGTCGGCGACGTACGACGCCCTGGAGAAGCGGATCGCCGACATCAAGGAGCGGGAGGATCTCGACGCGGTGCGGCCGGACCTCGACGGCAACGAGATCATCCGGCTGCTGAGGCTGGCTCCGGGTCCGCTCGTCGGACGGGCGTGGCAGCACCTCAAGGCGGTGCGATTGGAGCGCGGCCAGCTGTCCCGCGCCGAGGCCGAGGCCGAGCTCCGCCGCTGGGCCGACGAGAACCTCCCGCCGGGCTGAGGTCATTGCGGGCGGGGCGACACGGTTCGGGCGTAGCCGGCGGCACCGAGTGCGTAGCCGGCCACGACGACGCCGAGTACGACGTAGCTCTTGCCGCTGGGCGGCAACGCGAATGCCGCCAGGACGGCGGCGACGAGGAAGGCGCCGTTGAAGACGGTGTCGTACACGCTGAAGACCCGCCCGCGGTAGGCGTCGTCGATGGTCTCCTGCACGATCGTGTCGACGCAGATCTTCACCGCCTGGCCGACGAAGCCGATGATGCCCGCCGCCAGCACGACCGTCGGCTTGAGGTAGGGCGTGACGAGGCCGAGCTGGCTGACGGCGGCCACGCCCAGCACGATGACGATCCAGCGCGACTTGCCGACGGCCCGCACCGCCGGGGGCGTCGCCACGGCGGCCAGCACGGCTCCGATCGCGCCGGCGACGACTACCTGCGTCAGGCCGGCCAGCCCGGCGCGGAAGACGCCGGAGCTGTCGAAATAGTTGCGGTACAGCAGCAGGGTGGCGACGGTAGCCAGCCCGAGCAGGAACCGGTGGGCGCCGATGACGGCCAGCGCGGCCAGTGCGGCGCGGTGGCTGCGGATGTGCCGGACACCGGCGGCCAGCCCGGCCAGCACGTGCCCGGCGCTGGGCCGCTCGCGCCGCTCGGCCTCGTCCGGTCCGAGGTGCAGGCGTGGGAAACCGCGGGCCAGCAAGGCCGAGACGGCGTACCCCACCGTGGAGCTCATGGCGATCAGTGCGTACCCGTCGTCGCCGGCTCCGACGAGTACGCCGAGGCCTACGCCGCAGACGCCGCCCAGGACCGCCGCAACCGTGCCGGCCGTTGTCGTCAACGCGTTCGCGAACACCAGGTGCTCGGCGGGGGTGACGTGCGGCAGCGAGGCGGATAGCGCGGAGAGGAAGAACCGGTTGACCGAGATGACGGCCAGCGCGGCGACGAAGAACGGAGGGCCGCCGACTCCGGCCGCGATGAGCAGTGCCACCACCGCGAGCAGGGCGCACCGGATCAGGTTGGACACGAGCAGCACGCGCTGACGGCTCCAGCGGTCGAGGAACACGCCGGCGAACGGGCCGAGCAGCGAGTACGGCAGCAGCAGCACGGCGAGCCCGGCGGCTACGTCCGTCGCGGTCGCGGCGCGGGCCGGGTTGAACAACACGACGCCGGCCAGACTCGCCTGGAAGACCCCGTCCGCCCACTGGGCGCTGAGCCTGACCGCGAGCAGCCGGCGGAAGTCGGCCCGAGCCAGACAGGCCCGCAGGCTCGCCGCACCGACCGGCCGGGCAGCCGCCCTGGCGCTGTCGAGGGGGTTTGCGGGCACCGATCGAGGGTATGCCGGGTCACCCGCTGCGCTGCGCTGACGGCCCCGGATGCGGCACAGTGAACCGTATGCCCCGCGTGCGCAGCGGCGACCTGCTCGTCGCCATGCCGGCGCTGACCGATCCCAACTTCGATCGGACAGTGGTGTACGTGGTCGACCACGGAGGGCACGGCACGTTGGGAGTCGTCCTGAACCGGCCGAGCGACACCGACCTGCTCGAGGTCCTGCCGGGCTGGTGGTCGCTCGCGGCGGCACCTCGCACGTTCCACGTCGGTGGCCCGTGTGAGCGGGACACCGCGCTGTGCCTCGGCGTCGGGAACCCGCCGCCGGACGTACCGGGGCTGCGGCCGCTCGCCCAGCCGGTGCACCTGGTCGACCTCGACGCCGATCCCGCCGTGACCGGCGCGGTCCTGGACCGGCTGCGGGTCTTCGCCGGCTACTCCGGTTGGGGCCCCGGCCAGCTCACCGCGGAGATCGCCGAGCACGCCTGGGCAGTGGTGCCGAGTCAACCCGCGGACGTGGTCAGCGAGACCGGAGTCGGGCTGTGGCAGGCGGTGCTGCGACGGCAGGGCGGCTCGCTCGCGATGCTGTCGGCGTACACCGAAGATCCGAGTCTGAACTAGCGCGTCGGAGCTGACAGCACCCGGCCGCAGGGGTACAACAGCAGCGACGGGGGCGGCCCGGGGAAGGGGCCGTCCCCGTCCCCCATGGTCGGCCCGGAGCGGTCAGTAGCCGAACTGGCTCGCTACCTCCGGGTACGCCGACGTGTCGGCTATCTGCTCCTCCGGCGGGAAGTCGATCTCGCGGGGACCGTGGTCGCTCAAGGTGATCCGGACCGGAAAGCTGCCGTTCAGCGGTGGGGCGGCGAACTGGTACAGCAGCTCATCCTCGACGCCGACGCTGATCGACGACGTGCCGGTGCTGAAGGTGTTCGTGAGCACGGTGTCGATCCGACCCGCGCCTTCCCAGGTGTAGCCGGCGGCGATCAGGTTCTCCGGGTCGTCCGGTTGTTCGGTGGCCAGCCGCAGCAGCATCCCGACGATGTTGTCCACCAGACGGGTCTGCTGATCCAGGTCGGTGCGCAGGTACAGGACACCGTCGCGGCCGGCGGCCACCATGGCGTCGGTGAAGCCGGGGATGTTGCCGATCACGATCCGGTCGGTGGTGAAGTAGATGGTGCGCAGCTCGTCGGGTTGGCCGGTGGTGTACGTGGTGAGGGTGTCCAGGGTCCCGGTGCCGGTGGTGAAGTCGATGCTGCCCGTCATGGTGAGCAGCGCCTCCTCGGCGTACTCGGCGCTGACGTTGACGTCGGCCCCGCCCTCCTGGACATTGCGGTGCAGGACCTCGGCCAGCACCTGCGCCTCGGCGACGGTGATCTCAGCTCCGGGAGCACGGTTGGCGTCGGGGTCGTCCTCACTGCAGCCGGTGAGGACCAGAGCCGTCGTCAGCAGGGCAACGACGAGTCGGGAGCCGGGAACCTGCATGCCCACCAGGGTAGGCGGGGCGCAGCGGTGTCAGCGGTCGACCTCGCCGCGGATGAACTGCTCGACCTTCTCCCGGGCGATGTCGTCGCTGTACTGCTCCGGCGGGCTCTTCATGAAGTACGACGACGCGGACAGGATAGGGCCGCCGATGCCGCGGTCCATGGCGATCTTCGCGCAGCGGACCGCGTCGATGATCACTCCGGCGGAGTTCGGTGAATCCCAGACCTCGAGCTTGTACTCCAGGCTCAGCGGCACGTCGCCGAACGCCCTGCCCTCGAGCCGCACGTACGCCCACTTGCGGTCGTCGAGCCAGGACACGTAGTCCGACGGCCCGATGTGAACGTTCGCGGCGCCCATCTCGTGCGCCACGTTGCTCGTGACCGCCTGGGTCTTGGAGATCTTCTTGGACTCCAGCCGTTCCCGCTCCAGCATGTTCATGAAGTCCATGTTGCCGCCGACGTTGAGCTGCATCGTCCGGTCGAGTACGACGCCGCGGTCCTCGAAGAGCTTGGCCAGCACCCGGTGGGTGATCGTGGCGCCGACCTGGCTCTTGATGTCGTCACCGACGATCGGCACACCGGCCGCGGCGAACTTCGCCGCCCACTCCGGCGTACCGGCGATGAAGACCGGCAGCGCGTTGACGAAGGCGACCTTCGCGTCGATGGCGCACTGTGCGTAGAACTCCACCGCCTGCTGGGAGCCGACCGGGAGGTAGCAGACCAGTACGTCGGCGCGGGCCGCCTGTAGCGCCGCCACGACGTCGACCGCCTCGGAGTCGGACTCGGTGATCATCTGCTGGTAGTACTTGCCCAGCCCGTCCAGGGTGTGGCCGCGCTGGACTGATACGCCGAGCTCCGGTACGTCGCAGATCTTGATGGTGTTGTTCTCGCTGGCGCCGATGGCATAGGACAGGTCCTGCCCGACCTTCTTGGCGTCCACGTCGAAGGCCGCGACGAACTCGATGTCGTGGACGTGGTAGTCGCCGAACATGACGTGCATGAGTCCCGGCACGCTGGCCGCTGGGTCGGCGTCCCGGTAGTACTCGACGCCTTGCACCAACGACGCGGCGCAGTTACCGACCCCGACAATGGCGACACGTACCGAACCCATGGGGTCCCCCTTCATGAAGTGCTCGCGGGTGGGTTGTTCTTCTTGCGGTCGATCTGTGTGCCGTCGACTCGTTCGTGGTCGATCAGTTCGGACAACCAGCGGACCTCGCGGTCGACGGAGTCCAGTCCGTGCTGCTGGAGTTCCAGCGTGTAGCGGTCGAGCCGTTCCCGGGTGCGACCCAACGATGCGCGCAACCCGTCCCGGCGCTCCTCGACCCGGCGCCGCCGGCCCTCGAGGATGCGCAGCCGGACGTCGGCCTCGGTCTGGGCGAAGAACGCGAACCGTACGCCGAAGCGCTCGTCCTCCCACGCCTCCGGGCCGCCCTCGGTGAGCAGGTCCTGGAAGCGCTCCTTGCCCTCCGCGGTCAGCGCGTAGACGACCTTGCCGCGCTTGCCGGTCAGTGGCGGCGCGTCGGCCGGCAGCACGCGGGTGGCGTCGGCCGGGTCCGGCACGCAGATCCAGCCGTTCTCGCGCATCCGCTTCAGCGCCGGGTACAGCGAGCCGTAGCTCAGTGCCCTGAACCCGCCGAGCAGCACGAGCACCCGCTTGCGCAGTTCGTAGCCGTGCATCGGTGCCTGGTTCAGCAGGCCGAGGATCGCCATCTCGAGCATCTCCTCCACCTCCCGTTCACGGGAATGTCACAGGGCAAGTGTATCGATTCGATATATCGCAGCGTACGTCGATGCCGCCGGACCCTGCCACCTCGGTCACCGGAATCCCGCGTGGCGGCGCTCACACGGGCCGGGACAAGTACCCTTGCCCGCGTGACTGTGCAGGCCGGTGAGCGGCAGCAGGGGGTCGACAGCGCCACGTTGCGCCGGGCCGTCGTCGACTACGCGCTGCAGCGCCGCGCCAAGCTCGCCGACGTGTACGCCGGCCGGGCCAGCCTGCACGACGTGTGCGACGCGCACCCCTACCTGCTGCGGGCCGCGAAGTACCACGGCCGGCCGTCGGACGTCTCGTGCCCGGTCTGCCGCAAGGAGCAGCTGACCGAGGTGCACTACGTCTACGGCGACGCGCTCAAGGCGGTGTCCGGCCAGGCGAAGTCGCCCCGGGAGCTGGTGGACATGGCGCAGCGGCTGCGTGAGTTCAACGTGTACGTGGTCGAGGTCTGTCGCAGCTGCGGCTGGAACCACCTGACCGCATCGTTCGTCATGGGTCGCAGCGCCGCGACCTCGTCTCGGCGCCGGGCCGCCACCGAGTGACCGCGCACGACGGGTCGGCGTACCGGGGGAGTCCGGCAACGGGGAGCGGGACATCTGGAGGAGGATCGTGAGCAGCGAGCAGAGCGACGCCGATCCGACACCGGCTACCTGGCGGGAGCGGCGCAACACTCCTGAGGCCAAGCGCAAACGCCGCATCCGCCGCCGGTTCATCCTCGGTGGCACCGGATTGCTCGTCGTGATGGCGCTGACGTTCGTCGGCGTCGTCTACGCCACGACCGATGTACCCCGGCCCGACGACATCAAGACCAATCAGGTGTCGATCGTGTACTACAGCAACGGCACGACGGAGATGGCCCGCCTCGGCGAGGAGAACCGCACCGACGTACCGCTGTCGCGGGTTCCCGAGCACGTCCGCCAGGCAGTGCTGGCCGCAGAGAACCGCAGCTTTTACTCCGACCCAGGGTTCTCGGTGTCCGGGATCGCGCGGGCGGCCTGGAACAACCTCACCGGGGGCGCTACGCAGGGCGGTTCGACGATCACGCAGCAGTACGTCAAAAACGCCTACCTCACCACCGAGCAGACGCTGACCCGCAAGTTCAAGGAACTCGTCCTCTCGGTCAAGATCGACCAGAACTACTCCAAGGACCAGATCCTGGAGTGGTACCTGAACACGATCTATTTCGGCCGCGGAGCGCATGGCATCGAGGCGGCCGCGCAGACGTACTTCGGCAAGCCCGTCGACGAGCTCACCGTCGAGGAGGGAGCGGTGCTCGCCGCAGGGATCGCCAGCCCGGCGCTCTTCGACCCGGAGGGGCATCCAGAAGATGCCCAGGAGCGGTGGGACTTCGTCCTCGGTGGGATGGTCGAGGAGGGCTGGCTGGAGGAGTCCGCCCGCGACGCCCTGACCTACCCGAAGGTGCTGCCGCGCGGCCCGGTCGCACTGAACCAGGCCGACGGCCCCGAAGGGCTGATCATCCGGCAGGTCACCGAGGAACTGGCCCGCACCGGCTTCGACGAGTCGCGGATCTACTCCGAGGGCCTGCGGATCACCACGACGGTGAACGCCGGGGCGCAGCGTGAGGCGGTCACCGCGGCACGGGAGACGCTGGCCGACCAGCCGGCGAACCTGCGTACGGCGCTGGTCTCGATCAATCCTGCGAACGGTGCGGTGGTGGCCTACTACGGCGGCGCGACCGGCACCGGCTTCGACTACGCGCAGGCCTACCGCCAGCCCGGGTCGTCGTTCAAGCCGTACACACTGGCGGCGGCGCTCGAGCAGGGGATCGGCGTGTCCGCCCGCCGTGACGGCTCACAGCCACAGACGTTCCCCGACCGCGAGCAGCCGGTTCGCAACTCCGAGGGCGGGGAGTGCTCGAACTGCACGCTCAAGGAGGCCATCACCCGCTCGCTGAACACGACGTTCTACGGGTTGGCGCTCGAGGTGGGACCGAACAACGTGGCGGACCTCGCCCACCGGGCCGGCATCCGCGAGGCCGGCCCCGACGACACCCGCACGCTCGAGCGTGACGGGGTGACCGGCGGGGCGATCGGGATCGGCGAGTACGAGGTGCGCCCGATCGACCAGGCCAGCGGGTTCTCGACGTTCGCCAACGGTGGCGTACACCATGATCTGTTCTTCGTCTCCCGGGTGACCGACAGCAACGGCAACGTCCTCTATGAGCGGAGCGCGGGCGAGGAGACCCGCGCGGTGGCGGCGGAGGTTGCCAACGACGTGACGTTCGCGATGGAGGACGTCGCCGCGGCCGGCGACGACGAACTCGACGGCGGGCGCGAGTCGGCCGCCAAGACCGGTACGGCGCAGCTGGACGACAACGACAACAAGGACGCCTGGATGGTCGGCTACGTGCCGACGCTGGTCACCGCGGTGTGGATCGGTACCGACGCCAGCGAGCCGATCCGCACCAGCGAGGACCGGCTGGTCTACGGGTCCGGGCTGCCCTCGGACATCTGGAACCGTTACATGAACGCGGTGCTCGCCAGCGCGCCGCAGGATGACCTGCCGGACGAGGCGTTGATCGAGGGCGATCAGGGTGGCTCGGCGCCGCCGGAGGACGGTGGAGGTGGAGGCGGAGGCGAGGAGCAGACGACCTCCGCGCCGCCGACGACAGAGCGGTCGACCAGCGCACCGCCCACGACCAGTGAGCCGCCGCTCACGACCACCGAGCCGCCGCCCACGACCACCGAGCCGCCACCCACCTCGGACCCGCCGCCGACCTCGGACCCGCCGCCGACCTCGGACCCGCCGCCGAGCAGCGAGCCGCCGCCCACCACCGAGGCGCCGGGTTCGAGCCAGCCGGTCGGGCCGGGTGGCTGAACCCAGTAGGCCACCGTCTTCGCCGGCTACCGGCGACGCTCGGCCCCCGGCTTTCCCGGCTACCGGCGACGATCGGCCCTCGGCCGCCGCAGTCGAGGAGGCGCGCGGCCGGGTCTTCCCGACCTGGGACGATCCGGTCGCCCGGACGGCGAGCACGGCCGTCGGCGGCCCGCTCGGACGGCACGCCTACACCGGCCACAACTGGTTCTGGACGCCGCTGCGGGTCCTGCTGGCGATGACGCTGGCAACCTTGGCGCTGGCCTGGGCCAAGCAGTCGCCCTGCCTGGACGGGGACTGGACCGGGTCCAAGCAGTACACCCACTTCTGCTACTCCGACACCATCCCGCTGTGGGGCATCCACGGGCTCAACACGGGCCTGGTGCCGTACGCCAGCGCGCCGGTGGAATACCCCGTGCTGACCGGCGGGTTCATGTACGTCGCCAACTCATTTGCCGGCAGCTACAACCAGCTGTCGGCCGCATCGGGATTGCTGCCGGACCTGCCCGGGGTGCAGAGCTACTACATCGTCACCGCGTTGCTGCTGTCGCTGTGCGCGCTCGTGATCACGTGGACGACCGCCCTGCTGTCGAGGCGGCGGATCTGGGACGCGGCCATGGTGGCGCTGTCACCGCTGCTCTTCGTGCACGCGCTCACCAACTGGGACCTTCTCGCCGTGTCGCTCGCCGCGGCGGGGGTGCTGGCCTGGTCTCGCCGGCACCCCGTGCTGGCCGGCGTACTCCTGGGGCTGGGTGCCGCAGCGAAGTTCTACCCGCTGTTGTTCCTCGGGCCGCTGTTCCTGTTGTGCCTGCGGGCTGGACGGCTTCGGGACTGGGCGGTGACCGCCGCGAGCACGCTGGCCACGGTGGCGGCGATCAACGCGCCGGTCGCCCTGCTCTACCCTGACAACTGGTCGCGGTTCTTCGAGCTGAACACCACCCGTGCGGCCGACCCGGACACCGTCTGGAACCTTGCCGTGCAACTCGGCGCCGGGTTCCTCAATCCGCCGCCATCGGCCGTGCCCGACATGCCGAACGACCCCGTCCTGCTCAACGTCCTGACCCTGATCTGCTTCGGCGCGGTCTGTCTGGCCATCGCAGTCCTCGCGCTGCGTGCCGAGCAGCGTCCCCGGCTGATGCAGTTGCTGTTCCTCGTCGTCGCCGGATTCCTGCTGACGAACAAGGTGTGGAGCCCGCAGTACTCGCTCTGGCTGTTGCCGCTGGCCGTGCTCGCACTACCCCGCTGGAGACCGATCCTGATCTGGCAGATCACCGAGGCGGTGCTCTGGATTCCGCGCATGCTGTGGTATCTCGGCCAGGACAACAATGGGATCCCGGTCGAGTGGTTCCTGCTCTCGGTGATCGCGCGCGATGTCACCGTCGTCGTGCTGGTGTGCCTCGTGGTGCGCGACGTGCTCCAGCCGTCCCACGACGTTGTACGCAGGGGTGGTGTGGACGACCCGGCCGGCGGCGTGCTCGACGGCGTCGCCGACGTGTTCGTGCTGGCCCGACGGCGCCGCGCGCTACCCGAGGCCGCTGCGGAGGAACGCGATGTCCTCGGCGATCCGGTCGGCCGGGGTCTCGCAGATGACCGGCGCCCCGGCGTCGCGCGCCACCGCCAGAAGTAGCTGCGGGTCGATCCGGCCGGACTCCAGATGTGCGTGCCGATCGCGGCCGGAGTCGAACCCGTCCCGGCTGTTGTTGCAGTGCACCAGGTCGATCCGGCCGGTGATCGACAAGACCCGGTCGACGATGTCTAGCAGCTCCTCCCCGCCGGCATGGGCATGGCAGGTGTCGAGGCAGAAGCCGACGTCGTACTCCCCGATCGCGTCCCACAGCCGGGCCAGCGCATCGAAGCGGCGGGCCATCGCGCGATCCCCGCCCGCGGTGTTCTCCAGCAGGATCGGTACGGCGTACCCGCCCTCGGCGGCCTGCCGGGCGACGGTCTTGCGCCAGTTGTCGACGCCGGCCTCGATCTCGTCGTCGGCGGTGACGTGTCCGCCGTGCACGATCACGCCACGGGCGCCGACCTCCACGGCGGCGGCGGTGTGCTGGGCGAGCAGCTTGCGCGAGGGGATGCGGATCCGGTTGTTGGTCGAGGCCACGTTGACGATGTAGGGCGCATGGATGAAGACCCCCACATCGGCCTCGCGGATCTGCTCGGCGTCCGCGCGCGGCTTGGGTGCCTTGTAGCCCTGCGGGTCGGTCAGGAAGAACTGCACGAGGTCGGCGTCGACCTCATGGGCCGCCGTGAGCGGGTCGCCGTCGCGCACGTGCGCGCCGATCTGCACCATGCCGCGACCCTAACCTGGGGCCGATGTGCGGTTGGATCGGCCGATGCCGACGTACGTAGCTCTGCTGCGCGGGATCAACGTCGGCCGGAACAAGCGGATCGCGATGGCCCGCCTCCGTGAGCTGCTCTCGGGCCTCGGTTACGACGAGGTCCGCACGCTGCTGCAGAGCGGCAATGCCGTGTTCACGAGCACCCGCTGCTCGGCCGATGCGGTGGCCGCCGAGATCGAGCAGGCGATCACGGCCGAGCTCGGCATGCAGGTGGCGGTGCTGATCCGGACCGCGGCGCAACTCAACGCGGCGGTGCAGGCGAACCCGCTGGCGGCCGAGGACCGTGATCCGTCTCGGCTGCTGGTGCTTTTTCTGTCCGGCGTACCGGCGAAGTCCGCCCTGCCGGAGCCCGGGGACGTGGCACCCGAGGAGTGGCACGTCGGCGCCCGCGAGATATACCTGTGGTGCCCGGACGGGGTGCTGGAGTCCGCGCTCGTGCCACTGCTCACCGACAAGCAGCTGGGCGTGCACGTGACGATGCGGAACTGGCGGACCGTGTGCAAGCTGGCCGAGCTCCTCCCGCGACGATCGTGAACAAGTGGGCCGAGCTCCTCCCGCGACGATCATGAAGTTTCGGGGATTCCGAAGGGCGCAAATGCCACAATTCGTCCCACACATCTTCATGATCGTCGCGTCGGAACGCGGGCGTCGTACGCTGCGCCGGTCATGACGACCGTGCTGCGGGACCCAGCGCCGGCGCTGGCGCCGTTCGTCGAGGCCTTGTGGTACGTCGAGGACGACCTGTCGCCCGGCCGGGAACGCAAGCTGCCCTCGGGTGAGATGCAGATCGTCGTCAACCTCGCCGAGGACGCATTGCGGTGGTACGACGGAGCGCACCTCGACCAGCAGCGGACCACGCACGGCGCGGGGCTGTGTGGGGTGTTGGCCGGGCCGATCGGCATCGACACCGCCGAGCAGCAGCGGGTGCTCGGTGTCTCGTTCCGGCCCGGTGGGACGCTCCCGTTCTTCCTCGACCCGGCCACGGAGCTGACCGAACCGGTGATCGGTCTCGATGCGTTGTGGGGGCGGGCCGGATCGACGCTGCGTGAGCGGCTGCTGGACCAACCCACGCCTGCCCTCAT
>JACCZY010000108.1 GCA_013695685.1 Geodermatophilaceae bacterium | reverse complement strand
TACGCCTTCCCGACACCGACCACTCGCTCAAGGTCGGCGATCGGGGCCCGACGTTGCTGGAGGACTTTCACCTGCGGGAGAAGATCACTCACTTCGACCACGAGCGCATCCCGGAGCGGGTCGTCCACGCACGCGGTGCCGCCGCCCACGGGGTCTTCGAGTCCTACGGCACCGCCAAGTCCGTGACGAAGGCTCAGTTCTTGGCCGAGAAGGGGCGACAGACCCCAGTATTCACCCGCTTCTCGACCGTGGTGGGCTCTCGCGGTTCCGCTGACACCGTCCGCGACACCCGCGGCTTCGCCGTCAAGTTCTACACCGACGAAGGCACATTCGACCTTGTCGGCAACAACATGCCGGTCTTCTTCATCCAGGACGGCATCAAGTTCCCCGACATCATCCACGCCGTCAAACCCCATCCCGATCGGGAAATCCCGCAGGCACAGTCCGCGCATGACACGTTCTGGGACTTCGTCTCGTTGCACACCGAGGCCACCCATCACGTCATGTGGAACATGAGCGACCGCGGAATCCCGCGCTCGTTCCGAACCATGGAGGGCTTCGGCGTACACACCTTCCGGCTTGTCAACCGAGCCGGGAAGTCCACCCTCGTCAAGTTCCATTGGAAGCCGGCGGCCGGAATCCATTCGCTGGTGTGGGAGGAAGCGCAGATCGCCGCCGGGGTCGACCCCGACTTCCATCGCCGCGACATGGCCGACGGCATCGAGGCGGGAGCGTTCCTCGAGTACGAGCTCGGCATACAGGTCATGCCCGACGACGGCACCGACACCTTCGAGGGCATCGATCTGCTGGATCCGACCAAGATCGTGCCCGAGGAGCTGGCACCGGTTCAGCTGATCGGCAAGTTGACGCTGAACCGCAATCCTACGAACTACTTCGCCGAGACCGAGCAGGTCGCGTTCCACACCGGCCATCTCGTTCCCGGCATCGAAGTGACGAACGACCCGCTGATGCAGGCGCGGCTGTTCTCCTACCTGGATACGCAGTTGACACGGCTGGGCGGGCCCAACTTCGCCCAACTACCCATCAACCGTCCGCACGCGCCGGTGAACGACATGCTCCGCGACGGAATGCATCAGACGGCGATCCACACCGGCCTGGCGCCCTACCGCCCGAACAGCATCGACGACGGGCAGCCGCTGGTCGCCACGGAGGACGAGGGCGGCTACGTGCAGGTGTCTCGCCGGATCGAGGGCGTGCCCGTCCGCTCGCACGCGGCGTCGTTCGACGATCACTTCTCCCAGGCCACGATGTTCTACCGGAGCCTGACCGCAATCGAGCAGACCCACGTCATCGAGGCGTTCACGTTCGAGCTGGGCAAGTGCTACGAGCGGGCCATCCGGGAACGTGAGCTCGAGGTTCTGGCCAACGTCGACGCCGACCTGTGCGCTCAGGTTGCCGCTGGGCTTGGGCTGCCCGCACCCAAGGGGAACCCAGCCGATGATGTCGTGCTGTCGGCTGCCTTGTCGCAGGTCGTCACCGAGCCGGGCCCGATCGCGGGACGAAAGATCGGAGTCATCGCCGACGCGGGGTCAGACCTTGCCGGCATCGGCAAGCTCCGTACCGCGGCGGAGAAGCTCGGCGCCTCAGTGCTGGTGATCGCACCGGTCGGCGGCGTCCTCGGCCGCGGCAAGCGAACGGAGATCGTCGAACGCACGCTGCTGACCACACGGTCGATCGAGTTCGACGCCGTCCTGGTCGCGGGTGCGACGACGGCGACCAACGACATCAAGCTGGTCACGCTGTTGCAGGAGGCCTTCCGCCACTGCAAGGTTGTCGGCGCGTGGGGAGATGGCGGCGCCGTACTGCAGACCGCCGGCATCGCCCTCGACGACCCGGGTGTCCTGGTCGGTGATTCGGTGGTCAAGACGTTCACCGGTGCACTGTTCGCCGCGGTCGGACTGCACCGGGTATGGGACCGTGCGGTGGACGTCATGGCCTCGGCGGTCCCACCGTCCGGCTGAGCGCCTGCGTTTGTCAGCGGCCGGATTCGTCAGGGGTGGCGGGGAGCAACGCTTCCATGTCCGGAAGGTCGAAGAACCGGGCAACAGTGCGGGCCGAGCGCGGGCCGGTGTCCGCGTCCGCGCCGGCCTGCAGCAGCAGGGAGACCATGTCGGCTGCCCGCCGGAAGACAGCAGCTCCCAGAGCGGTCTGGCCGTTGTCGTTGACGCGCTCCACATCGGCCCCGCGGTCCAGCAGCAACCGCACCATGTCCAGGTGGCAGTGGTACGCCGCAAGGGTCAGCAGCGTGTCACCTCGCTCGTTCGTCAGATTGGGGGGCGCCCCCAGGTCGAGCAGATCCGTCATCCGCGCGGTGTCGCCGGACCGGGCCCACTCGAAGGACTGCCGCAGCAGGTCCATCTCCTGCTCGGTGAGTTCGCCAGGCATGCCATCAGCGTATGACGCACAGGCCCCAGCTGTGGTCAGCGACGGGATGGCTGGTGCAATGACGACGTGAGTTCCTTCGACGATGTCCTGACGGCCAACGCGGCGTACGCCGAAACGTTCGCCGATGTCGGTCGTACGGGCCGGGCGGCACGAGGCTTGGCCGTCGTGACGTGCATGGACTCGCGCATCTCCCCGCTGGATCTGCTCGGCCTCGAGGACGGTGACGCGAAGATCCTCCGCAACGCCGGCGCCCAGGTGACCGACGACGTGCTGCGGACGCTCGTGCTCGCGGTGCACCTGCTGGACGTCACCCGGGTGATGGTGGTTGCCCACACGGACTGCCGCATGGTGGCCGTGACCGACGCCGAGATTCATCAGGCGATGGCCGAGGGTGCAGGCATCGACACGCGCAGCCTGGACTTCCGGACGATCGCAGATCAACGGAGCACCCTGGCTGCGGACGTGCAGCGGATTCGCAGCTACCCATACCTGCCGGTCGGGCTCCCCGTCACCGGCTGCGTGTACGACGTGCGCACCGGTCGGCTCGAGGTCGCGGTGCCGGACTGAGTTCAGGTAACCCTGTCCGTCTAACGGTTCGTCTCGGCGAAACTCTGCACAGCCTCGGTGAAGTCCGGGCAGTAGGCGACGGTGGCGGAGTACAGGAGGCTGCCGACCGTCTCAGGTGGCAGCTCCCCGGCGAGGAAGGACAGCAGCACATCCTCGACCGGCATCGTCTCCAGCTTCAAACACGCGGTCTTCGCGGCCAGGATGGCCAACGTTTCCGGTTCCGAGCCGTCGGTTCCGTCGACGGCGAAGTCCTCCCGCCATCCCGGCGCGGTCTCATCCATCGTCTCGGCGAAAACCTCGTCCGGCGCCGCGGCAGGTGTGGTGGACGGTGTTCCGCCAGCCGGCTCCGCCGGGTCGCCGCCGCACGCCGCGAGCGCGAGCGCACACAGTGCCGTTACGGCCAGCCGCCTCACTGCTTCCCCCTCGTGTCCCCGGTCATTGTGCCGCAGGCGTCGCTGGACCTTGACAGGCCTGCGCTACCCGTCCGGTATCGGGTGCCCGGACCCGGCCGCCGGTAGGGCGGCGAGCAGGCGCTCGAGGTGAAGCTCCGGGTCACCGATGTTGTCGATCACCAGCCGGTCGCCCTGCCAGGGCTCGTACGCGCGATCGACCACCGCTTGCCAGTTCGGCGCCACCCAGCCGGCCAGGTCGGACCGCCGCTTCTCGACCTGTCGCCGGTGCAGCTCCGCGTCGGAGCAAACCACCTCGACGAACACCAGCTCGACTGCGGTACTCGTGGCGAGCTCGCGCCAACCCCGGCGTGCCACCTCGACCGGGTTCACCGCGTCGACGACGACGTCCAGGCCGGCGCGCAGGCAGTCCTCGGCGACGCGGTTCGCGATCACGTAGCCGGCCGGTCCGACACCGGCCTGGTCGCCTACCAGACCCGCGGCGATCACTGCGGCCTCGATCGCGTCCACCCGCAGGTACGACGCCCGCTGCCTCCGGGCAAGCAGCCGGGCCAGGGTCGTCTTGCCGGTGCCCGGAAGCCCGCCGAACACGACGAGCATCAGCCGGCGTCCAGTTCGGCGATCAGTCGCTTGGGTGCGACCTGCCGGTAGGCCTCGCGCACGATCTCCTCGATCTCATTCCAGTCGACGGGCACGTCCAGCCACACGCCGAGCCAGCCCCTGCCCCCGACGTACGGCGGGCGGAAGAACCGCTGCGGTGACGCGGCCACCTGCGCCTCCTGCTCGCCACCGGGCGCCGCGCACCAGAACGCCACTCGGTCGTCGTGGTGCTGCTGGGCGTACGTCACGAACACCGTCCGGTCGCGCACGAACCAGGTCGGCTCGCCGTGGCTCCGCCGCTCGGTTGTCTCAGGCAGTGCCAGGCACAGTGCACGGAGGCGCTCCAGCGGATCGGTCATGGCCCGATCCTGCCGCAGCCGTTCCATGATCATGATTCTGGATTCAGGCGAAAACCCGGATTCTGCACTCATGATCATGTAAATCGCGGTCAGGCTGGCGCAACAGGCGCCCCACGAGGCACAATGCACTTGGCATGTGACCGCCGGATGAGGCCGCTGGGGAAGGCGCTCCTCGTCGACCGGAGGTCATGGTGCCTACTCGTGGTGTCGTCTACATCCATTCCTGCCCTCCTGCGGTGTGCCCGCATGCCGAGTGGGCGCTGTCCGGCGTACTCGGCTCGCGGGCCAGCCTGACCTGGACCGACCAGCCGGCCGCGCCCGGCCAACTGCGCACGGAGTGCGTCTGGTCCGGGAGCACCGGCACCGGCGCGGAACTGGCCGCGGCGCTACGCAGCTGGCCGATGCTGCGCTTCGAGGTGACCGAGGACCCGAGCCAGGGCAGTGACGGGGAGCGGATCGCCCATATCCCCGGCCGTGGCGTCTTCCGGACCACCATCAGCGCCAACGGCGACATCATGGTGCCCGAGTCCCAGCTGCGCGAGCTGCTGGCCAAGGCGGGCAGTGCGGAGAGCTACCAGTACGCCGTACATCGGCTCCTCGGGACCGCCTGGGACGCCGAGCTCGAGCCGTACCGGACCGCCGGGGATGGCGCGCCGGTGACGTGGATGCATCAGGTGGGATGAGCGCAAGGTCACAACGCCGCCGCCGTGGAACAGTCAAGCCCGGTTTACGCTTACAGGTGATAGCCGCGTCCACGACGCGGCATAGGTCGTTTGCTCAGCGCGACACTCGCGCGGTTCCTCTCCACACGTTGGGGCGCCAGCACCACGGCCACCCCAACGCCCGGAAAGGGTTTCATCACCGTGCCTGCCTCCACCCATCCTCCCTCCTTCGCCGACCTCGGCGTACCCGCGGCGCTGTGCGCCGTCCTGCACCGAAGCGGGATCGAGACTCCCTTCCCCATCCAGACCGCCACGCTGGCCGACACCCTGGCCGGTCGTGACGTCCTCGGCCGCGGCCGCACCGGCAGCGGCAAGACCCTGGCCTTCGCGCTTCCGATGGTGGTCCAGCTCTCCGACCGGCGCCGGCCGACGCAGCCGAATCACCCCCGCGGGCTGATCCTGGCGCCCACGCGTGAGCTCGCCACCCAGATCGCCGCAGTGCTCGAGCCGCTCGCCGCCACCAGCCGGCTGAAGGTCACCACGATCTTCGGCGGTGTCTCCCAGGGCCGCCAGGTCGCGGCGCTGCGCGCCGGCGTGGACATCGTCATCGCCTGCCCCGGGCGGCTGGAGGACCTGATCCGGCAGGGTCACTGCCGCCTCGACGCCGTGGAGATCACCGTCCTGGACGAGGCCGACCACATGGCTGACCTCGGCTTCCTGCCGGCGGTACGCCGGTTGCTCGACGCCACGCCCAGGGGCGGGCAGCGCATGCTGTTCTCCGCCACCCTCGACAACGGCGTCGACGTCATCGTCCGCCGGTTCCTGAGCAAGCCGTTGACGCATTCGGTCGACCCCGAGGCGGCAGCCGTCACGCCGATGAGCCACCACGTGTTCGCCGTCGACAGCGTCGAGGACAAGACCCGGGTGGTGCGCGAGCTGGCCTCCGGTGAGGGACGGCGGTTGCTCTTCACCCGGACCAAGCATGCAGCCAAGCGACTGGCCAGCGACCTCACGCAGGCCGGTGTGCCCGCCGTGGACCTGCACGGCAACCTCAACCAGAACGCCCGCGACCGAAACCTTGCCGCCTTCGCCAGCGGCAGCGTCCGGGTGCTCGTGGCGACCGACATCGCCGCCCGTGGGATACACGTTGATGACATCGTGCTCGTCGTCCACGTCGACCCCCCCACCGAGCACAAGGCCTACCTGCACCGCTCCGGGCGGACCGCCCGGGCCGGCGCCGGGGGTGACGTGGTCACTGTGATGCTGCCGAACCAGCGCGGCGACGTGCGCACCCTCGCGCGGCAGGCTGGCATCACGCCGGTGATCCGGCAGGTGTCGGCCGGGTCGCAGCACACCCGCGAACTGGTCGGGCAGGCCGTAGCGCTCGTGGCGCCGACCCCGAAACGGACAGAGTCACCACGCCGTGCGGCCGCACCCGGCGCTCCGGCCCGGCCGCGCCGTCGCGGCGGCTCCGGGCGGCCGGCCACATCCGGTCACGCCGCCCCCCGCACCTGGTCAACCTCGTCGCCGACCGGGTCGAAGCCTGGCTCCAGCGCGGTTGCGGTGTCGCGCGGTGGCGGTCCTCGCCGTCGGGGCGGTTCCCGCTGATCTGTCGGCGCCTTCACTAGGCTCAGTGGCCGTGGACGCTCCGCTGCTGCTCGCCGTCGACGGCAACAGCCTGCTCCACCGGGCGTACCACGCACACGAGGCGTCTGACCAGCGGACGCCGGACGGGCGGCCGTGCTGGGCGATCAACGGCGTCTGGTCCCAACTGCTCGCCGCGGTCAACCGAGTTGACCCGGCCGCGATCCTGGTGGCCTTCGATGATCCCGCCGTCAACCAACGCCGGCAGGCCCACCCGACCTACAAGGCCCACCGGGCGACCAAGCACGACGACCTGATCGCCCAACTCGCCGCCGCCCCCGAGCACATCGCTCGCACCGGCGTGTGCGTCGTCGTGTCACCGGGGGCAGAGGCCGACGACGTGCTCGCCAGCGCCGCGGCACAGGCCGAACGCACCGGTTGGCGCTGCGTCGTCGCGACCTCGGACCGGGATGCGTTCGCGTTGATCAGCGCGAGCACGTCGGTGCTTCGCATCATCAACGGCGGCGTTGTGAACTCACCCGTACTCACCCCGGCCCGGCTGCGCATCATGACCGGGATCGACCCGGAGCAGTACGGCGAATACGCCGCCCTGCGCGGTGACACCTCCGACAACCTGCCGGGCGTGCCGGGAATCGGCCCCAAGACCGCCGTCCGGCTGCTGAACGCCTATCCGACTGTGGCCGCCGCGCTGGTCGAGCACGATTCCGGCAGCGCGGCTCTCGGCACGGCGATCGGTACCTCCGCCGCGGCCAGGCTCGCCACCACGTTGGCCCGGGAGACCTTTGCCACGAACTGCATGCTGATGACGATGCGCACGGACCTGGTGCTGCCGGGCCTCGACGACATGCGTATCCCGATCCCCGCTGGTGACCTGCTCGCCGAACTCGAGGAGTGGTGCCTAGCCGGGGTGCGCGACCAGGCCCGCTGGCTGCTCACGGACCCAGCGACGTACCGCGTCCTACCCAAGGCGCTGGCCGGCGCAGCGAGTTTCGAGCAGACGACACTCTGGTAGCGGTGACTCTCCCGGCCCGGGCAGGCAAGGCGGTCGGGGCTCCACCTGGATCAGAGCGGGATGTTGCCGTGCGCCCCACGTCCCGGCGGCGCGGCGGCGAGGGCTTCAGCGAGCATCAGCCTGGTGTCCTCAGGCGCGACCACCTCATCGACTACCCCCAGCTGCAGCGCCCGGTTGACGCCGCCGGCGAGCTTCTCGTGCTCCTCGGCGAGTTTGGCGTGCAGCGTCTCCCGCTCACCGGCCGGCGCGGCGGCCAGCTTCTTGCGGTGCAGGATCCCGACAGCGGCCTTGGCCCCCATGACCGCCACCTCGGCCGTCGGCCAGGCGAAGACGGTCGTCGCACCGAGCGATCGGGCATTCATGGCGATGTAGGCCCCGCCGAAGGACTTGCGGGTCACCAGCGTCACCCGCGGCACGACCGCCTCGGCGAACGCGTGCAGCAGTTTCGCGCCCCGGCGTACCACCCCGTCCCACTCCTGACCGACGCCCGGCAGGTAGCCCGGGACGTCGACGATCACGATCAGCGGTACGCCGAACGCGTCGCACATCCGCACGAAGCGGGCGGCCTTCTCCGCCGACACGCTGTCCAGGCAGCCTCCGAGCCGCAGCGGGTTGTTCGCGATCACGCCGACCGTGCGCCCGGCGATCCGGCCGAGCGCGGTGACGATGTTCGGCGCCCACCGCACATGCAGTTCCAGCGGGGGAGCGTCGAGGATGCCGGCCAGCAGCGGCTTGACGTCGTAGGCCCGTTGCCGCTCCGGCGGCAACAAGGCGGACAGGTCCGCACCGGGACCGATCGATGCGACGTCGAAGCGACCCTGCTGGGACAACAGCGCGGTCAGCTCGCGGGCCCGGTCCAGCGCCTCTGTCTCCGAGGCGGTCACGACGTGGACGACACCGCTGCGCCGGCCGTGCGTGTCCGGACCGCCGAGCCGCTCCATGTCGACGTCCTCGCCGGTCACGCTGCGCACGACCTCCGGACCGGTCACGAAGACCCGCCCGGCCGGTCCCATCACCACCAGGTCGGTCAAGGCCGGTCCGTACGCCGCACCGCCGGCCGCCGGTCCGAGCACGACGGAGATCTGCGGCACCCGGCCCGAAGCCCGGACCATCGCGGCGAAGACGAGCCCGACGGCGTCCAGCGCCTCCACGCCCTCTGCCAGCCGCGCTCCGCCGGAGTGCCACAGGCCGATGACGGGCAGTCGCTCGCGTACGGCGATGTCGATGGAGTCCACGATGTGACGGCAGCCCTCGGAACCCATCGCGCCGCCCATCTTGGTGGCGTCGGTGGCATAGGCGATCGCGGCACCGCCCTTGATGGTGCCGCGGGCGGACATCACGCCGCTGGTGCTGCGCCCGGAGATCTGGCGCAGCGAGCCGGGATCGAAGAGATTTTCGAGGCGAAGCTCGGGATCCCGGTAGTCGCGCTCGTCGATCACCGGCGCGTCGGCGAGGCTGGTCACCGTTGTCCTCCTGTCACGCCCAGGTGCGGGCTCTCAGCCACTCAGACCCTGGTGAGGGCCAGAGCAACGTTGTGGCCGCCGAACCCGAACGAGTCGTTGACGACCGCCTCGAGCTTCGCTTGCCGCGGCTCGTGCCGGACGATGTCCAGTGCCTGCACGTCCTCGGCGTCGTCCGGGTCGTCGAGGTTCAGCACTGCCGGGACGATCTGGTGGCGCAGCGCGAGCAGCGCGAAGATCGTCTCCACGGCGCCGGCGGCACCCAGCATGTGTCCGGTCATGGACTTGGTGGCGGTCACGAGCGTGTGGTCGCCCAGGGCCGATCGGATCGCCGTGGCCTCCGCGGTGTCCCCGACAGGGGTCGACGTCGCGTGGGCGTTGACGTGTCCCACGTCGGCGGCCGCGATCCCGGCGTCGCGCAGCGCCAGGGCGATCGCCCGCGCACCCCCGCCGCCGTCAGGTCGCGGCTGGACGAGGTCGTAGGCATCGGCGCTGATGCCGGCGCCGGCCAGTACGGCGAGCGGCGTGGCGCCGCGCGCCCGGGCGAACTCCGCGCGCTCCAGCACGAGTACGCCGGCGCCTTCCCCGAGCACGAAGCCGTCCCGGCCCTTGTCGAATGGCCGAGAGGCGGCCGCCGGCTCGTCATTGCGGGTGGACAGCGCTCGCATCTGCGCGAACCCGGCCAGTGGCAGCGGGTGGATGCAACTCTCGGTACCGCCCGCAATCACCACGTCGGCCCGCCCGGACCGGATGATGTCCAGCCCCAAGGACAGCGCCTCCGCCCCGGATGCGCAGGCTGACACGACTGCGTGGACGCCGGCCTCCGCGCCGAACTCGAGCCCGACCGTCGCCGCGGGCCCGTTGGGCATCAACATCGGCACAGTGTGGGGAGAGACCCGTCGTACGCCGGACTCCTCCAGGATGTCGTCCTGATCGAGCAACGTCTGGGCGCCGCCCACGCCGGTGCCGATGACCACGGCCAGCCGGACCGGGTCGACCTGCGGCGTGCCGGCGTGTGCCCAGGCCTCGCGGGCGGCGATGAGCGCCAGCTGCTGGCTGCGGTCCAGCCGGCGGATGGCGACCCGGCTGATCTGCTCGGCCGGGTCGGCCTTGCAGCGAGCCACGAGCCGGGCCGGCAGCCCGGGCGCCCAGTCGTCGTCCAACCGGCTCACCCCCGACTGGCGGTCGAGCAGGGCCGCCCAGCTCGACGCGACGTCCCCGCCCAGCGGAGTCGTCGCGCCGAGCCCGGTGACCAAAACTTCTACCGGCACGGTCAGCCCTGGTTCTTCTCGATGAAGGTGACGGCGTCGCCGACTGTCTTGATGTTGACCAGCTCGTCGTCGGGGATGGCCACACCGAACTTGTCTTCCACTGCCGTCGCGATCTCCACCATGGACAGGGAGTCGACGTCGAGGTCGTCGGTGAACGACTTCTCCATCGTCGCGTCGGCGGGGAGCACTCCGGCAACCTCCTCGAGGATCTCGGCGAGGCCGGTGCGGATGTCCTCTGTCGTCACTGTGCGGTTTCCTTTCTGGGGGTGGAGGTCGCGCGGTTGCGCGCCCCTTGTCACGGGCAGCGCAGAACCTGCCCGGCGTACGTGAGCCCGGCGCCGAAGCCCAGCACGAGTGCGAGGTCCCCGCTCTTGGCCTCGCCGCGTTCGAGCATGCGGGTCAAGGCCAGCGGAATCGACGCGGAGGAGGTGTTGCCGGTCTCGATGATGTCGCGGCCGATGGCGGCGTGCTGGAGACCGAGCGCGCGGACCAGTGCGTCGATGATCCGCAGGTTGGCCTGGTGCGGCACGAACACGTCGATGTCTGCCAGATCCACCCCGGCACGCTCGCAGCACTCACGCGCCACCGGTGCCAGCTTCGTGGTGGCCCAGCGAAAGACGCCCTGGCCGTCCATCTCCATGAGCGTGGAGCGGTCATGCACGATGATCGCCTCGCGCTTGGCGCCGTCGCTGCCCCACACCACCGGGCCGATGCCGGGGTCGTCGGTCCCCACGACGACGGCGGCGCCGGCACCGTCGCCGAAGAGAATGCTGGTCCCGCGGTGGAGGGGGTTCACCCAGTCGGTGAGCCGCTCGGCGCCGATCACCAGGACCCGCCGCGCCGATCCCGTGCGGATCGCATCGGAGGCGGAGCTGAGGGCATAGCAGAATCCCGCGCAGGCGGCGTTCAGGTCGTAGGCGCCGGGCGCCTTCATGCCGAGCCGGTGAGCGATGGTGGGGCCCACTCCGGGGATGGGTGAGGGGGCCGTACAGGTCGCCATGATGAGCAGGTCGATGTCCTCGGGGCCGAGGCCGCTCGCGGCGAGCGCCTTGCCGCTGGCCGCGACCGCCATGTCGGTCAGCGACTCGCCCTCCCCGGCGAAGTGCCGCTGGCGGATGCCGACCCTGGTGCGGATCCACTCGTCGCTGGTGTCGACCATCTGGGCGATCTCGTCATTGCTGACGACGCGGTGCGGCCGGTAGTCGCCGAGGCCGACGATCCGCGCCCCCTTGGCGCCGGTGCCGAGCTTCATCGAGCACCCGCCGGGTACAGCCTGGCCAGCGGGTCACCGGCGTCCACGAGGTCGCCGTCCTCGACCAGCCACTCCGCCAGCACCCCGTCGTACGTGGTGCTCACCTGAACCTCCTCGCGCTTGCTGACGACCGAGCCGAGCGGCGTACCGGCCGCGACATCGGCGCCGGCACGGACCCCGGCCTGCTGGATCGTCCCGCGGACCGGCGCGACGATCACCCGCCAGTCCGGGGTGTGCTCGGCCTGATGGGCTCCGGCGTGCTGGGCGAGCAGTTCGCGGGCCGCCGGCAGGTCAGCCGGCGTTCTCAGGGCAACGATGTCGATGCCCTTGAGTTCGCGTTTGGCCAGGCCGGCCAACGTCCCAGCGGGGGGCAGCTCGATCGCGGCGGTCACCCCGAGGTGCCGCATCGTGGCCAGGCAGCTGTCGAAGCGGACGGGTGCGGTCACCTGCCGGACCAGCCGCTCGAGCATCTCCGCGCCGCTCGGTACGGCGGTGCCGTCGGCGTTGGACAGGAGCAGCCGGTCGGGGTCGCTCGCGCGGATTCCACCCGCGAGTTCGGCCAGCGCCTTCTCGGCGGGTGCCATGTACTCGGTGTGGAACGCGCCCGCGACCGGCAGCGGGACGACCCGCGCCTTGGCCGGCGGCTCGGCCCGTAGCTGCTCCAGTCGCTCGCGCAGGCCGGCCGCCACGATCTGGCCGGCCCCGTTGCGGTTGGCGGCGGTCAGGCCGCATTCGGTGATCCGGCGTACGACGTCGTCGGGGTCGCCGCCCAACACCGCGGACATGCCGGTGTCGGCCTGGCCGCAGGCCGCTGCCATCTCCCGGCCGCGTACGGCGGACAACGCGACGGCGGTGTCGGGATGCAACACGCCGGCCGCCGCGGCGGCGGTCAGCTCACCGACGCTGTGCCCGGCGGTCACGCCGGCGCCGCTCAGGTCGAGTTCGGCGGTAGCGAGCAGGCCGAGCGCCACGATCAGCGGCTGCGTGACGGCGGTGTCCTTGATCTGCTCCGCGTCGGCCTCAGTGCCCAGCTGCAGCAGGTCCAGGCCGGTCAGGGTGGCCATCCAGCTGACCCTGGCAGCGGCGCCGGGCAGCTGCAGCCAGGGGCTGAGCATGCCGGGAGCCTGCGAGCCCTGGCCGGGGGCGAGGAGAACCAGCACCTACTGACCATCCCAACTGCCGGCCTGCTTTCCGCATACCGGCTCGCACGAAGTCCGCCCCGGCGGTTTTGTAGACATCCTACAAGCCGGCGCTGTCGGCCAGGTGCCCGTAGGCGAGCGCCACCCGGATGGTGAAGGCGCCGCGGGGGTCGGTCGGCGCCTGCCCGCATACGTCCGCGGCCCGCCGCAACCGGTACCGCACGGTGTTGGGGTGCACGAAGAGGGCCCGCGCCGACCCCTCCAGGGTGCCGCCTGAGCCGACGTAGGTCTCGACCGTCTGCAGCAACGCCGGGCCGCCGTCGGCCAGTGCCTGGTAGACCTGCCCGACCAGTGCCGCCCGCGCGTCATCGTCACCGGCCAGGGCCCGCTCGGGCAGCAGGTCGTCGGCGTGGACCGGACGCGGCGCCTGTGGCCACGCCGCGCAGGCCCGCAGCCCCGACATCGCCGCCCGGGCCGAGCGTCCGGCCACGCCGAGCCCGTCGACCGTCGGGCCCAGCACGACCGGCCCGGGCCCGAACTCGGCGAGCAGCGGCCGGGTGAGGGTCTGGGCGTCGGAGACGCCACCGAGGACGACGATGAGCAGGTCGCCGTGGACGCCGGCGAGGACCTCAGCGTGGTGCAGGCGCGCGACGCGCTGCAGCGCGCGGTGGATGTCGTCGGTGTGTGACGCGGCCGCCCGGCCCACCACCACCGTGACCGGGCGGAGGGCCGCCCAGCCCAGGGCCGCCGCCCGGCTCGGCAGCGTCTCGTCGCTGTCACCACGCAGCAGCGCGTCGACGACGAGTGCCTCCAGTCGGGCGTCCCAGGCACCCCGGTTCTCCGCGAGCGTTGCGTAGACCTGAGCTGCCGCGAACGCGATCTCCCGGCTGAACCGCAGCACGCCCTCGCGTAGCGCCTGCTCCTCACCGGGCGCGGCGAGCGTGTGCGCCCGCTCCTCGACCACGTCGATGGTCGCCCGGACGAGGTCGACGGTCTGCTTGAGGCTGACCGAGCGGGCCAGTTCCCGGGGGGCCGCACCGAAGACCGGTCCGGTGAGCTGCGGGCGGCTGCCGGCGGGGGAGCGCAGCCACTCCACCAGCGAGGAGATGCCGGCGTGGGCGACCAGGGTGACCCAGGAACGCTGGTCGGCCGGCATGGAGCGGAACCACGGCAGCAACTCGTCCATCCGGCTCACGCTTTGGGTCGCCAACGCGCCGGAGGCGCGCTCGAGCCGGCGTAACGTCGCCTCCAACGGCCGCGGTGGGCTCACGCCGCGAGCCTGCCACGAGGTTCGCACCGCCACGGCAGCGCAGCGGAAAGGGTGAGGCCGGTGAGCACGGCTGCGGCGACTGCCCGCCGGCACATGCTGCTGCTCGGACTCTGCCTGTGGCTGCTCGTCGTACTCCCGTTGGCGGTGCTTGTCGCGGTCCAGTGGCAGCCGCTGCTGCGCGTGGACCGGGCAGTTGTCGATGCCCTACAGCCGCAGGTGGCCGAGCGCCCGGCGTACCAGGCGGTGCTCAACGTCGTGACCACGGCCGGTACGTCGTGGTTCCGGCTGCTCGTCCTCCTCCCGGTCGGGATCTGGGCGTTCCGGACCGCCCGGCAGCGGCTGGGCTGGCTGCTGGTGCTGGCCGCCAGCCTGATCGGCCTGCTCACCACCGGCCTCAAGCTCATCGTCGACCGCGACCGGCCGGACTTCCCCGATCCGATCTACCTGTCGGACGCGCTGTCGCACCCCAGCGGCCACGCCTCCGGCATCGTCACGCTCGTCGCGCTACTGCTTGTCGCGTTTCTGCGGTTGCTGCCGGCTCGACGCCGGACAGCGACGGTCGTCGGCGGCATCCTGCTCGTGCTCGCGGTGGGTCTGACCCGGATCGCACTGGGAGCGCACTACCCGAGTGACGTTGTGGCCGGGTTCGCCCTCGGCGCCGGGTGGGTTCTGGTGCTGACCGCCTGGCTCGGCGCGGCGCCCGGGCCGGCACAGGAACAACCGGCGGACCCGGAGTCGTTGCACGAGCAAGAACGGTGTGAGAGGGGTCGGCATGAACACGGACCTGCGGCGTAGTGACGAGCGGTACGCCACCCGGATCTCCTGGCTGGATTCGAAGCACTCGTTCTCCTTCGGCGGGCACTACGACCCCGTCAACACCCACTTCGGGTTGCTGCTCGTCAACAACGACGACGTCGTGGCCGCAGGCAGTGGGTTCGAGACCCACCCCCATCGCGACATGGAGATCGTGACCTGGGTGCTGTCCGGCTCGCTGGTCCACCAGGACTCCGAGGGCCACAGCGGCGTGCTGTATCCCGGGCTGGCGCAGCGGATGAGCGCCGGGACGGGGATCCTGCACTCGGAGAAGAACGACTCGTGGCGGCTGGGCGGCGAACGTCACGACGACCCTGTGCACTTCGTGCAGATGTGGGTGGCGCCGGACGAGCGCGGCATCCGCCCCGGCTACGAGCAGCTGGACATCAACGCCGACCTGGACCGTGGCGGCCTCGTCACCGTCGCCTCGGGCCGGCCCGGGGACGCCGGTGCGGCGATCCGGATCCGGCAGCAGGATGCCACCCTGTACGCCGGCCGGCTGGCCGCGGGGGAGACGGTGAGGCTGCCCGCAGCGCCGTACGTGCACCTGTTCGTCCCGGTCGGCCGGCTCGACGTCGAAGGCGCCGGCACCCTCGACAGCGGGGACTCCGCGCGCCTGCGTGCGGCCGACGGCCAGCGGGTGAGCGCCGGCCCGGACGGCGCGGAGATCCTGGTGTGGGAGATGCATGCCGCGATCGCCGGCTGGTAACCAGCGGCAGTACACGGCATACTCGTTCGCATGGCTAACGAAAACTATGAAGCGGTGCTAGCGCAGGCCGACGAGCTCGCCGACCGCACGATCGACTTCCGGCGCCGGCTTCACCGCCGGCCCGAGATAGGTCTGCAGCTGCCGATCACGCAGGAGGCGATCCGCACCGAGATCGGCGACCTCGGCCTCGACGTACGCACCGGCAGTTCGACGACCTCGGTCGTGGCGGTGCTCGACGGCGCCTCGGACGGGCCCACGGTGCTGCTGCGCGGCGACATGGATGCCCTGCCGCTGACCGAGCACACCGGCCTGGACTTCGCCTCTGAGATCGACGGCGTCATGCACGCGTGCGGCCACGACACGCACGTCGCGATGCTCGCCGGCGCCGCCCGCCTGCTCGCCGACCGTCGCGCGGACATCGCCGGGCGGGTCGTCTTCATGTTCCAGCCCGGCGAGGAGGGCTTTCACGGCGCCCGGTACATGCTGGAGGAGGGACTGCTCGAGGCCACCGGCCAGCGCCCGACGGGCGCCTTCGCCTTGCACATTTCCTCGTCGTTCGTCTCCGGCACGATCAACACCCGCCCGGGTGCGCTGCTCGCCTCGTCGGACACGATCCGGATAACGGTGCAGGGCAGGGGTGGTCATGCCTCGGCACCGCATTACGCCAACGACCCGATTCCCGTCGCCTGCGAGATCGTGATCGCGCTGCAGACCATGGTCACCAGGCGGATCGACATCTTCGATCCGGCCGTGGTGACCATCGCCCATCTCAGCGCCGGTACGACGAACAACGTGATCCCGGCAACCGCCGTGCTGGAAGGCACCATCCGGACGCTGTCAGCCGAGACCCGTACCAGCGTGCACGATCTCGTCCGCCAGGTGGCGCGCGGTATCGCCTCAGCGCACGGCATGCAGGTCGAGGTGGAGATCGAGGGCGGGTACCCGGTGACCGTGAACGACGGCGACTTCGCGTCGTCGGTGCACGCCGTCGCGGGCCAGCTCCTCGGCGCCGACCGCGCCTGCATCATGGAATCACCCATCATGGGCGCGGAGGACTGGTCCTACGTGCTGCAGGAAGTGCCCGGCGCGATGGCGTTCCTGGGCGCCTGCCCGCCCGACCTCGAACCGGAGACCGCACCCGGGAACCATTCGAACCTGGTCGTCTTCGACGAGACCGCCCTGTCCACCGGGGTCGCGACGTACGCCGCAGTCGCCCTGGAGACCCTCGCGCGCTGACCGGGGGCTGAGCCCCCTGGGAAGTGACTAGGTCAGGCCGCCGCTGTGGTCGGCGTCGACCCGGTTGATGTCGGTGACGCCGTACTTCTCGATCGCCGCCCGCAGCGCGCCGTGGTCGACCTCGCCGCGTGCGGCCAGGGCCGTGAGGGCGCGTACGACGATCGACTCCGCGTCCACCCGGAAGTGCCGCCGCAGCGCCGGGCGGGTGTCCGACATGCCGAAGCCGTCGGTGCCCAGGGACACGAAATCGTTGAGCACCCAGGGGGCGATCTGGTCGGGCACCGCGCGCATCCAGTCCGACACCGCGACCACCGGTCCCGGCCGGTCGCGCAGCGCCGAGGTGATGTAGGGCATCTGCTGGGCGCCGTCCGGGTTGACCAGGTTCCACGAGTCGCAGGCCAGGGCGTCGCGACGCAACTCGGTCCATGACGTCACCGACCAGACGTCGGCATACACCCCCCAGTCGGCGGCCAGCAGTTCCTGGGCCTTGAGCGCCCATTGGATGGCGACCCCGGAGGCCAGCAGCTGCGCCGCCGGCCCGGTCCCCTCGGGCGCCGGCTTGTAGTGGTGGACGCCGCGCAGGATGCCCGGTACGTCGACATCAGCCGGCTCGGCCGGCTGCAGGTACGGCTCGTTGTAGACCGTGAGGTAGTAGAAGACGTCGGGCGAGCGGTCGCCGGGATCCTCGCCGTACATCCGGGCCAGGCCGTCCCGGACGATGTGGGCCAGTTCGAAGCTGAACGCGGGGTCGTAGGAGACGACCGCCGGGTTCGTGGAGGCCAGCAGCAGCGAGTGCCCGTCCTCGTGCTGCAGTCCCTCACCGTTCAGCGTCGTACGACCGGCGGTGGCACCGAGCAGGAAGCCGCGGGTGAGCTGGTCGCCGGCGGCCCAGAGGCTGTCGCCGATGCGTTGGAAGCCGAACATCGAGTAGAAGATGTAGATCGGGATCATGTGTTCGCCGTGGGTGGAGTACGCCGTACCGGCGGCGGTGAACGACGCAGCGGAGCCGGCCTCGGTGATCCCCTCGTGCAGGATCTGCCCGGTCACCGACTCCTTGTAGGCCAGCAGCAGATCGCGGTCGACGGACTGGTAGTTCTGCCCGTGCGGTGAGTAGATCTTCTGCGTCGGGAACATCGCGTCCATGCCGAACGTGCGCGCCTCGTCCGGGATGATCGGCACGAACCGGGGACCCATCTCCGGGTGCTTCAGCAGCTCCTTGAGCAGTCTGACGAAGGCCATCGTCGTCGCGACCGCCTGCTTGCCCGAGCCACGCCGCAGCACGTCGTAGGACTTCTCCTCCGGCTGGATCAGCGGCTTCACGCTCACCGAGCGCCGCGGGATCGATCCGCCGAGTTCTCGTCGACGCTCGAACATGTAGGCCAGCTCGTCGGAGTCCTTGCCAGGCTTGAAATACGGCGGCAGCTTGGAGTCCAGCGCCTCGTCGGGGATGTCGAGGTAGAGCCGGTCTCGGAAACCCTTGAGATCCTCCGCCGTGAGCTTCTTCATCTGGTGGGTGGAGTTCCGACCCTCGAAGTGGCTGCCCAGAGTCCAGCCCTTGATCGTCTTGGCGAGGATGACGGTCGGCTGCCCGGTGTGCTCGACGGCGGCCTGGAAGGCGCTGTAGACCTTGAAGTAGTCGTGGCCGCCGCGCTGCAGGTTCCAGACCTCGGCGTCGCTCATGTGCTCGACCATCTTCAGCGTGCGGGGATCACGGCCGAAGAAGTGTTCGCGGACGAAACCACCGTGCTCGGACTTGTAGGTCTGGTAGTCACCGTCCGGCGTGGCGTTCATCAGGTTCACCAAGGCGCCGTCGACGTCGGCGGCGAGCAGCGGATCCCAGTTGCGGCCCCAGATCACCTTGATGACATTCCAGCCGGCGCCGCGGAAGTAGCTCTCCAGCTCCTGGATGATCTTCCCGTTGCCCCGAACCGGGCCGTCGAGACGCTGCAGGTTGCAGTTGATGACGAAGGTGAGATTGTCCAGTTCCTCCCGCGCGGCCACGCCGATGGCGCCGAGGGACTCGGGCTCGTCCATCTCGCCGTCGCCGAGGAACGCCCAGACCCGTTGGCCGCTGGTGTCCTTGATCCCGCGGCTGTGCAGGTATCGGTTGAACCGCGCCTGATAGATCGCGTTCAAGGGGCCGAGCCCCATCGACACCGTCGGGAACTCCCAGAAGTCCGGCATCAGCCGTGGGTGCGGGTACGACGACAAACCGCCGCCCTCGTGCGACAGCTCCTGGCGGAAGCCGTCGAGCTGGGATTCGGTCAGCCGTCCCTCGAGGAACGCCCGGGCGTACATGCCCGGCGAGGCGTGGCCCTGGAAGTACAGATGGTCGCCCCCGCCGGGGTGGTCCCTGCCGCGGAAGAAGTGGTTGAAGCCGACCTCGTACAGGCTCGCGCTGGAGGCGTACGACGAGATGTGCCCACCGACGCCGATCCCGGGCCGTTGCGCGCGGTGCACCATGATCGCTGCGTTCCAGCGGATGTAGGCGCGGATGCGGCGTTCGACGTACTCATCGCCCGGAAAGTCGGGTTCGCGCTCGGGCGGGATCGTGTTGATGTAGTCCGTGCTCCGCAGCGCCGGTACGCCGACGTGCTGCTCCCGGGCCCGCTCCAACAGCCGCAGCATCAGGTACCGGGCGCGTCCGCGGCCGGCGTTGCCGACCACTGCATCGAGGGAGTCCAGCCACTCCCGTGTCTCCTCCGGATCGACGTCAGGGAGTTGACTGGGCAGGCCGTCGATAATGCTCGGCCGCTCGGATATCGAGTCGTTGGCCACTCTGCCTCCCACGCGTTGTCGGCACTGCTGGTCGTTGTCGGCGCTGCACCCGACTCCCCCAGTGTTCCACCAGCGGACGACACCACCCGGTCAGGTGGTGCCTGATATCCACCGGTGCCCTACGCTTCGTAGCCGCGACCAGGGGGACTGGTCGCTCCTTTCAGCGACTGGAGCCGCTAATGCCGGGCCTGCGTTACCCCGTCACGTCACTCGTCGGCGCATCGGCGCTGCTCGCGAGCCTGGTCGCGTGCGGGAGCACGGTAAGCGGTCAGGCGGAGTACGTCGGCGCGGGTCCGACCACCACGACGACCACGACGACGACGACGACAACGCCGCCGCCGACCGACACGGCAACCGGACCCAGCGCCCTTGAGACGACTGCCTGCTTCCTCATCCCGCTGAGCGACCTCGACGCGTTCGATGCCTTCAACACACTGGCCGACATGCCACCTGAGAACCAGACGCAGGACATGCGCAACAACGTCGCAGCCCTCTTCGACGCAGCTGCGATCGAGGTGCAGACCTACATCGACCCGCTCCCGCCGGGTCCGATCCGGGACGCGGCGATCGGCTACCAGGCTGCACAGGCCGAGGTTCGCGACAAGCTCAACGCCGGAACGGACGTCAACACTCAGGTCGTCCTGGATGCGCAGGCCGTGCTCGAAACTGCCTGTGCGGGCTGATTCCCTGGACTTGCACACGCGACGGCGAATGTGTGGACTACGCGGGTCGCCGGAGCGTTCGGCGTGGTTGAAACCGAGGGGGAGCCAGCAGTTGTGAGCAGCACCGCGAACGGGGCGGGAGGGCGGAGCGCAGCCGAGCGTCTGGGCATTCAGCCGGGTCAGGTGGTACAGGAACTCGGCTATGACGAGGACTGCGACGAGGAACTTCGCGAGTCGGTGATCGATCGCACCGGTGGTGACATCGTCGACGAGGACTCCGACGAGGTGGTGGACGTCGTCCTCTTGTGGTGGCGTGAGGACGACGGCGACATGGTGGACGCCCTGGTCGACGTGATCGGGCCGCTGGCCGACAACGGCGTCGTCTGGTTGCTAACCCCCAAAGCTGGGCGTCCCGGGCACGTCGAAGCCAGCGACATCAGCGAAGCGGCTCCGACATCCGGACTTCAACAGACGAGCACGGTCAACGCAGGGAAGGATTGGTCCGGTGCCCGGCTGACGACGCCACGCGGCAGTCGCGGCCGACGCTGATCACGAACCCCTCCAGGAGACCTGTGACCGTTCATGTGGGCGATACCGCCCCCGACTTCACCGTCCGGAACCAGAACCACGAGGACGTGACGCTCTCGTCCTTCCGAGGGCGCAAGCTTGTGCTGCTGGTCTTCTACCCGTTCGCGTTCAGCCGGCTGTGCACGAGCGAGTTGTGCATGGTCAGGGACGACCTGCCGTCCTTTCAGAACGAGGCCGTCCAGATGCTGGCCGTGAGCACCGATCCGACGTACACCCTCAAAGCGTGGGCGGGTGCCGAGGGCTACACGTTCCCGCTGCTGTCGGACTTCTGGCCGCACGGGGAGGTGGCCAAGCTGTACGGCGTCTTCAACGACACTCGGGGCATGGCGGTTCGCGGCACGTTCTTGATCGACCGCGAGGGCATCGTCCGCTTCGCGGAGATCAATGGTTCGGGCGAAGCGCGGGACCAGGGCGCCTGGAAGGCGGCACTGGCAGAGATTTCCGACTGATGTAGGGCCGGGTACTCTCGGCGGTCCCGCGTCACGGGCGCGTAGCTCAGCGGTAGAGCACCCGCCTTACAAGCGGGTGGTCGCAGGTTCGAAACCTGCCGCGCCCACTTTATCGCTCTGACCAGCACGTTTGTCAAGGTTTCCTGTGATCGGGGCTTGGCACAGCGCTCAGACACCCGGTAACTTTCAGATGTGCGCGAGGCGTTGGAGGCCCTGGAACGGGACTGGATGCGCACCCTGCGCTCGCAGAACAAGGCTTCCTCGACCCAGCGGATCTACTCCACAGCGGCCCGACAACTGATCGATTTCCT
>JACCZY010000049.1 GCA_013695685.1 Geodermatophilaceae bacterium | reverse complement strand
CGCTACCGCCTGGCCGTTGCGAGTTCGGCTGGACCCCAGAGCAGTCCGGGCAGTCCGCGGCCGCCGTACTCATCCCGGCCCGCAGCCTGTCCGACGCCGCGAAGACGCTCACCGGCGGTCCCGAGGTAACCCTGGCGTTGGCCACCGGCGGCTCGGGCGAGGGAATCATGGGCTTTCGCACCCCGAACCGGCACACCACCACCCGGCTGCTCGACGCGGAGTTCCCGAAGTACCGCTCGCTGCTGCCCACCGAGTCCGCGGCAACCGCCGAGGTTCGGGTGGCCGGCTTCGTCGAGGCCGTCCGGCGGGTGGCGCTCGTCGCGGACCGGGGTACGCCGGTGCGGCTGCGCTTCGATGCCGACGGGCTGACCCTGCTCGCCGGCGGTGACGACGAGGGCCGGGCGGAGGAGCAGATGGAGGCCGACTTCGCCGGTGAACCGCTGACGATCGGCTTCAACCCGACTTTTCTGCTCGACGGGCTGTCCGCCGTACACACCGAGACGGTGCGGATGTCATTCACCACGGCGCACAAGCCGGCCGTCCTGACCGGCGTACCGGCCGAGGGTCCGGGCAACGATGATTACCGCTATCTGATCATGCCGGTGCGGTTGCCTGGCTGAGTCGCGTAGCCCCATGCCGCCGGTGATCATGGGATCCGGCCGGTCAGGGGCGGCGCAACCCCATGATCATCAACGAGGGAGGCAACAGTGCAGATCGGTCTGATCGGACTGGGCAAGATGGGCGGCAACATGGCCGAGCGGCTGCGCCGCGACGGCCACGACGTCGTCGGCTTCGACCCGCACGTGGAGTCCCGCTCGGTCGAGTCCCTGGACGAACTCGCAGAGCGTCTCACGCCGCCGCGCGTCGTCTGGGTGATGGTTCCCTCCGGTGAACCCACCCGCGACACCGTGCGGGAACTCGCCGACCGGCTCGGACCCGACGACGTGGTGGTGGACGGCGGCAACTCGAAGTACACCGACGACCGGGTGCACGCCGCCGCGCTGGCCGAGAAGGGGATCGGGTACGTCGACGCCGGGGTGAGCGGTGGCATCTGGGGCCTGGAGAACGGGTACGCGCTCATGGTCGGCGGCACTGCGGAGGACGTGGCCCGGGCGCAGCCGGCGTTCGACTCGTTGAAGCCGCCGGGCGACGCCGGTTTCGTGCATGCCGGGCCAGTCGGCGCGGGACACTTTGCGAAGATGGTGCACAACGGCATCGAGTACGGCCTAATGCAGGCCTACGCCGAAGGCTACGAGCTGCTGACGGCCACCGACGTCGTGGACGACGTGCCGGGGGTGCTGCGCAGCTGGACGCAGGGAACGGTGATCCGATCCTGGCTGCTGGACCTGCTCGTGCTCGCGTTGGACGCCGACCCCGAACTCGCCCGAGTCACCGGCTGGGTCGAGGACTCCGGCGAGGGACGCTGGACCATGGACGAGGCGATCAATAACGCGGTGCCGATGCCGGTGATAGCCGCGGCGCTCTTCGCCCGCTTCGCCAGCCGGCAGCACGAGTCGCCGGCGATGAAGGCCGTCGCCGCGTTGCGGCAGCAGTTCGGCGGGCACGCCGTCCGCGAAATCGCCGAAGGCGTCGCCGAGACACCCGCGTAGCGAAGAGGTGTATGTCCGGCACCTGAGCGTTACCGACTGGCGCAGCTACTCCAGCGCCGAGATCGCCTTCGACCCGGGCCCGTCGGTCCTGGTCGGCCTGAACGGGCAGGGCAAGACCAACCTGATCGAGGCGATCGGCTACGTCGCGACGCTGGGCAGCCACCGGGTCGCCACGGACGCGCCGCTGGTCCGCGCGGGCGCCGATCGGGCGGTCGTGCGTACGGCCATCGTCAGCGCAGGACGGGAGTTGCAGGTCGAGATCGAGATCAATCGGGACAAGGCGAACCGGGCCAGGATCAACCGCGGCCCGGTGCCCCGGGTCCGTGACGTGCTGGGCATCCTGCGGACCGTGCTGTCCGCTCCCGAGGACCTGGCGATCGTCAAGGGCGACCCGGGGGAACGCCGCCGGTTCCTCGACGACCTGCTGATCCTGCGCAATCCCCGGTACGCCGGCGTGCGGGCCGACTACGACCGGGTGCTGAAGCAGCGCAACGCACTGCTCAAGACCGCCGGCCATGCCCGCCGTGCCGGGGCAGCGGGTGACCTGCGGACGCTCGACGTCTGGGACGGGCACCTCGCCGAAGCCGGGGCGGCGCTGCTCGCCGGCCGGTTGGGTCTGCTCCGGCTGCTCCGGCCGTACGTCGTCACGTCGTACGACACTGTCGCGGGCGGTGGGTCGCCGGCCGGTCTGGACTACGAGAGTTCGCTGTCCGCGCTGGATCCCGGTGCCGACCGGGCGGAGCTGGCTGAGGTGCTCCGCCGTGACCTGGAAGGCCTGCGTGCGCAGGAGGTCGAACGCGGGGTGACGCTGGTCGGGCCGCACCGGGACGATCTTGTGCTCCGGCTTGGTGAGCTGCCGGCGCGGGGATTCGCCAGCCATGGGGAGTCGTGGTCGCTCGCGCTAGCCTTGAAGCTGGCGTCGTACGACTTGCTCCGCAGCGACGGCGGGGAGCCGGTGCTGCTGTTGGACGATGTCTTCGCCGAACTGGACTCGGCCCGGCGGGAGCGGCTGGCCGACATCGCCGCCGGTGCGGAGCAGGCGATCGTCACCGCGGCGGTCGTGGAGGACGTACCGGCCAGGCTGCAGGGAGCGCGCTATGACATCGCCGAGGGGCAGGCCAGCCGGGTTGCCTGAGGACCCCGCCGGAGCGCTTGGCGCCGCGCCGCCCTCCGCCGCTTCGCGCTCTGCCGCATCGCCGCCGGCCCGGTCCCCCGATCGGCCCGGTCGGGCTGGCGCTCCGCGCGGAGCGGACCTCGCCCGCGCAGCGTTGGAGG
>JACCZY010000027.1 GCA_013695685.1 Geodermatophilaceae bacterium | reverse complement strand
CGATACCCGCCTCGTGCAGCGTCCGGACCATCCCCTTGAACTCCGCCACCTGCCCACCGCGCTGGCCGGCCCCGCTGTAGGCGTTGTGCGGCGCGAAGAATCCGATCGTGTTGTAGCCCCAGTAGTTGGACAGTCCCTTCTGCTCAAGGGTGTGATCCTGGACGAACTGGTGCACGGGCATCAGCTCGATCGCGGTCACCCCGAGCCGGCTGAGGTACTCGATCGCCGCGGGGTGCGCGATCGCGCCGTACGTGCCGCGCAGCTCCTCGGGAATGTCCGGATGCAGTTGGGTGAAGCCCTTGACGTGTGCTTCGTAGATGACCGTCTCGTGGTACGGCGTACGTGGATGACGGTCGCTGTGCCAGTCGAAGAAAGGATTGATGACCACCGAGCGCATCATGTGCGGAGCCGAGTCGTCGTCGTTGAAACTGCTGTCCTCGAAGCGGTAGTCGAACAACGCCTCGTCCCAGTCGATGGCGCCCTGGATCGCCTTGGCGTAGGGGTCGAGCAGCAGCTTGGCCGGGTTGCACCGCGCGCCATCCTCCGGCTTGTACGGCCCGTGGACCCGGAACCCGTACCGCTGGCCGGGGTTCACGCCGGGCAGGTAGGCATGCCAGACGAAGCCGTCCATCTCCGGCAGGTCCACCCGGGTTTCCTCGCCGGCGGAGTCGAACAGGCACACTTCCACCCGCTCGCCGATCTCGGTGAACAGGGCGAAGTTCGTGCCGGTTCCGTCGAAGGTGGCACCCAGGGGGTACGCCGTACCGGGCCAGACCTGCATCGACGTCCCTTCGCCAGCTGACTCGTCCCCGATCCTGCTGGCCGGGCGCCCCTAAACGTAGTCGAGCCGGTCACCTCTCCCGACCGGAGGTAGCACTGCCGGAAGAAAGTGTCAGACGGCAGCCTTATGGTCGATGCCGTGCGTACCGACACCGAACTCATCCCCACCCAGGGCCGCTTCGAGGTGGTCAGCGACTTCTCACCCTCCGGCGACCAGCCGGCCGCGATCGACCAGCTGCAACGCCGGATCGAAGCGGGAGACAAGAACGTCGTCCTGCTCGGTGCCACCGGAACCGGCAAGTCGGCGACGGCCGCGTGGCTGGTGGAGCGGCTGCAGCGACCGACGCTGATCATCGCGCCGAACAAGACGCTCGCCGCGCAGCTCGCCAACGAGTTCCGCGAGCTGCTGCCGAAGAACGCGGTGGAGTACTTCGTCTCCTACTACGACTACTACCAGCCCGAGGCGTACGTCCCGCAGACCGACACCTACATCGAGAAGGATTCCTCGGTCAACGACGAGGTGGAGCGGTTGCGGCACTCGGCCACGATGAGCCTGCTGACCCGGCGGGACGTCGTCGTCGTCGCGACCGTCTCCTGCATCTACGGGCTGGGGACGCCGGCGGAGTATCTCAACCGCAGCGTCCGGCTGAAGATCGGTCAGCAGGTGGACCGCGACTGGCTGCTGCGGCGCCTGGTGGACATCCAGTACACCCGCAACGACCTGTCCTTCACCCGCGGCACCTTCCGGGTCCGAGGCGACACCGTGGAGATCTTCCCGGCGTACGAGGAGTTGGCGTTCCGGCTGGAGATGTTCGGCGACGAGGTGGAACGGCTGTACTTCCTGCACCCGCTGACTGGGGAAGTGGTTCGCGAGGTGGAGGAGATCTTCATCTTCCCCGCCACGCACTACGTGGCCGGCCCCGAGCGGATGGAGCGCGCGATCGGCACGATCGAGGCCGAGCTCGAGGAACGGCTGGCCGAGCTCGACCGGCAGGGCAAGCTCCTGGAGGCGCAACGGCTTCGGATGCGTACGACGTACGACATCGAGATGATGCGGCAGGTCGGCTTCTGCTCCGGGATCGAGAACTACTCCCGGCACATCGACGGGCGGGCTCAGGGCTCGGCCGGCGCCTGCCTGCTCGACTACTTCCCCGAGGATTTCCTGCTGGTCATCGACGAGTCGCACGTCACGGTGCCGCAGATCGGCGGGATGTACGAGGGGGACATGAGCCGCAAGCGGACCCTGGTCGAGCACGGCTTCCGGTTGCCCTCCGCGCAGGACAACCGGCCGCTGAAGTTTGAGGAGTTCCTCGACCGGATCGGGGACGCCGTCTACATGTCCGCGACCCCGGGTCCGTACGAGCTGGGCCGGACCAAGGGCGAGTTCGTCGAGCAGGTGATCCGTCCGACCGGTCTGGTCGATCCCGAGGTCGTGGTGAAGCCGACGAAGGGTCAGATCGACGACCTCGTGCACGAGATCCGGGTGCGGGCGGAGCGGGACGAGCGAGTGCTCGTCACCACCCTCACCAAGAAGATGTCCGAGGACCTCACCGACTACCTGCTCGAGCTGGGCATCCGGGTGCGCTACCTGCACTCCGAGGTCGACACCCTGCGCCGCGTCGAGTTGCTGCGTGAGCTGCGCAAGGGCGACTTCGACGTACTGGTCGGGATCAACCTGCTCCGGGAGGGCCTGGACCTGCCCGAAGTTTCGCTCGTGTCGATCCTGGACGCCGACAAGGAGGGCTTCCTGCGCTCCGGGACGTCCCTGATCCAGACGATCGGGCGGGCGGCGCGCAACGTGTCCGGTCAGGTGCACATGTACGCCGACAAGATCACCCCGTCGATGGCCAAGGCGATCGACGAGACGAACCGGCGGCGGGCCAAGCAGGTGGCCCACAATGAGGCGGCCGGCGTCGACCCGCAGCCCTTGCGCAAGCAGATCAACGACATCCTCGACGACATCTACAACGACGTCGCGGACGCCGACCGGGCCGCCCAGCGGGTGCTCGGCGGCTCGGGCCGGCAGCAGTCGCGGGGGAAGTCGCCGGTGCCCGGGTTGTCCTCCCGGGTGACCAAGGCGGGGGCATCCGCGCTGGACGTGGCGGCGATGCCGCGGGCCGAGCTGGCCGATCTCATCCAGCAGCTGTCTGCTCAGATGCTCGCCGCTGCCCGGGAACTGCAGTTCGAACTCGCCGCCCGGCTCCGTGACGAGATCAACGAACTGAAGCGGGAGCTGCGCGGGATGGACGCCGCGACCCGCTAGTTCGACACTGGCCGATACATCGGGAGCGCTGCACTCTCGCCGAGAGCCGCCTCCAGCAGCGCCTGGGCGGACCAGCGCATGAGCCGCGCGGCCTCGGCTCGGGGCAGGGCGGCGATGTCGGTGAGCCACACCAGTGACTCGATGCCGGTGGCGGACCGGATCGCGACGGCGAGCCGATGCACGTCCACGTCGGGTCTGGTTGCCCGCAGCGGCGCCAACGCGTCCTCGATCCACCCGACCGCCCGCCCTGCGCGCAGCAGCGGCTGTTCTGCGTTCGGCTCCAACGACAGCCGCAATGACGCGCGCAACTGCGGTTCCCACTCCAGCGTCGTACGGATGAAGGTGTCCATGACCAGATGCAGTCGGGCGCGCGGGTCACCGGGCGCGTCCGCGGGCAGGAGCGATGACTGCCGGGTTTCCGGGTGAGCACCCAGCAGCAGGGCACGCTGGTTCGGGAAGTACCGGTAGGCCGTGGTCCTGGAGATGCCCGTCGCGGCGGCGACGTCCTCCACTGTGGGCGTGCCTCCCGCTGCAAGCAGTGTGCAGGTGGCTGCAACGAGGGCCTCGCGGGTGCGCGACTTCTGCTGACGGCGACCACTGAGCTCATATGGTACTCGCATCCCATCATGATACTGACGTAACATGTCGCCACGTGGCGACAGGCCACGTCCACCAACAAGGAGCGCTCATGACGCTGGATCCGACGGCAACGGACCCCGATCACTACACGGTCATCTTCGAGAACGACCGGGTCCGCGTGCTCGAGTACGCCGACAAGCCGGGTCAGGCCACCCACTGGCATTCTCATCCGGACAGCCTCATGTACACGCTCAGCTCCTTCCGCAGGCGGATCCTGGCCAACGGTCGGCACGTGGACGTGGAACTGCAGGCCGGGCAGGCCCGCTGGGTCGGCGCCCAGGAACATTCCGGTGAGAACACCGGTGACACGGACTCGCACTCGATCTTCGTCGCACTCAAGGAACCGGCTCCTGCGAGTTCCGGCCCGGCAGGGACACCGCTGGGGCCCGCCCAGCGCTGACCTGGAGCTGCGGTCGGGCCGGGCGCCGGTCGCCTCAGCCCGGCTCGGCGACCAGCCTGCCGTCGGCGTAAACGCTGTGGATACGGGCGCTGAGTGTGTCGACATCCAGCGCATCCCGGTCGGCGGTGTCACTATCCGTCTCGGTGCCCGTGTCAGTCACCGTGTCAGTCACAACGACGAGGTCAGCCCGCTTGCCCACCTCGATCGACCCGAGTTCGTCGCCGAGTCCCAGCAGCCTGGCGGCTGACAGCGACGTGGCGTGCAGCGCCTCCGCCGGGGTCATCCCGCACCCGACCATGAGCGCGAGTTCGCGCAGGTTGTCACCGTGCGCACCCACCCCGCTGTCGGTCCCCATCGCGACAGCGACTCCGGCCGCGATCGCCCGGCGTACCGACTCGGTGTGGACATCCACGACCATCCTGGCCTTGTCGATCATGTGTTGCGGCAGGCCCGCCCCGATGCCGGCGAGATCCAGCACCGCTCGGGGCGCAGCGAGGGTGGGAACCAGCCAGGTCCCGGCGGCGAGCATCATCTCGATCGCCTCGTCATCGAGGTAGATGCCGTGCTCGATGGACCGCACGCCGTTGCGGATGGCCACCTTGATGCCGTCGGTGGCCTGGGCGTGCGCCATCACGAACCGTCCGGCCGCCGTCGCCTCCTCGACCAGGACTGCGATCTCCTCGTCGCGGAAGTGTCCACGCCGTGGGTCGCTGCGCGGCGACAGCACGCCGCCGCTGGTTGCCACCTTGATGACGTCCGCCCCGTTGCGAATCAGTTCACGGACCTTGCGCCGCATCTCATCCGGGCCGTCGACGACGGTGCTCGGCCGTCCTGGGTGCTCCACGAGCAACGGAATCGAGGCTCCGCAGGGCATCCAGTCATCCCCGTGCCCGCCGGTCTGGCTGAGCATGCCCAGCGATATCTGCATGCGCGGGCCGGCGATGAGCCCGTTGCTGATCGCCTGCTGTACGCCGAGATCCGCGCCGCCGGCGTCGCGAACCGTCGTGATGCCCTGGTCCAGGGTGGCTCGCAGGTTGTGGATGGCCTCATAGAACGGGTAGCTGAACGGCGTCTGGATCATCCGCAACACGTCGATCCCACTGAACATGACGTGCACGTGGCAATCGATGAGGCCGGGCAGCAGCGTCTTGCCGCCGCAGTCGATCCGGTCGTCCCCGTCCAGCCCGCTGCCGATCTGCACGAACCGACCGTCCTCGACGACGACGTCCGCGCAGGCCGGCGCGGCACCGGTCCCGTCGAAAACCTGGCCGCCGGCGTACAGGGTTCGAGTCATGCTCGGGACCCTAGCGCGGATCCGTCATTCTCGTTAGGAATGCTAACGATTATGGGTTACCGTGCACGCCATGTTGCCTGCTGACCTCGCGCACTTCCGTACCCCCGGCGTACCCACCCTCAGCCCCGACGGCAGCGTCGCCGTGATCGCAGTGACGCTGCCCGATCTCGAGGAGAACGAATACCGCTCACAGCTGTGGCGGGTGCCCACCGACGGGCGGACACCGTCGCGCAAACTTACCCACGGAACCAATGACGGCGAACCTCGCATTTCACCCGATGGCCGCTGGCTGGCGTTTCTCCGCAGTGCGGAGGGGGGCAAACCGCAGCTGCACGTCATGGCGATGGACGGCGGAGACCCGCGCTGCCTGACCGACCAACCGCTGGGTGCCGGTGCTCCGGTCTGGAGCCCGGACTCGACAGCGATCGCCTACACCGCTCGGGTACCCGAGCCGGGTCGCTACGGCACCGAGGAGAAGGTCGGTCCTGACAAGGAACCGCCGCGGCTGATCACCTCGCTGAAGTACCGGATCGACAACCTCGGCTTCACGAACGACCGCCGACCACACGTCTTCGTGATCAACGCCGTCGACGAGGACTCCGAGCCGGTGCAGATCACCGAGGGCGACTTCGATGACGCCAATGTCTCCTGGAGCCCGGACGGTGCCCGGCTGGCGTTCGTCTCGGCTCGGCACGAAGGACGCGAGTTCGAGCTGGTGTCCGACGTGTTCGTCTGCAACCGGGACGGCTCGGAGGTGCGCGCGATCACCCGGTCCCGAACCGCTGTCGGTACGCCGGTGTTCAGCCCGGACGGATCCGCTGTCTGGTTCACCGGCTCGGGCGATCTCGGGTCCAACGGCCGGGACTTCGTCGCCAATCACGCCGGCCTGTGGTCGGTGCCGGCCGACGGTTCTTCGGAACCGACCCGGCATTCCGACCCAGAGGCAGACGACCTGTCCGAAGGGACGCCGCGGATCACCGTCACCGAAGCGGGTCTGCTGGTGGGGCGGCTCGCCCGCGGGGCGGTCGAACTGCTGCGGTACCCGTGGGAAGGTGGCGATCCGCAGGCATTGCTGACCGGGGCGCGCCAGGTCCTCGGCCACGACGCAGCGGGGGACGTGATCGTTGCCACCGTCGCTGGCCCCGGCTCCAGCGGCGAGCTCGTCCGGCTGACCGGTGGCGAGGAGCACACGCTGACGTCGTTCGGCGAGACGCTCACCGGCACCGGCAGGGTGCACGAGGTCGAGGAGTTCGAGGCGACGGCAGACGACGGGTACCCCGTCCACGGCTGGATCATCCGTCCCGCTGGCGCCGGTCCGCACCCGGTCATCCTGTCCATCCACGGCGGGCCCTACGCGCAGTACGGGTGGACCATGTTCGATGAGGGCCAGGTCTACGCCTCAGCGGGATATGCAGTCGTCATGTGCAACCCGCGGGGCTCCGCCGGCTACGGCGCGGCTCATGGCCGGGTCATCCGCCAGGACATGGGCAACCGCGACAGCGCCGACATCCTCGCCTTCCTCGACGCCGCTCTCCAGCAGCCCGATCTCGACGCCGACCGGGTCGGCGTCATGGGCGGCTCGTACGGCGGCTTCATGACGACCTGGCTCGTGGGGCACAGCGACCGCTTCGTGGCCGCGATCAGTGAGCGGGCGATGAACGAGCCGGTCAGCTTCGTCGGGTCCAGCGACATCGGCTGGTTCTTTCCGGCGGAGTACTGCGGCACCAACCCGGATCAGGTAGCTGCCCAGAGCCCGCTGGCGTTCGCTGATCGGATCAACACTCCCACCATGGTCATCCACTCCGAGCACGACTGGCGCTGCCCGGTCGAGCAGGGCCAGCGGCTGTTCGTGGCACTCAAGCTCCGGGGGATCGACACCGAGTTCCTGCTCTTCCCCGGCGAAGGACACGAACTGAGCCGCTCCGGCCTCCCGTTGCACCGGGTCGCGCGCTTCGAGCACATCTTGCGCTGGTGGGCGAAGTACCTCCCCACAGCCGCGAATCCCGCTGCGGCCGCCGGCACTTTGGATGAAGCGGCTGATGACGCGGCCGATGGCAGGTCTGACGACGCGGCAGACGCGGCCACAGGTGGCGACGCGGCGGATGCTGCCCCGACCGCCGAGGACCACGCCGCCGACGTGGTTGGTGAGCCGGACAGCCAGCCGTATCCGCCGCGACTCGCCACCGAGCCACCGGGTCCATGATCAAATCGGGGAAATCAACCTCTTCGCGGCGATTGAGAGGTTGATTTCCCCGCATTCACTCTTCTCGATCACTCAACCGACGTGAGGCAGCAACGCGAATCCTCAGATGCGCTTGGCCACGGTGAGCAACACCGCGGAGTCCTCGAGCGCCTCGAGGCTGTGCCGGGCGTCGGGCACGATCAGGAGGTCCCCCGGGGAGCCTTCCCAGCCGACGTCCCCGGCGGCGAGGAGCACCCGGCCCTGCAGCACGTGCACGGTGGCCTCGCCAGGGCTGTCGTGTTCGTCCAGCCTGTGCCCGGCGATCAGCGTGATCAGTGTCTGGCGAAGCACGTGTTCATGGCCGCCGTACACGGTTTTCGCGCTGCGGCCGCCGGCACCTGCCTGCGCGATCTTCAGCTGTTCGCGGGCGAGGGCGGTCAGGGACGTCTTCTCCATGGCTGCGGAGTCTAGGGGCGCGGAGTCTAGGGGCGCGGCTCTCGGCGGTCGGTCGGGTCACCAGCCGCGGGCTCGCCACTCCGGTAGCGAGGGACGCTCGGCACCGAGCGTGGTGTCCGAGCCGTGGCCCGGATAGACCCAGGTGTCGTCCGGCAGTACGCCGAAGATCCGCGACTCCAGGTCGTCCATCAGCGAGGTGAAGTCCGCCGGCGCCCACGTTCTACCAGGCCCGCCGGGAAACAGGGAGTCACCGGTGAACAGGTGCGTCGAGCCGTCGGCCGAGCGGTGCAGGAGCGCGATCGAACCCGGCGTGTGCCCGCGCAGGTGGATGACTTCCAGCGTCACATCACCGACGTGGACGCTCCCGCCGCCCTCCACCGAGTCGTCCACAGTCACCGGTAGCGCACCGGCGTCCAGTGGATGGGCGACCGTCCGTGCCCCGGTCTCGGCCACCACCACGGCCAGCGCCTGCCAGTGGTCGGCGTGCTGATGGGTGGTCACCACGGTGCCAAGCGGCGCCGTACCGATCATGTCCAGCAGCCGGCCCGCTTCGTTCGCCGCGTCGACGAGCACCGCCGAGCCGGTCCGCGGGCACCGGAGGAGGTACGCGTTGTTGTTCATCCCGCCGACGGCGAGCTTGGTGATCTCCAGGTCAGGAAGCACCCGCATGTCGGGTGGCCCTCCGACCTCTACGTCGCCGCTGTAGTCGTTCATAGCCGCTCTCCCGCCAGTTCGACGATCATCTTGCCTGTGTTCTCGCCCTGCAGCAGGCCGATGAACGCTGCCGGCGCGTTCTCCAGCCCCTGCACCGTGGTCTGCTCCCACCGCAGCCGGCCCTCGCGCAGCCAGCCGCCCACATCCTCGGTGAACACGCCGCGCAGGTGATTGTGGTCATTGACGATGAAGCCGCGCAGGGTGAGCCGCCGGCCGATCGCCAGGGCCAGATTGCGTGGCCCGGGCGGGGCCTGCGTCTCGTTGTACGCCGAGATCGCCCCGCACAGTGCCACCCTCCCGTGCAGCCGCAACGACCCGATCGCCGCCTCCAGGTGGTCGCCCCCGACATTGTCGAAGTAGACGTCGATCCCGTCCGGGGCGGCGTCGCGAAGCTGCCGGCGTACCGGCTCCTGCTTGTAATCGAACGCGGCATCGAACCCGAGCCCGAGCACGTGTTCGACCTTCGCCGCCGAGCCGGCACTCCCGATGACCCGCGACGCCCCCTTGAGCTTCGCGATCTGGCCGACCAGGCTGCCCACCGCACCGGCCGCACCGGAGACGAACACGACGTCCCCTTCCTTCATCGCGGCCACCTCCAGCAGGCCTGCGTACGCCGTCAGCCCGGGCATCCCGAGTACGCCGAGGTACGCCGATAACGGGGCAGCCGCTGGATCGACCCGACGGAAACCGCCGGCCGCCCCGACTGCGAAGTCGCGCCAGCCGAGGCCGTGCAACACGATGTCGCCGATGCTCATCGAGTCCGACCGGGACTCGATGACCTCGCCGACGGCGCCGCCCTCCAGCGCCTGATCGAGTTGAAACGGGGGGACGTAGGACGGGACGTCGTTCATCCGGCCCCGCATGTAGGGGTCGACGCTCATGAGGAGGTTGCGGACCAGGACCTGCCCGTCGTCCAGATCGGGCAGCGGACGCTCCACCAGGGCGAAATCCTGCGGTGTCGGCAGGCCCTGCGGTCGCGAGGCCAACTGGACTTCGCGGCTGGATCGGGGGGTCATGAGTGTGCCTTCGATCGGGAGCACACCGCGGGGGCGGGCGGGGTGTGGGTCATGGGGACGACCTTGCCGTACGCGGCATGCGCTGTGGGCAAGGCCCCCTGCCAGTGAGAACTTTCTCGATCGGTTGAGCCGGATCGGCCTGCGCTGCGTGTCTATCAGCGTGTAGAACGGCACTGGGCCCACCAATCGGGCCCACCCATCGGGCCCACCCATCGGGCCCACCCCCAGCGGGCCCACCCCCTCGGGCCCGCCCCATCAGCTGGAGGTCCCATGCGTCGCAAACTCGCCCTCGTCGCCATTCCGCTTGCCGTCATGGCCAGCGTCGGGGTCCCGTCCGTCGCCTCGGCGGCCCACACGTACCTGTCCTCGACTGTCCTCACCGGCGAGCGAGAGGTTCCCGGTCCCGGCGACGACGACGGCATCGGCCGGGCCTTCGCCAACCCGCGGCCCGAACAGGGCGCGGTGTGCATCAGCATCCGGTACCGCAACATCGACCCCCCCACCGGTGCGCACATCCACGAGGGGTCACCCGACGTGGCAGGACCGGTCGTGATCGACTTCACCGACTTGATCGCCACCAACCCCCCCGGTCAGATCAAGGGCTGTGTCGCGGTCGATCCTGAGTTGGCCCAGGACGTCGCAGACAACCCCGGCGACTACTACGTCAACGTCCACAACGTCGACTTCCCGGCGGGCGCGATCCGCGGTCAGCTCGGCGGCCAGTAGGTCCAGCCAGTTTCCGCCCGGCCCTCCTGCGATATGGGCCGGGCGGAGCCGTGTTCCGGGCAGCGTTCGTGCCCGTGAGCTGCCGTGTCCGGGCTGTGCGCGGCATCCGATCCCCCGGCGCGGTGACGGTGGCTGCTCGAACGTCCGTTCGATAACCTGGGAGTCCGCGCATTCTTGTCGGCAGGCGGTCGTAGGGTGGCCGACGGGTACTGCCAGCCGGCTCGGGACCAGGGAGCAACCACCAGTATGGATCGTCTCGTCGTGCGCGGAGCGCGCGAGCACAACCTACGCAACGTCGACCTCGACCTCCCGCGCAACAGCCTGATCGTCTTTACCGGGTTGTCCGGATCCGGGAAGTCGAGCCTGGCTTTCGACACGATCTTCGCCGAGGGACAGCGGCGCTACGTCGAGTCCCTGTCGGCGTACGCACGGCAGTTCCTCGGCCAGATGGACAAGCCGGACGTCGACTTCATCGAGGGGTTGTCCCCGGCGGTCTCGATCGACCAGAAGTCAACCAGCCGGAACCCCAGGTCGACGGTCGGCACGATCACCGAGGTCTATGACTACCTGCGGCTGCTCTACGCCCGGGCCGGGCGGCCGCACTGCCCGATTTGTGGCCGTCCGATCTCGCGTCAGACACCGCAGCAGATCGTCGATCGGGTGCTCGAGATGGAGGAGGGCGTCCGGTTCCAGGTGCTGGCGCCGGTGATCCGCGGCCGCAAGGGCGAGTACGTCGATCTGTTCGCCGACCTGCAGACGCAGGGTTTCTCGAGGGCGCGGGTCGACGGGGTCGTCTACCCGCTGATCGAGGCGCCGAAGCTGAAGAAGCAGGAGAAGCACACGATCGAGGTGGTCGTCGATCGCCTGACGGTCCGCCCGGGCAATAAACGCCGGCTGACCGATTCGGTCGAGACCGCGTTGGCTCTCGCCGGGGGGCTGGTCCTGCTCGACTTCGTCGATCGTGACGAGAGCGACCCGAACCGCGAGCGGACCTTCTCCGAGCACCTCGCCTGCCTGTACGACGACCTGTCCTTCGAGGCGATGGAGCCGCGCTCGTTCTCCTTCAACTCGCCGTACGGCGCCTGCCCGGAGTGCGTTGGCCTCGGAACCCGCAAGGAGGTCGACCCGGAACTCGTCATTCCCGACCCGGAGCGCAGCCTCGCCGACGGCGCGATCGCACCGTGGTCCTCCGGCCAGACCACCGAGTACTTCACCCGGCTGCTGACCGGGCTGGCCGACTCCCTCGGCTTCGACCTGAAGTCGCCGTGGGAGAAGCTGCCGGCGCTCGTGCAGGAGACCGTGCTGCACGGCCAGGACCGGCAGGTGCATGTGCGCTACCGCAACCGCTACGGCCGCGAGCGGTCCTACCACGCGACGTTCGAGGGCGTCGTGCCGTTCCTGGAGCGGCGGCGGGACGACACCGACAGCGAGTTCATGCGGGACAAGTACGAGGGCTACATGCGGGACGTGCCGTGCCCCGCCTGCGGTGGCGCGCGGCTCAAGCCCGAAGTGCTGGCCGTCCGGGTCGGCGACCGGTCGATCTCCGATGTCACCTCGATGGCCATCGGACAGTGTCTGGAGTTCCTCGCCGAGGTGGAGCTCAGTGATCGCGAGGCGATGATCGCCGCCCCGGTGCTCAAGGAGGTCAACGCGCGCCTGGGGTTCCTCGTCGACGTGGGATTGGACTACCTGTCGCTGAGCCGACCGGCGGCCACGCTGGCCGGTGGCGAGGCGCAGCGGATCAGGCTGGCGACGCAGATCGGGTCGGGGCTGGTCGGGGTCCTGTACGTGCTCGACGAGCCGTCGATCGGGCTGCACCAGCGGGACAACCGCCGGCTGATCGACACGCTGGTCCGGCTGCGGGACCTGGGCAACACGCTGATCGTCGTCGAGCACGACGAGGACACCATCCGGGTTGCGGACTGGGTGGTCGACATCGGCCCGGGTGCGGGGGAGCACGGCGGGAACGTCGTCGTCAGCGGGCCGGTCGAGGACCTGCTCGCCAGCCCCGACTCGATCACCGGTGCCTACCTGACCGGCCGGCGGACGATCGCCGTACCGGCGCAGCGGCGCCGACCCACGCCGGGTCGGCAGCTGACCGTGCATGGGGCGAGGGAGCACAACCTGCGAGACGTGGACGTGTCCTTCCCGCTCGGCTGCATGGTCGCGGTAACCGGGGTGTCCGGGTCGGGCAAGTCGACGCTCGTGAACGACATCCTCTACAACGTGCTCGCGAACGTCATCAACGGTGCCCGGCAGGTCCCCGGTCGGCACCGGCGGGTCAGCGGCCTGGACGAGCTGGACAAGGTGGTGGGCGTCGACCAGTCACCGATCGGCCGCACGCCGAGGTCCAACGCGGCGACGTACACCGGCGTGTTCGACCACATTCGGCGGCTGTTCGCAGAGACGACCGAGGCGAAGGTCCGCGGCTACCAGCCCGGGCGGTTCTCGTTCAACGTCAAGGGTGGTCGCTGTGAGGCGTGCCGGGGCGACGGCACGATCAAGATCGAGATGAACTTCCTGCCCGACGTCTACGTGCCGTGCGAGGTGTGCAAGGGCGCCCGCTACAACCGGGAGACGCTGGAGGTCCACTTCAAGGGCCGCACGATCGCCGAGGTCCTCGACATGCCGATCGAGGAGGCCGCGGAGTTCTTCCAGGCGATCCCGGGCATCGCCCGGCACCTGAGGACGTTGGTCGAGGTCGGTCTTGGCTACGTCCGGCTCGGTCAGCCGGCGCCGACGCTGTCCGGCGGCGAAGCGCAGCGGGTGAAGCTGTCCGCCGAGCTGCAGAAGCGCTCGACCGGGCGCACCGTCTACGTGCTGGACGAGCCGACCACCGGGCTGCACTTCGAGGACATCCGCAAGCTGCTCGGCGTGCTCGGCCGGCTGGTCGACGGCGGCAACACGGTGATCGTCATCGAGCACAATCTCGACGTCATCAAGACCGCGGACTGGATCATAGACATGGGCCCGGAGGGCGGGCACGGTGGCGGTCTGGTCGTCGCGGAGGGTACGCCGGAGGACATCGCGGCCGTGTCCGGGAGCCATACCGGCAGCTTCCTGCGGCCGGTGCTTGCCCGCGGCGCCCAGGCAACCGGACTGCGCGCGGTCGCCGGGACCGGCGCCGCCCAGCCGCCCGGCGCGGGACGATCGGCATCGAAGCCTGCCAAGAAGGCGACCGCGTCGTGATCATGAGTCGCCGACGCAGACACGTCGGCGGGCCGTCGTAGGCTCGGGCAGTGGCCGATCCGTCGACGTACCGTCCCGCTCCGGGGACGATTCCGGACCGGCCGGGCGTCTACCGGTTCCGCGACGAGCGGCAGCGGGTGGTGTACGTCGGCAAGGCCAAGAGCCTGCGCAGCCGGCTGTCGTCGTACTTCCAGGATGTCGCGGCGCTGCACCCGCGGACCCGGCAGATGGTGACCACGGCGGCGTCGGTGGAGTGGACGGTCGTCAGTACCGAGGTCGAGGCACTGCAGCTGGAGTACAGCTGGATCAAGGAGTTCGACCCGCGCTTCAACGTCCGCTACCGCGACGACAAGAGCTACCCGAGCCTGGCCGTCACGTTGTACGAGGAGTACCCGCGGCTGCAGGTCATGCGCGGGCCGAAGAAGAAGGGCGTCCGATACTTCGGCCCCTACGCCCACGCCTGGGCCATCCGGGAGACCCTCGACCTGCTGCTTCGGGTGTTCCCAGCCCGCACCTGCTCCAACGGGGTGTTCCGCCGCGCGAACCAGGTGGGACGGCCGTGCCTGCTCGGCTACATCGGAAAGTGCTCCGCGCCGTGCGTCGGGCGGGTCTCCGTAGCGGAACATCGCGGCATCGTCGATGACTTTGTCGACTTCATGTCCGGCCGCACCGATCAGATGGTCCGCAAACTCGAGGCGGAGATGCGCGCGGCCGCGGCGGACGAGGAGTTCGAGCGGGCCGCCCGGCTCCGCGACGATGTGGGTGCGCTGCGGCGGGCGATGGAGAAGCAGGCGGTCGTCCTCGGTGACGGGACCGACGCCGACGTGATCGCGTTCGCGCAGGACGAGCTGGAGGCGGCGGTGCAGGTCTTCCACGTCCGCGGCGGCCGGGTCCGCGGCCAGCGCGGCTGGGTCGTGGACAAGGTCGAGGACGTGGGTACGCCGGACCTCGTCGAGCAGTTCCTGCTACAGGTGTACGGCGCCGGCGAGGACGTCCCGCGCGAGGTGCTCGTGCCGGAGGGGCCGCCGGACGCCGACGCGCTGGTCGAGTGGCTCGGTGACCTGCGCGGGTCGCGGGTGTCGCTGCGGGTGCCGCAACGCGGGGACAAGCGTGCGCTCATGGAGACGGTTGAGCGCAACGCGAGGGAGGCATTCGTCCAACACCGGCTGAAGCGGGCCAGCGACCTCACCGCCCGGTCGCTGGCGCTGTCAGAGATCCAGGGCGCGCTGGACCTGCCGGAGGCACCGCTGCGGATCGAGTGCATCGACGTCTCGCACGTCCAGGGGACGAACGTCGTCGCGAGCATGGTCGTCTTCGAGGACGGCCTGCCGCGACGATCGGAGTACCGCCGGTTCTCCATCACCGGCGGCCCCGACGGCCAGACCGACGACACCGCCTCGATCCACGAGGTCGTACGCCGGCGCTTCGCCCGCCACCTCGAGGAGCAGCTGCGCGAGCAGCAGCCCGACGCCGAGGTGGGCCGGCTGCGGAAGTTCGCCTATCCGCCCAACCTGCTCGTCGTCGACGGCGGCGCGCCGCAGGTCGCGGCCGCTGCGCGGGCCCTTGCCGAACTCGGGATCGATGACGTCAGCCTGGTCGGCCTCGCCAAGCGACTGGAGGAGGTCTGGCTGCCCGGACAGGACCATCCGGTGATCCTGCCGCGCAGCTCCGAGGGCCTGTACCTGCTCCAGCGGATCCGGGACGAGGCGCACCGCTTCGCCATCACCTACCACCGTCAGCGCCGCTCCAAGTCCATGACCGAGTCCCTGCTCGACGGCGTACCGGGTCTGGGGGACACCCGGCGCAAGGCGCTGCTCGGGAAGTTCGGGTCTTTGAAGCGGTTGCGGGCGGCCTCGATCGACGACGTGCAGACCGTGCCGGGGATCGGGCGGCGTACCGCGGAGTCCGTCGTCGCCGCCCTGCATCGCGACGAGGCGGTGCCCAGTCCGGCCGTCGACCCGGTCACCGGGGAGATCGTGGAGGCGGAGGCATGACGGCATCGCTGACCGAAACATCCGAGCACCCGGGTATCGACGTCGTCATCGTCTCCGGAATGTCCGGAGCCGGCCGCAGCACGGCCGCGAAGTGCCTGGAGGACCTCGGCTTCTTCGTCGTGGACAATCTGCCGCCGGAGTTGATCGCCACCATGGTGGACCTCGGCAGCCGCTCGCAGGGTGCAGTGACGAAGGTGGCGGTCGTCGTCGACGTACGCAGTCGGGCCTTTTCCTCGGATCTCAAGTCGATCCTCGTCGAACTCGGGCGAAGGGGCTATCGGCCGAAGGTGCTGTTCCTCGAGGCAACGGAACGGGTGCTGATCCGGCGGTTCGAGGCGGTACGCCGGGAGCACCCCCTGCAGGGCAGCGGGCGGCTGATCGACGGCATCCGGGCCGAGCGGGTCCTGCTGGGCGGGCTGTACGGCGAGGCGGACCTGGTGCTCGACACCAGCGAACTGAACGTGCACCAGCTGCGGCAAAAGATCGAGGCCGCCTTCGGCGCCGAGGACCTGCCGGCGCTCAAGGCGACTGTGATGTCCTTCGGTTTCAAGTATGGCCTGCCGATGGACGCCGACATGGTGATGGACGTGCGGTTCCTGCCGAATCCGCATTGGATCCCCGAACTCCGTGAGCACACCGGTCAGGACGCCGATGTGCGCGACTACGTGCTGAGCCAGGACGGGGCGGGGGACTTCCTCGAGCGCTACCACGAACTGCTGCGGCTGGTCGGCGCCGGCTACCAGCGCGAGGGCAAGCGCTATCTGACAGTTGCCCTGGGTTGTACCGGCGGGAAGCACCGCTCGGTCGTCATGGCCGAGCAGCTGGCGGAACGGCTGTCCGCTGACGGCGTGCTGACCACCGTCTTCCACCGTGATCTGGGTCGCGAGTGAACCGCGGCGATGACGCTGCGCCGGGGCTCAGCCGCGGCGATGACGTTGTGCAGCGGACCGGTCGCGGGTGACCCGCGACCCGAAGGTGGTGGCGCTCGGCGGCGGGCACGGCCTGTCCACGTCCCTGGCGGCGCTGCGGCAACTCACCCGCGAGCTGTGCGCCGTGGTCACTGTCGCCGACGACGGAGGTTCCAGCGGTCGGATCCGCCGCGAACTCGGGGTGCTGCCGCCGGGGGACCTGCGGATGGCGCTGGCGACGCTGTCCGGCTCCGGCGACGGCTGCGAACGGCTGGCCGCGCTGCTGCAGCACCGCTTCGGGGGCAGCGGCGCGCTGGCGGGGCATCCGGTGGGGAATCTGATCATCACCGGCCTGATGGAGCTGCTCAACGGCGACGCGGTCGAGGCGCTGGCAACCGTGGGACGCATGGTCGGTGCGCAGGGACGGGTGCTGCCGATGTCACCCGTTCCGCTTGAGATCGTCGCGATGGTCAGCGGCATCGACCCGGACCACCCCTCTGATGTACGCCGCATCCGCGGGCAGGTCGCCGTCGCCACCACGCCGGGACGGGTGCTCTCGGTAGCTCTCATGCCGGAGCGGCCACCCGCCTGCCCGGAGGCGGTCGCGGCGATCCGTGCCGCCGACGCCGTCGTACTGGGTCCCGGGTCGTGGTTCACCTCCGTCCTGCCGCACGTCCTGGTGCCGGGACTGCTTGACGCGATGGTGCGGACCGAGGCGCGGATCGTCGTGACGCTGAATCTGGCGCCACAGCCGGGGGAGACGGAGGGCTTCTCGCCGCAGGAGCTGCTCGACGCCCTGTACCGACATGCGCCGAAGCTGTTGATCCACACCGTGCTGGCTGACGAGGAAGCGGTCATTGACCGTCGCGGACTTACGGATACGGTGCATGCGCGGGGGGCGCGGTTGGTGCTGGCGCCGGTGGCTGCCGCGGACGGCACGGCACGGCACGATCCGGATCGGCTCGCCGCGGCGCTGGCTCCGGTCATCGGGGTGGACAGGTAGTGCTGAGAGGCTGGGAGCTGCGCAGATGGCAATGACTTCAGCGGTCAAGGACGAGCTGAGCCGGCTGTCCGTGACCAAGTCCTGCTGCCGTAGAGCGGAGATCTCGGCGATGCTGCGCTTCTCCGGGGGCCTGCACATCGTCGCGGGGCGGGTGGTGATCGAGGCCGAGCTGGACACCGGCTCGGTCGCGCGCCGGCTGCGCAAAGAGATCAACGAGGTCTTTGGTCACCTCAGCGAGGTCCAGGTGCTGGCCAGCGGCAATCTGCGCAAGGGCAGCCGGTACCTGATCCGGGTGGCCAAGGACGGTGAGGGGCTGGCCCGGCAGACGGGCCTGCTCGACATGCAGGGGCGTCCCGTTCGCGGGCTTCCCCGGCAGGTCGTCTCCGGCGGCAGCTGCTGCTCGGCGGCGGCCTGGCGCGGCGCATTCCTCGCGCACGGATCCCTGACCGAGCCCGGGCGGTCCTCCTCACTGGAAGTGACAGCTCCCGGGCACGAGGCGGCCGTCGCCCTCGTCGGTGCCGCCCGCCGGCTCGGCATCGCCGCCAAGGCGCGCGAGGTGCGCGGGGTTGACCGGGTTGTCATCCGCGACGGGGACGCCATCGGTGCGTTGCTGACGCGGCTGGGCGCGCACCAGTCGGTCATGGCCTGGGAGGAACGCCGGATGCGCCGGGAGGTGCGCGCGACGGCGAATCGGCTGGCGAACTTCGACGATGCGAACCTGCGTCGATCCGCGCGGGCTGCCGTGGCCGCCTCGGCCCGGGTGCACCGGGCGATGGAGATCCTCGCTGCGGATGCGCCGGAGCACCTGCTGGAAGCGGGGCGGCTACGACTGGAGCACGGGCAGGCCTCGCTGGAGGAGCTGGGGACCCTGGCCGATCCACCCATGACCAAGGACGCCGTCGCGGGCCGGATCCGGCGGCTGCTGGCACTGGCGGACAAGCGGGCCGAGGATCTCGGCATCCCGGACACCGAGTCCAGTGTCACCGCGGAGATGCTGGCGCCGTAGCGTAGCCGCGCGCGGCTGCCTCGTGCGTCGGGATGATTCCCGGCGACGATCATGAAGATCAGTGGCCCGTTTTGTCAGTTCCGGGCTACTTGTGCCCCCCGAAACTCCATGATCGTCGCGAGCTGGGCGTCAGGCGGGGCCGATCGCCGGCTTCGCCGCGATCTAGAGTGGCCGCCGTGACCACCGACAACCCGCGCGTGGCCGCCGTAACCGCCGACGACCCGGGTGTGGCCGCGTTCAACAGCCGTCCCGCCGACACAGTGCTGGCGGAGCTGACCGTGTGCAACGCAGCCCCCGGCTGGGCAGCGGCCGTCGAACGGGGCAGGCCGTACGCCGACCGCGCCGCCCTCACCGCAGCTGTCGAGGCCGCCTCCGACGCGCTGACTGCGCAGGACGTGCGGGTGGCGCTGGACGGGCACCCGCGGATCGGGCAGCGGGCTGCAACCGGGGAGGCGGGTGCACGCTGGTCGCAGACAGAGCAGTCCGGCGTACGGCGGGAGGAGTCGACGCTGGCCGCCCTGGAGCAGGGAAACCGCGACTACGACGAACGGTTCGGGCACATCTATCTGGTGTGTGCCACCGGGCTGGACGCCGGTCAGATGCTCGCCGACCTGCGCACGAGGCTGGGCAACGACGACGACACCGAGCAGCGGGTCGTCGCGGGTGAGCTGGCGAAGATCGCGCAGTTGCGGATCGGCATGCTGCTCGATGAGTTGGCCACGGGGACGCGGGCATGACGGGGGCGCATGCATGACGGGGACGCGGTCATGAGCGGGGTCACGGTCAGCAGCCACGTGCTGGACACCTCCCGCGGCCGGCCGGCTGCCGGCGTCGCCGTACGGTTGGAGCGATCCGGCCGGGACAGCTGGGAGCCGATCGCCGACGGCGTCACCGACTCCGACGGCCGGGTGGCCCGGCTCGGGGACGGACCGCTGACACCCGGGCTGTTCCGCCTCGTCTTCGGCACCGGGCAGTACTACGCGCGCCGGGACGTCGACAGCTTCTACCCGGAGGTGGTGGTGAGCTTCCTCCTCGACGACGGGCACTACCACGTGCCGCTGCTGCTGAGCCCGTTCGGCTACTCGACCTACCGGGGGAGTTGAGTGGGGATCGTCCTGGGTCCGACGCAGTACGGCAAGGCCGAGTGCCGGCTGGTCCGCATCGTGCGCGACACGCAGCGGCACGAGATCCGCGATCTCAACGTATCCACGGCGCTGCGCGGAGACTTCGCGGCGGCGCACATCAGCGGCGACCAGAGCCGGGTGCTGCCCACCGACACGCAGAAGAATACCGTCTACGCCTTCGCCAAGTCCCACGGCGTCGGGGAACCTGAGGAGTTCGGCCTGCTGCTCGGCCGGCACTTCGTGGCCGGCACAGAGTCCGTCGAGAGTGCCCGGATCGCGATCGAGGAGTTCGGCTGGGACCGGATCGGCGAGCACGACCACTCCTTCGTCCGCCGCGGGCAGGAGGTCAGGACCGCCGTCGTCACGGTGTCGGGTTCCGACGAGTGGGTCGTGTCCGGTCTCGCCGACCTGGTGGTGCTCAAGTCGACCGGGTCGGAGTTCGCCGGGTTCCTCGTCGACGAGTACACGACGCTGCCCGAGACCCGCGACCGGGTGCTCGCGACCGCACTCACAGTGCAGTGGCGTTACGCGCACATCGAGGTCGACTGGGCGCCGGCGTACGACGACGTACGCCGCCTGCTGCTTCGTGCGTTCGCCGAGACGCACAGCTTCGCGCTGCAGCAGTCGCTGTACGCGATGGGCAGCGCCGTCCTCGAGGCGCGGCCGGAGATCGTCGAGGTGAGACTGGTCGCCCCGAACAAGCACCACTTCGCGGTCGATCTGGCGCCGTTCGGGCTGGACAATCCGGGCGAGATCTTCCACGCAGCGGACCGCCCCTACGGCCTGATCGAGGCGACCGTGACCCGCGACGACGCGCCAGATCCGGGACCGGCCTGGCTGTGACGGCGCGGTCCGCTGCCGAGTTGAGGAGACGATGAGTTGACCGGATCGCCCGAGCACGGCGTTGTCGATGACGCGCCCGTCGACGCGCTGGGCAAGCCGTCGCACTCCTGGAGAGCGTCCAGCGCGCCCGCGGTCATCTGTTGGCCGCCCGCGAGCAGCTGGCCGGCGGGCGGCGACACCGACGAGTGCATCCTGGCCGCAACCATCGACTGACGCCGACCGCCGAGTAACACTCGCGCTACTCTCGCGAATCAGTCATTGGCGTAGGGCGGGGGTTCGAGCATGGAGTTCCTCCGGCCGACCAGCCTGTCCGAGGCGTGCCAGCTCAAGGCCGAGCATCCCGACGCGGTCCCCCTCTGCGGCGGAACGGACGTCATGGTCGACCTCAACTTCGACCGCCGCCGGCCCGAGGCGCTGCTGGACCTGACCGCCGTACCCGAGCTCTACGAATGGAGCCGGTACGACGGCCGCCTGCGGATCGGTGCCGCCGTCCCGTACACGGCAATAATCGAGCAACTGGCGACCGAAGCGCCCGGACTGGCGATCGCCAGCCGCACGGTCGGGTCGCCGCAGATCCGCAATCGCGCCAGCGTCGGGGGAAATCTGGGTTCGGCGTCACCGGCCGGCGATGCGCTCCCGCCGCTGCTCGCCGCCAACGGCGAAGTGGAAACGATGTCGACAACAGGCGCCCGCCGGATCCCGATCCACGAGTTCTTCCTCGGCCCCAAGCACAACGCCCTGCGGCCGGAGGAACTGATCGCCGCCGTGCACGTCCCCGTCGCCAGCGGCCCGCAGCAGTACGCCAAGGTCGGTACCCGCAACGCCATGGTGATCGCGGTCTGCTCGTTCTCCCTGGCGCTGCACCCGGACACCGGCCGGATCGGCACCGGTATCGGCTCGGCCGCGCCGACCCCCCGCGCCGCCCCCGAGGCCGAGGACTTCCTCGCCGCCGAACTGGCTGACCGCTGGACGGCGCCGGATGAGTTGCCCGACGACGTCGTACGCCGATTCGGTGAGCTGGTGGCGGCGGCTGCCGAGCCGATCGATGACGTTCGGGGGACCGCCGACTACCGGCGTCACGCCTTGTCGGTCCTCGCCCGCCGCACGCTGACGTGGACCTGGGCCGAGCATCGCAGTCAGGAGCGAGCCCAGTGACGATCCGGGTGACGATGACCGTCAACGGCGACGAGCTGACCGCCGACGACGTCTGGGAGGGCGAGAGCCTGCTCTACGTCCTGCGCGAGCGGCTCGGCCTCCCCGGCTCGAAGAACGCCTGCGAGCAGGGCGAATGCGGGTCCTGCACCGTCCTGCTCGGCGGCGAGGTGGTCTGCGCCTGCCTGGTGGCCGCCGGCCAGGCCGAGGGCGCGGACGTCGTCACCGTCGAGGGGCTGGGAGACGGCGAGCAGTTGGCCACGATCCAGGAGACGTTCGTGGAGTCCGGCGCCGTGCAGTGCGGCTTTTGTACGCCGGGGCTGCTGGTCACGGCGTTCGACCTGCTCAACCGTGACCCCGACCCCACCGACGCGACGATCCGGGAGGCGCTGGCCGGGAACCTGTGCCGCTGCACCGGGTACGAGAAGATCCTCGACGCGGTCCGGCTGGCCGCCACCCGGCAGAGCTCGTCGGCATGACCCCCACCGCGGAGGCACGCACCGTCATCGACGGCTGCGCGTTGGCGACCGTCGACGCGGGCGGGACGGAGTACGCCGAGGGCCACGTCGTCATCGAGGACGGCGTGCTCGTCGCTATCGGGCCCGGTCCCGCCCCCGCGTACGGCGGGGCCCAGACCGTCGACGGCCACGGCTGCCTCGCCACGCCCGGCCTGATCAACACCCACCACCACCTCTACCAGTGGCTGACCCGGGGGTGTGCACCGGACAGCACGCTCTTCGAGTGGCTGGTCGAGCTGTACCCGGTGTGGGCGCGGATCGACGCCGACGCCGTGCACAGCGCCGCGGCCGCGGGGCTCGGCTGGCTGGCGCTGTCGGGCTGCAGCACCTCGATGGACCACCACTATGTGTATCCGGTGGTTCGCCAGGGTCGCCACAGTGCTTCCGCGTCCGGACGCGGCGACCTGCTCGCCGCCGAGATCGAGGCGGCCCGCTCGATCGGCGTCCGGTTCCACCCCGCCCGCGGCTCCATGGATCTGGGCGAGTCCGACGGCGGGCTGCCGCCTGACCATGTGGTGGAGGACGTCGACACGATCCTCGAGGCCACCGCCCAGGCGATAGACGAACATCACGACCCGTCACCTGGCTCGATGACGCGGGTGGCGGTGGCGCCGTGCTCGCCGTTCAGCGTGACCGCCGACCTGCTGCGGCAGTCGGCGGCGCTGGCCCGCGACCGCGGGGTGCGACTGCACACCCACCTCTGCGAGACGCTGGACGAGGAGGCGTTCTGTCGGGAGAAGTTCGGCAGGTCGCCCACAGAGTACGTCGAGGAGCTGGGCTGGCTCGGGCCGGATGTCTGGGTGGCGCACGGGATCCACTTCGACGACGACGCTGTACGCCGGCTGGCCGGTAGTGGCACCGGCGTGGCGCACTGCCCGTCGTCGAACGGGCGGCTGGGCGCGGGCATCGCGCGAGTGCGGGACCTGCTGGCGGCCGGCGTACCGGTGGGTCTGGGTGTGGACGGGCCGGCCTCGAACGAGCACGGAGGACTCGGCTCGGAACTGCGGATCGCACTGCTGGTGGCCCGGCTGCGCGACGGCCCGACAGCGCTGGCCGGGCGGGAGGTGCTGCGGATGGCGACCATGGGAGGTGCCCGCTGCCTCGGGCGGCAGGACGATATCGGCAGCATCGAGGTCGGAAAGCGTGCGGATGTGGCGCTGTGGGACCTGACCGGGCTCGGTCACGCCGACATGGCGGAGGACCCCGTCACCGCACTGGTGATGGGGCCGCCCGCGCCGCTGCGCCGGCTGCTGGTCGAGGGCCGGACGGTCGTCGCGGACGGCGAACTGGTGACCGCTGACGTCGAGGCGCTGGGGGCCGCCGCCCGCACCGCCCGCCGATCGCTGCTGGAGGTGGGCATGTGACGGACGTATCGACCGAGGTCAGGACCACGACGGCCGGTGGTGTCGGGGAGTCGCCGTTCCGGCCGGACGGGACGTTCAAGGTCACCGGCCAGTTCGCGTACAGCTCCGACCTGTACATGGAGGGCATGCTCTGGGGCACCACCCTGCGCAGCCCCCATCCGCGTGCCCGGATCGCCTCGATCGACATCGGCCCCGCATTGAAAGTTGCCGGGGTGTCCGCCGTGCTCACGCACGACGACGTACCGGGGGAGAAGGTCTACGGGCTGGAGATCGCCGATCAGCCGGTGCTCGCCTACGACGAGGTCCGCTACCAGGGTGAGCCGGTCGCGATCGTGGCCGCGGATCATCCGGAGACCGCTCGCCGGGCGGCGGCGCTGATTGTCGTGGACTACCAGGTCGTTGAGCCGCTGAGCGACCCCCGCGAGGCCGTCGGGCATCCGTACTGGAAACCGGTGCACGACGAGCCGGGGGAACGTACGGCGATGAGCCGGGACAAGGCGCCCGTGCATCCCGAGGGCAACATCGTGCGGCATCAGCGGGTCCGTTTCGGCGACCCGGACGCAGCCACCGCCGACGTCGTCGTACATGGCGACTACGAGGTCGGGATGCAGGACCAGGCGTTCCTCGGGCCCGAATCCGGGCTGGCGGTGCCGGGCGAGGACGGGGGCGTCGACCTGTACGTCGCCACCCAGTGGCTGCACGTCGACCGCCGGCAGATGGCCGGCGCCCTGCGGCTGCCCGAGGACAAGATCCGGCTGACGCTGGCCGGGGTGGGCGGTGCGTTCGGGGCGCGGGAGGACCTGTCGATGCAGGTGCACGCCTGCATGCTGGCGCTGCAGACCGGCCGGCCGGTCAAGATGGTCTACTCGCGGGAGGAGTCATTCTTCGGGCACGTGCACCGGCATCCGGCGCTGATGCGCTACGAGCATGGCGCCGACCGCGACGGCAGGCTCGTGTACGTGCGGGCGCACATCCTGCTCGACGGCGGGGCCTATACGTCCAGTACGCCGGCCGTCGTCGGCAACGCCTCGACCCTCGGGATCGGCCCGTACGACGTCCCTCATGTCGCCATGGACTGCTGGGGTGTCTACACGAACAACCCGCCGTGCGGAGCGATGCGCGGCTTCGGGGCGGTGCAGGCAGCGTTCGGATACGAGTCGCAGATGGACAAGCTGGCGGCGGCCGTCGGCGTCTCACCGGTCGAGATCCGGATGCGCAACGCCATGTCCGAGGGCTCGGTGCTGCCCACCGGTCAGGTGATCGACAGCCCGGCGCCGGTCATGGAGTTGCTTCGCCGGCTGGACGCGATGCCGCTGCCGGGCGCGGCCACCGACGATATCCGGCTACTACCGGGCGGGGTGTCGAACACGACCCATGGCGAGGGCGTACGCCGGGGCGTGGGTTACGCCGTCGGCATCAAGAACGTCGGGTTCTCCGAGGGCTTCGACGACTTCTCCACCGCTCGGGTGCGCCTCGAGCTGATGGGTGACGAGCCTTCGGTACTGGTCCACACCGCGGCGGTGGAGGTGGGGCAGGGACTGGTCACTGTGCAGGCCCAGATCGCGCGGTCCGAACTCGGGGTCGAGCGGGTGACGGTCGCCGCCGCGGACACCCAGGTGGGCAGCGGCGGGTCGACCTCGGCATCCCGGCAGACCTATGTCACCGGGGGCGCCGTCCGGGCCGCGTGCGAGGCCGTTCGTTCGGAGTTGCTCGAGCGGGCGGCTGAACGCTATGGGCCGGGGGAGTTCCGGCTGGTCGGCGGTAGGTTGGAGTCCACAGTGGACGGTGTCGTCGGCGACATTGCCTCCTTGCTGGTCGAGGGTGCGGTGGAGCGGACGGTCGAGTGGCGACACCGACCCACGCAGCCGCTGGACGAGGCGACCGGCCGGGGCGACGCGCATGTGCAGTGGGCCTTCTGCGCGCACCGCGCGGTGGTCGACGTCGATGTGGACCTCGGCCTGATCCGGGTGGTCGAGATGGCCGCCGTACAAGACGTCGGCAAGGCGATGAACCCCGATGCGGTACTCGGCCAGATCCACGGCGGCACTGCCCAGGGGCTCGGGTTGGCGGTGATGGAGGAGGTGCAGGTGGTCGACGGAAAGCTCCGCAACCCGTCGTTCACCGATTACCTGATTCCCACGATCATGGACATGCCGCCGATGCGGGTGGAGGTGCTGGAACTGGCCGACCCGCATGCGCCGTACGGCCTGCGGGGTGTCGGGGAGCCGCCGACGATCTCCTCGACGCCGGCGATCGTGGCCGCGGTCCGGGCGGCGAGCGGGATCGACCTGAAGCGCGTCCCGATCCGCCCGGAGCACCTCGTTCTGCGGTAGCCCTGCTCCGCCGGTATCACTCGACCGCCCTGCTCCGGGCGATCATGACGTTTGGTGGCCCGCTCGCCGCTTATGTCCTGCTTCAGTGTGCGCGGATCTTCATGATCGTCCCGGCGGGGCAGGGCTTACGGCTGCGGTGTAGGGCCGGGTGGCGTCGTCGTCGGTTCCGAGGGCCGCGGCGTGGCTGTGTGGGAGGGCGTGGTCGAGGGTGTGGTCGACTCCGCCGGCGATGTGGTGCCGGTGCTCGGCCCGGTCGTCTCCGTCGGCACTGACGTGGGCACCGACGTCGGCCCGGTGGAGGGGCCTGTGGGATCGGCCGATGAGTCCGACGGAACACCGTCGGCCGGGTTGCCGCCGGCCGCTGCCGGTCCGGTTCCGGTGACCTGGTTGAGAGTCGTACCGCCGGTGCCGCCGGAGATGGGCGCACCGGTGGCCAGCTCGTAGCCGGTGATCCCGGCAATCGCCAACGCGAACACCGCAGCGGCGCCTGCAAGCAGACTCCGGGGGCGAAGGCCCGACTGCCTGGGTACGGCGGTACCGGCCGCCCGCTCCGGCCCGGCGGCCTCCGTCAGGGCAGATCGTCGTACGTCGACGGCGCTACCGGCCGCCCGCGTCGGCTCGGCAGGCGCCGTCCTAGCCGATCGTCGTACGTCGGCGGCGGTACCGGCGAGCACGCGCCGCCCGGTCTGGCGTAGCGAATGCGTGTACAGGGCGCCGCCCACCACGCTGACCACGCTGATCGTGGCGGCTCCGACGATCGTCCCCGCGACGCCGAGGCTCGATGTCAGCGCAGCTCCGGTCGCAGCGGCGAGCGAGCCCCCGATGATCTGGGTGAGCGAGAGGTCGAGCATGGGTTGCCGGTCGCGAGGTGCCGGGGTGGTGGATGCGGTGTCGGGTGTCGCGCTTCGGGTCTGTGTATCCATCGTCTCGTCTGTGCGGTGATCGTCGTGCCGGTCAGCGTCGTCGTACCGGTCAATGCGGCCGGTTCGTGGTCGGTGATGATGCAGCCGGACAACGGGTGGTCCCGGCCGAGCACTCCCGACAGCCGCCGATGGTGAGCAACCGCACAGCGACACACCACTAGGTGCCGACCATGATCGTGCCGGCCACCACCGACGCTGCCAATCGTCGGCCGCATCCCTGACTGGCGGGTTCGGCGCGACGCCGACGATGTCCAACTGCGATCCACCGAAGCACGGTCGTATTCGCATGCAGAACATGAAGTCGTTCTCGGCACGTCGGCTGGCAGCGCTGGAGCCGACGGTCCGGGACCGCTGCTCTGAACTGGTCGACCGGTTGCTCGCTCGCATCGACGCAGAAGGCTCAGCCGATCTGGTCGAGGAGCTGGCCTTTCCCCTGCCGGCGGTGGTGGTCTTCGCGTTGATCGGGTTCCCGGACGGCGACACCGAGCGGCTCAAGGACTGGTGCACCGACCGGATGTCGTTCTCCTGGGGACGCCCGAGCACGTCGGCACAGGCCCGCATCGCCGAGCAGCTGGCGGCGTACTGGCTGTACTGCGAAACGTTCGTCCACGCACGGCTGGCCGACCTGCGGGACGACTTCACCAGCGATCTGCTCCGGGTGCACCTCCACGACCACGAAGCCGTCAGTGTCGACGAGATCGTCAACGTGACCTACGGACTGTCCTTCGCCGGGCACGAGACGACCACCGGCCTGATCGGTAATGCGGTACACCGACTGCTCGAGGTCCCCGACCGATGGTCACAACTGCGCGCAGAACCGTCCTTGCTGCCCACTGCGGTAGAGGAGGTGCTGCGCTACGACACGAGCGTGGTCGCGTGGCGGCGGATCACCACCCGCGCGGTCGAGCTGGGCGGCGCCCGGCTGCCGGAGGGCGCGAAGCTGCTGCTGATGCTGGCCGCGGCCAACCGCGACCCGGAGCGGTTCCCCGACCCCGACATCTTCGACCTGCAGCGCCACGATGCGCGGGCACACCTGTCCTTCGGCAAGGGCATCCACTTCTGCCTCGGTGCCGCGCTGGCCCGACTGGAACTGCTCGTGGTCCTCGAGCAGCTGCTCGAGCGGGCACCGGACCTGCGCCTCGTCGAGGGTCAGCTGTTGAGCTTCCCGCCGAACGTCGCCTTCCGCGGCCCGCAGACGCTCGCTGTGACCCGCTGACTCTCGGCCACGTCGGAACCGCGCTCAGACCGCTCCTCGATGCCGCGATCGGATTGCACGACTGTCGATCGGCCCAGGAGGCGGTCTCACGGCGCCGGCAAGGCGGCTAGCCGTCGCTGCAGCAGGCGGCGTTCGGCGTCGTTGCCGACCAGGTCCAAGGCGCGCTGACAGGCCGCCCGGGCACCAGCGAGATCCCCGATCTGGCGCAGCAGCTCGCTTCGCGCGGCGTGCAGGCAGTGGTAGCCGGCCAGATCGCCGTCGAGCTCCGCCAGCAAGGCCAACCCGGCCGACGGACCGTCGGCCAGCGCCACAGCCACAGCCACAGCCACCGAACGGTTGAGGACTCGACGTTCTCGTCGAGGGAGATGAGGACGGCGTACTGCCCCATGGCTGGCTCCTTTCGCGCACCGGGCCCGGTGCCCGGCGTCATCATCCCTACGAATGCCCCCGCCCGGAATCGACATGCTGCAGTACCTGATCACGGCCGCCGCTGTGACTCCGCCGCTATGACTCCGCCGCTGTGACACAGTGGCGACGGCTGGCTCAGCTCAAGGAGGTGCGGTGGCCGTCGTCGAGGTCGAGGGCGCACACAAGTCTTATCAACGCCGCGGCAAGCCAGCACAGAAGGCGCTCGACGGCCTCGATCTGTCGGTCGCCGAGCACCGCGTCCACGGTTTCCTGGGCCCGAACGGGTCTGGCAAGACGACCACGATCCGGGCACTGCTCGGTCTGGTCCGCGTCGACTCCGGGAGCATGCGGCTGCTCGGCCGGCCGGTGCCGGACCAGCTACCCGAGGTCATCGGCTCGATCGGAGCGCTGGTCGAAGCACCGCTGTTCTTCCCCAATTTCAGCGGTCGCCGCAACCTGCGTCTGCTCGCCGGGGTGGCGGGTGTCTCCCCCAGCCGCATCGAGGAGTGCCTGGAGATCGTTGGTCTGCGCGACCGCGGTGACGACGCGTTCAAGGGCTACTCGCTGGGCATGAAGCAGCGGCTCGGGATTGCCGCCGCTCTGCTCAAGTCCCCGGCCCTGCTCGTGCTCGACGAACCGAGCAACGGCCTCGATCCGGCCGGCATCCGGGAGGTGCGCGAACTCATCCGCCAGCTTGGCGCCGACGGGCAGACCACCATCCTGCTGTCCTCGCACCTGCTCAGCGAGGTACAGCAGGTCTGCGACGACGTGACGATCATCGCCCGCGGCAGGCTCGTGGCCACCGGCCACGTAGCCGACGTACTGGCGTCGGGAGCGACCGGTGACATCCGCCTCCGCGCACCGGATCCGCAGGCGGCGTACGCCGTACTGACCGCGGCCGGGTTCACGCTGACGGCACTCGCCGACGCGTGGCTGGTGCATGGGGTCAGCGAGCCGAGCACCATCACGCGGGCACTCGCCGCCGAGGGTCAGTACCTGAGCGAACTGTCGCCCATGGCAGCGGACCTGGAGAGCGTGTTCCTCGGCCTCACCGCGGAGGACCAGTGAGCGCGCCGCCCCGGGAGACCGGCCCGGAGCCGGCGACCCTGCGCGGCTCGCTGCTGCGCACCGAACTGGCCCGGCTGGCCGCCCGCCGGTTCATCCAGGTGCTGGTCGGCCTGGCCGTCCTCGGCTTTCTGGTGCTCTCCGTCGTCGCCTCTACGCAGTACTCCGAGCCGACCCCCGCGATCCTCGCCGACGCGCAGGCCCGGATGGAGCAGGATCTGGCGCTCGCCGAGCAGTACCGGCAGGAGTGCCTGGCCGACGAGGCGATCCCCGAGAGCGATCGGGAATTCGTCTGCGGGCCGCCCCTCGACGAACAGGGCTTCGGCGTCGAGAACTACATTTTCAAACAACCTTTCACGCTGACCGGTGACCTGCCGGCCGGCGCGCTGGCGGTAGCCGCGGCGACCGCGATGCTCGGCTTCGTGATCGGAGCGACGTACGTCGGTGCGGAGTGGTCGACCCGCTCGATCGTGGCGCTGCTGTTCTGGGAGACCCGCCGGCTGAGGGTGATCGGCGTCAAGACGGGGGTTGCCGCCCTCGCCGGCGCGGTGCTGGGTCTGCTCGGCCAACTCGCGTGGTTCGGCGTCGCGCAACTGCTCGCCCGTACCCGCGGTACCACTACAGATGTCCCGGCCGGCTTCTGGGGTGACTTCCTCGGGCAAGCCGGCCGGTCGGTGCTGCTCGTGGTCATCACCACGCTGCTCGGGTTCGGGCTGGCCAACCTGATCCGCAACACCGGCGCTGCGCTGGGTATCGGCTTCGCCTACTTCGCCGTTGTCGAGACGGCGTTGCGCGCCCTGGTCCCGAGCACCCAACCGTTCCTCCTCACCGACAGCTCGGTGGCGCTCATCCTGCAGGGCGGCCTGACCATCTTCGTGGCCGGTCCGCGTGTTGACGAGTCGACCGGCAGCTTCACCGAGTTCACCGAGATCGTGGTGTCCAACGTCAGAGGAGGCCTGACGCTGTCGGCGTACCTCCTGGTTCTGCTGGCGCTGGGCACCTGGCTCTTCCACCGCCGCGACCTGCACTGACCGGTCGCCGTCGGGCCAGCGCCGCCAGCGTCGCCGCGCAGGAGCGTGAGCGCTCTCGGTAGGCTCGGTCCAGACACTCCAGCCTTGACAGAGGAGACACCGCGTGACGGTCCGGGTAGGAATCAACGGGTTCGGCCGCATCGGCCGCAACTTCTGGCGGGCCGCGCAGGCCAGCGGTCAGGACATCGAGATCGTGGCCGCGAACGACCTCGGCGACGTGAAGACGATGGCGCACCTGCTGCGCTACGACAGCGTGCTCGGCCGGCTGCCGAACACCGTCGCGGTCACCGACGGCGGCATCGAGATTGACGGCAAGCTCCTCGAGATCCTCGCCGAGCGGGAGCCGGGCGACTTGCCCTGGGGCGACCTCGGCGTGGATGTGGTGATCGAGTCGACCGGGTTCTTCACCGACGCCGATAAGGCTCGCGCGCACGTCGACAAGGGCGGCGCCAAGAAGGTGATCATCTCGGCACCGGCCAAGGGCGAGGACCTCACGGTGGTTCCCGGAGTCAACGACGACAAGTACGACGGCAGCCAGACAGTCATCTCCAACGCATCCTGTACGACGAACTGCCTGGCGCCGCTGGCCAAGGTGCTGCACGACACGTTCGAGATCCGCAGCGGCCTGATGACCACGATCCACGCCTACACGCAGGACCAGAACCTGCAGGACGCCCCGCACTCGGATCTGCGCCGGGCCCGTGCCGCGGCGATCAACGTCGTACCCACCAGCACCGGTGCGGCCAGGGCGATCGGCCTGGTGCTGCCGGAGTTGCAGGGCAAGTTGGACGGCTACGCCCTGCGGGTCCCGGTACCGACCGGCTCGGCCACCGACCTGACCGCGAGGGTCGGCCGTGAGACCAGCGTCGAGGAGGTCAACGCGGCCTTCAAGGCCGCAGCGGACGGACCGCTCAAGGGCATCCTGACCTACACCGCCGACCCGATCGTGTCCTCCGACATCGTCGGCGACCCGGCGTCGTGCATCTTCGACTCCGGGCTTACCAAGGTGATCACCGACCAGGTGAAGGTGGTCGGCTGGTACGACAACGAGTGGGGCTACTCCAACCGGCTGGTCGACCTCACCGTGCTCGTCGCGTCCAAGTTCTAACGGTGCAGATCTGATGCGGCGGCTTGACGACCTGCTTGCCGAGGGTGTCACCGGCACGCATGTACTCCTGCGCGCCGACCTGAACGTGCCGCTGGACAACTCCACCGGCGAGGCGCTGATCACCGACGACGGCCGGATCCGGGCCAGCCTCCCGACCATCCGCAAACTCACCGAGGCCGGTGCCCGCGTGGTCGTCGCTGCGCACCTCGGCCGGCCGAAGGGGCGGCCGGATCCGGCGTACTCGCTCGCCCCCGTCTCCGAGCGGCTCGGTGAGCTGCTCGGTCAGCCGGTCGCCATGGCGGCCGACGTCGTCGGCGAGAGCGCCCGGAACACCGTGCAGCGGCTGGCCGACGGACAGGCCGCGATGCTGGAGAACATCCGCTTCGACCCGCGTGAGACGAGCAAGGACGACGACGAGCGGGCCCGCCTCGCCGACGAACTCGCCGCGCTGGCCCAGGCCTACGTCGACGACGCGTTCGGCGCTGTGCATCGCAAGCACGCCAGCGTGTACGACGTCGCGCAGCGGCTGCCGCAGTACGCGGGGCGCCTGGTGCTGCGGGAGGTTGAGGTGCTGCGCCGGCTCGTGGAGGATCCCGAGCGGCCGTACGTCGTCGTACTGGGCGGGAGCAAGGTATCGGACAAGCTCGGTGTAATCGAGGCGCTGCTGCCCGCCGTCGACCGTCTGTTGATCGGCGGCGGGATGTGCTTCACGTTCCTCGCCGCGAAGGGGTACGAGGTGGGCGGGTCGTTGCTCGAGCAGGATCAGGTCGAGACGTGCCGGCGGCTGCTCACCGACGCCGGGGACCGGATCGTGCTGCCGGTGGACATCGCCTGCGCCGAGTCCCTCGTCGCGGACACCCAGGTGACGGTTGTTGCCGCTGACGCCATCCCGGCCGGGCTCAAGGGCCTGGACATCGGGCCGCAGTCGGTCCGGTTGTTCACCGAGGCGCTGGACGGAGCGCGCACCGTGTTCTGGAACGGGCCGATGGGCGTGTTCGAACTCGCGCCGTTTGCCGGGGGGACGAAGGGTGTCGGCAAGGCGGTGGCCGCCGTGGAGGGTCTGTCGGTCGTCGGCGGCGGGGACTCCGCGGCCGCGGTACGTACGCTCGGGCTGGGCGACTCGGCGTACGGGCACATCTCCACCGGCGGCGGCGCATCGCTTGAATATCTGGAGGGCAAGACGCTCCCCGGCCTGGCCGTGCTGGGCGACTGAGGTGTCGTCCCCAGCTCTACTCCGTGATCATGGGGTTTCGCCGCCTATGACCGGCGGAACCCCATGATCACGTGGCGGCGCCCGATGATCGCGGGCAACTGGAAGATGAACCTCGCCCCGCTCGAGGCAATCGCGCTCGTGCAGAAGGTGGCGTTCAGCCTCGACGAGCAGCAGTTGCGGGCCGTCGAGGTGGTCGTGCTGCCGCCGTTCGTTTCCCTCCGCAGCGTGCAGTCCCTGATCACCGGGGACCAGATGCTGCTCGGCTACGGTGCGCAGGACCTGTCCCCCCACGCAGCGGGCGCCTACACCGGTGACATCAGCGGCTCGATGCTGGCCAAGCTCGGCTGCCAGTACGTCCTCGTCGGCCACTCCGAGCGGCGCGAGCACCACGGCGAGGACGACGCCATCGTCAACGCCAAGCTGACCGCCGCCCTCGACAACGCCATCATTCCGATCCTCTGCGTCGGCGAAGGGCTCGCGGTCCGCGAGGCCGGGACACACGTCGAGCACTGCCTGGCCCAACTTGACGGTGCCGTGGCCGGCCTGGCCGCCGAGCGGCTCACTGAGCTGGTGCTGGCCTACGAGCCGGTGTGGGCGATCGGGACCGGCGAGGTCGCCACCCCGGAGGACGCGCAGGAACTCTGCTCGGCGTTGCGCGGTCGAGTGCGCGAGCTGCACTCCGCGGCGCTTGCCGACGACATGCGTATCCTGTACGGCGGGTCGGTCAAGGCGTCGAACACCGAAGGAATCGTGGCTCAGCCCGATGTCGACGGCGCCCTGGTCGGGGGAGCAAGCCTCGACGCCGACGAGTTCGCCCGGATCTGCCGACTCACGGCGCCCTCGGGCAGCTAGACCGGCCGGCCCGCCGATCCAAGGAGGCCGCTGACGCATGCAGCACCACCGCAGGACCGTGCTCGTCGCGGGCTGCGTGACGCTGCTCATGCTCACTGGCTGCACCCAGACCGTCACGCAGGCGCAATCGACCATCGTTCCGAGCGGAGCCGAAGCCGACCGGGGCGTCAGCGAGGAACGCTCGCCGTCGCAGCACTCCGGCGGCACGCTGCGCATCGTGGCCGGGACGCCGGACAGCCTGGACCCGGCCCGCTCGTACTTCCCCTGGGTCTGGAACGTCATGCGGCTCTACACCCGCACGCTGGTGACGTACGCCGCCGCACCGGGCGACGCGGGCGGCGAGTTGGTGCCGGACCTCGCCACCGGCCCGGGCGTCCCGTCCGAGGGCGGCACGACCTGGACGTACACCCTCAAGCCGGACCAGCACTTCGAGGACGGCTCGGTGATCACGGCCGCGGACGTGAAGTACGGCATCGAGCGGTCCTTCGCCGCCGACGTCGTGGTGGGCGGCCCGACCTACGTCGTGGACCTGCTCGACGATCCGGCCAACGTCTACGGCGGGCCGTACACCGACCCGCACCCCGAGAAGCTCGGACTGGCCACGGTCGAGACACCGGACGAGCAGACCCTGGTGTTCCGGCTCAACCGGCCGTACGCCGACTTCGACCACATCATGGCGCTACCCTCCAGCAGCCCGGTGCCGCGTGACGCCGACACCGGCGCGGACTACGGCGATGATCCGGTGTCCTCGGGGCCATACGCGATCACCTCGGTCGACGAGGGCCGCAGCATCACCCTGGAACGCAACCGGCGGTGGGACCGGTCCTCCGATCCGGTCCGGACCGCGTTGCCGGACCGGGTGGAGATCCGCACCGGGCTGACCGGACCCGAACGCGACCAGCGGGTGATCGGCGGAGCCGCGGATCTCGATGTGATGAACACCGGCGTACAGCCGGAGACGTTAGCGCGAATCGAGGCCGACACCGGGTTGCAGTCGCGCACCGACCGGGCCACGAGCGGCACCGTCCGGATGCTGGCGCTGCCCGTGTCCGTGCCGCCGATGGACAACGTGCACTGCAGGCGCGCCGTGGCACTCGCCGTCGACCGGTCCGCGCTCGTCGATGACCTCGGTGGGCCGGATGCGGTCTCGGCCGCGCAGAGCCTGTGGCCGCAGTCGCTGCCGGGGTTCCCGACACCGCCTCCGACGACCGGAGAACCGCTGCTGGCCGAGGCGCGGGTGGCTGAGGCACAGACCGAACTCGCCGCCTGCGGCCGGCCCGACGGGTTCACCGTCCGGATCGCCACGCCGAACGACCAGCGGCCGCTGCAGGTGGCCAGGACAGTGTCGGAGAGCCTGCGCCAGATCGGCGTCGTGGGAATCGTGGTGGGCCTGGATCCCGCGACGTACTACACCTCCGACATCGGCCGTCCGGACAACGTGACGGCCGAGGAGTACGGGATCCTGGTCACCGCCTGGACCGGTGATCTGCCGACGCCGTCGACGTACTACCCGCCGCTGGTGAGCGCGGTGCAGCCGACCGGCAGCGCCAACTACGCCCAGATCGCCGATCCTGACCTGCTCGCTGTCGCCAACACCGCGCTGTCCGCGCGGGAGCCTGCAGTGGCGCGGGACGCCTGGCGGACCGTGGACGAGGCACTGGTCGAGCTGGCGGCGTACGTGCCCCTCGTGGAGGAGCGGGTGGTGCTGCTGGCCGGTGAACGACTGCGCAACGCCTACGTTCACGCGGCCTACGGCGGCTACGACCTCACCGTGCTGGGGGTGCGCTGACCCGCCGCGCGCCGGAAGACCTAGCGGCGCACGTTACCCTGTACCCAACCGTCGCAGAGAGGCTCCCCGCACACCCATGACGACCACCCTGTCCATCCTGACCATGGCGAGCAGCCTGCTCCTGATCGTGCTGATCCTGCTGCACAAGGGAAAGGGCGGCGGCTTGTCGTCGATGTTCGGCGGCGGCATGACCTCGTCGCTGTCCGGGTCCTCGGTCGTGGAGAAGAACCTCAACCGGATCACCATCTTAGTCGGCTCGATCTGGACGATCTGCATCGTCGCCCTGGGCATCCTGCTCAAGGCGGTCTGACCGCCGGGGCCGGTGCCCCATCAACACCTCGAATCCAGGGAGCAATCAGTGGCTGGTGGAAACGCGATCCGGGGAAGCCGGGTCGGTGCTGGGCCGATGGGGGAGGCCGAGCGGGGAGAATCCGCGCCGCGGCACAGGGTGCAGTTCTGGTGCGCACGCGGTCACGAGACCAGGCCGGCGTTCTCCGAGGATGCGGTGATCCCCGACACCTGGGACTGCCCCCGCTGCGGCCTCCCGGCCGGCCGGGAGGAGCAGAGCCCACCGTCGGCACCCCGCAACGAGCCCTACAAGACGCACCTGGCGTACGTGCGTGAGCGGCGCAGCGACGCCGACGGCGCCGCGATCCTCGACGAGGCACTGGCGAAGGTGCGCACCCGCCGCAGCTGAGGAACGGCCCCGCTTCACGCCGAGCCAGCCGCGGAGCAGGCTAGGAGACGGGTAGGCGCAGCAGTGAGGCCGGCAGCTTTCCCGCGGCCGCCCGATCGAGCAGCCAGAGGGTCCGGTTGCGTCCCACGGCGCCGGCGGCCGGAAGCTGCACCCGGCCGGCCCCGCCGAGTGCCATGGCCACGGCCCCCGCCTTGTCCGCGCCGGCTGCGATCATCCACACCTCGTGCGCACTGGTCAGCGCGGGGAACGTCAGGGTGAGCCGGGTCGGCGGCGGCTTAGGGCAGTTCCGCACGGCGACCACCGAACGTTCCTCGTACGCCGCGGGTGAGTCCGGGAAGATCGACGCGGTGTGGCCCTCCCCGCCGATCCCGAGCAGCAGTACGTCGAAGCCCGGCACCGGGCCGTGATCCTCCGGCTGCGCGTGCGTGGCGAGTTCGGCGGCGTACCACTCCGCGGCGGCGTCCACGTCGGCGCCGAACTGCCCGTCGCTGGCCGGCAACGGATGCACGCGGGTCGGGTCGACCGGCACGTGGTCCAGCAGCGTCCGGCGGGCCTGCAGTTCGTTGCGCTCGGCATCCGCGGCGGGGACGAAGCGCTCGTCACCCCACCAGAACTCGACCCGGCGCCAGTCGACGGCGTCGCGGGCGGGCGCCCGCTGCACGTGGTCGAGCACACTGATCCCGATCCGGCCGCCGGTGAGCACAACCGCGGGAACGCTCCCGGCGGCCTGGACGTCGACCAACCGGGTGACGAGCCGGGCGGCGACCGAGGCGGCCAGCAGCTCCGGACTGCTCTGCACGGCTATCTGCGCGGCGCTCAACCCGGCATCCCCACATGATCGACTCGGGGACATGGTTGCCGCCATGCGCCATGCGGCAACCAGATCCCCGTGTCCATCTTCATGCGCTGGCCGGGTCCTGCCAGACGTGCCGGCGTTGGCCGCTGCGCTCGGTCAGCCCCGAGGTGCCGGTCGCGGCGGCCAACGCTTCGCCGTAGAGCTGGTCGTCGTCGAGGCGACGCAGTTCCTCGCCGAGCAGATCGCCCAGCGACCGCTTCGGTAGCTGGATGACCGTGTCCGGGCCGGCGCCGCCCTTCACCGAGACGCCTCTGGCGTCGGATCGCTGCAACACGATCGTCCGGCCCGTATCGAGTTCCAGCCGGGCACCGGAGACGGCTGTTCCGCCGGGAGCGTTCGACGCGGCTTCGAGGGTGATCTCACAACCGAGCCGGGCGGTCAGCCAGCCGGCCAGCAGCTGCGCGGTCGGGGTGCCCGGGTCGCCCTGGACGCTGCCGCCGGTGACCGTTCCCTGCACCGAGTCGAATGCGGCGGCGAGCGCCGCCCGCCAACCGGTCGTGCGGGTCCAGGCCAGGTCGGTGTCGCCGGGCAGGAAGTCCGCGGCCCGGATCGCCAGGGCGGTCGCGGGATCCGGAAGCCAGCTGCTTTCGGTGATCCGCCGGTCGGCGACCACCCCGAGCGGATCGTGCGCGATGACGTCCGGAGGCGGGCCGTGCCACCACGTCACCACGGGGGCGTCGGGAGCGAGGAGGGGGAGCACGACGGACTCCGCGTGCAGCGCCAGCCGTCCGTACATTCGCATCACGATCGACTCGCCCGGCCCGAGCCGGCCGCCGATGAGGACCTCGGCATCCAGCCGGGGGACCGGTGCGTCGACCTGCCTCCGCACGACCATCAGCATGCGGCAGGGGACCACGGAGGCGGCGATCCTGGCGGCTTCCTCCGCCTCTGCCACCTCCTTCTCGTCCACGACGACGACGAGCGTCAGCGCGAGCCCGGACATCACCGCTCCCCCGGCCCGGCGCTCGGCGGCGAGCGCCTTGACCACGGCGGAGCCGGTGGTGTCCCACAGTGTCGTCATGAGCTCGGCCCCATCCGGGAGCACACCACAGGAACGGACTGGATGCAGCCGAGCGGGGTCACAGCCATGAGGGTGCCCCCTGCGATGTTGTCAGTCGATCCGCGTCCCGGGTGACGCGGAAAAACTGACAACTTCCGGGCCCGGTCACGGCCGTCGCCAGACCCGGCCGTCGCGGGCCAGCATCTCGTCGGCCTCGTCCGGCCCCCATTCGCCGGCCCGGTAACTGTGCGGACGCTGGCCGGCCCAATGCTCCTCCAGCGGGTCGATGACCTCCCATGATGCCTCGACCTCTTCGTTGAGCGGGAAGAGCATGGCGTCGCCCAGGAGCACGTCGAGCAGCAACCGCTCGTACGCCTCCGGGCTGGCCTCGGTGAATGTCTCGCCGTACAGGAAGTCCATCGATACGTCGCGGACCTCCATCATGCTGCCGGGAACCTTGGAACCGAACTTCAGCGTCATGCCCTCGTCGGGCTGGACCCGGACGACGAGCTGGTTGTGACCGAGATCCTCGGTGTCGGTCTTGGCGAAGGGAAGGTGCGGCGCCTTGCGGAAGCTGAGTGCGATCTCGGTGACCCGCCTTGGCAGCCGCTTGCCGGTACGCAGGTAGAAGGGGACACCTGCCCAGCGCCGGGTTTCCACGCCCAGCCGCACCGCCGCGAACGTCTCAGTGAGCGAGTCCTCCGGGACGTCCTTCTCCTGCTGGTAGCCCGCCACCCGCTCGCCGGCGAGCCAGCCCTGCTCGTACTGCCCGCGGATGGCGTAGGCGGCGAGGTCCTCGGGCACCGTCACGGCACGCAGCACCTTGAGCTTCTCGGTGCGGATCGCAGACGGGATGAACTGGACCGGCTCTTCCATCGCGGTAAGGGCGAGCAGTTGCAGGAGATGGTTCTGCAGTACGTCGCGGGCAGCGCCGGTCTCGTCGTAGAACGCCGCCCGGCTACCGATTCCGCCGTCCTCGGCCATGGTGATCTGCACCGAGTCGACGTAGTGCGAGTTCCAGATCGGCTCGAAGAGGGTGTTCGCGAAGCGCAGCGCCAGCAGGTTCTGAACGGTCTCCTTGCCCAGGTAGTGGTCAATCCGGTAGACGTCTCGCCAGCCGAATACGTCATCGACCAAAGTGTTGAGTTCGATCGCGCTGTCGAGGTCGTGACCGAAGGGCTTCTCGACGACCACCCGCCGCCAGCCGCCGGACTGGTCGTTGTCGGCCATACCGGTCCGCTGCATCTGCTGCAGTACGACGGGGAACATCGCCGGTGGGATCGACAGGAAGAACGCCGCGTTGCCCTGGATGCCATGGGTGTGACCCATGTCTTTCAGCGTCTTCGCCAGATTGTCGAAGGCGTCGTCGTCATCGAAGGACCCCGGGACGAACTTCATGTTCGCGGCCAGCCGGTCCCACACGTCATCGCGCCACGGTGTGCGGGCGTGGTCCCTCGCCGCCTTCTCGGCCAGGGCGACGAAGTCGCCGTCACCCCAGTCCCGGCGGGCGAAGCCGAGCAGCGCGAAGCTCGTCGGCAGCAGTCCGCGGTTGGCCAGGTCGTAGAACGCCGGGAGCAGCTTCTTGCGGGCCAGGTCGCCGGTGATACCGAAGACCACGAGGGCGCAGGCTTCAGGGACCCGTGGCAGCCGCCGATCACGCGGATCGCGCAGCGGATTCGTCGGATGATCGGTCAGCTCGGTCGCCATGCTGCCTCCTGCCGGGCCAACCCCGACTTTGCCTGTCGGGTGGCCGCGTCGGCTACCGATCTGTCCGGTTTGCGGGGCCACCCAACAGGCAAAGTGGTAGGACGGCGGCGTACGGCGGGGGTTGTACGGCGGCATACGGCGGGCGGCGCGGTTGTGGTCATTCGCCGGCCCCGAGAAGTTGCCCGAGGCCGGCTGCCCGGTCGGTGAGGTGCAGCCGGAACGCCGGCAACTCTCTCCCGGTCAGCGCCTGCAGGTCACCGGCCGCCTGTGCCGCCTGCAACCCGGCGAAGGTGTAGTCCTGACCGGGAATTGCGAGGTCCTCGGCAATGGCGCCGGTGATCTGCAGGAACGCGCCCACCGGTGGCCCACCCTTATGGAACTGCCCGGTCGAGTGCAGGAAGCGCGGCCCCCACCCAAACGTCACCGGCCGCTGTGTGCCTCGAGCCAGCAGGTCGCGCAGGTCGGCCGCGGAGGCGTCCGCCCACCGATCGAGGTAGGCCATGATCGCAAGGTAGCCGTGCTCCGGGATCGCCGCCACGACCGCGTCCAGTACGTCGGACAGCGACCCGGCCGACCCGAGCAGCGCGGGGTCGGCGTACACCTCGACCGCACCGAAGGTCGCTGCCGGCGACACCTCGGGAAGCCCGGCATCCAGCAGCTTCTTGGTGTTGTTCTTGCTCTCGGTGACGTTCGGCTGGTCGAACGGGTTGATCCCGATGATCCGGCCGGCCACCGCGGTGGCGTACTCCCAGCCGAGGAACTGGGCTCCGAGCGGCCCAGCGACCGCAGCCGCCTCCCCGCCGCCGGCCGGCCGTCCACTGAGGACAGTGAGGGCATCCGGGCCCACGCCGTCGAAGGCACGCGCGCTCTGGACGACGACCGGCAGGATGCCGCGGGCATGCTTCCCGGTGGACTCCGCGATCAACTGCTCGGCCCAGTCCCCGAGCCCGGTGATACCCGAGTCGTTGTCGGCCAGCAACAGCTTGTCCCGCCCTGCCGTGGCCTGGGAACCGAGCAGGCAGCCGAGCAACAGCGCCGGGTTGTCCGCACCCAGCTGCCCGGCCAGCGTCTCGGCGTCGTCAAGGAGATTCTCGACGTCCGCGCCGGCCAACGCCGAAGGCACCAGACCGAACGCCGTCAGGGCGCTGTACCTCCCGCCGACATCCGGGTCGGCGAGGAAGATCTCCCGGGCCCCCATCTGCTCGGCCGTCTCGACGAATGGGGAACCCGGATCGGTGACGATGACGAAGCGGCGGCCGGCGTCCGCTTCGGACAGCCCACTGTCGACAAAGGCCTGCAGGTAGGCGCGCCGGTGGCTGTCCGTTTCGACCGTGCCGCCCGACTTCGACGATACGACCACGACGGTGCGCTGCAACCGGTCCGCGAGCGCGGCCCGGACCTGCCCGGGGTCGGTCGTGTCGAGCACGGTGAGGTCGACTCCTGCGCTCTGGCAGATGACCTCCGGGGCCAGCGACGAACCGCCCATGCCGGCCAGCACGACATGATCCAGCTCTTCGTCGGCGAGCTCGGAGTGCAGGGCGGCCAGCCGGGGCAGCAGCTCGCGGCTGCGGCGGAACGTGTCCAGCCAGCCCAGCCGGATCGCCGCCTCGTCCTCCGCCTCGGGTCCCCACAACGTGGCGTCGCGGGCTATCAACCTGGCCGGAAGGTCGTCGGCGATTTGGGTGTCGCGGGCCTGCTCCGCAGCCGTGGCCGCCGCGTCGTCGGCGACCTCGACATGCAACCCCCCGGAGGTCACGACACTCGCTGCAACTCGTCCCGGACGGAGCCGAGCAGCTCCTCCCAGGACTTCTCGAATTTCTCCACGCCCTCG